>CAMLSG010000001.1 GCA_946482635.1 uncultured Duganella sp.
CCGCTGGATGCGGTGGGCAACACCACCAAGGCCGTGACCAAGGGCTATGCGATCGGTTCCGCCGGCCTGGCCGCGCTGGTGCTGTTTGCCGACTACACCCACGCGCTGGAGTCGCGCAGCATGTCGATGTCGTTCGACCTGTCCGACCCGATGGTGATCGTGGGCCTGTTCATCGGCGGCCTGATTCCTTACCTGTTCGGCGCGATGGCGATGGAGGCCGTGGGCCGCGCTGCCGGCGCCGTGGTGGTGGAAGTGCGCCGCCAGTTCCGCGACATCAAGGGCATCATGGACGGTACCGGCAAGCCGCAGTACGACAAGGCGGTCGACATGCTGACCGCGTCCGCCATCAAGGAAATGATTGCGCCTTCGCTGCTGCCGGTGCTGGTGCCGATCCTGGTCGGCATGCTGCTTGGCCCGCGTGCGCTGGGCGGCCTGCTGATGGGCAC
Organism: uncultured Duganella sp.; assembly: GCA_946482635.1. Next base: position 447 of record CAMLSG010000001.1, read on the forward strand.
CATCATCACCGGCCTGTTCGTGGCGATCTCCATGACCACCGGCGGCGGCGCCTGGGATAACGCGAAAAAGTATATCGAGGACGGCAACCATGGCGGCAAAGGCTCCGACGCGCACAAGGCGGCGGTGACCGGCGATACCGTGGGCGACCCGTACAAGGATACCGCCGGCCCGGCGGTCAACCCGCTGATCAAGATCATCAACATCGTGGCGCTGCTGCTGGTGCCGCTGCTGCCTGCCACCGGCATCCTGTCGGTGACGATGGCGCCGATGCAGGCGCAGCAACAGGTGGTGGCTCCGGCGTCGGCTGCGGCGCCGCAGGTTGCGGCACCCGTTGCCGCACCGGTGGCGGCTCCGGCTACCGCCGAGGTGCCGGCCCAGGCCGCGAGCGAGGTCCCTGCGGCGAAGTAAGCCGCGCCGCTTCCACCCTCTGCGGCGTATGATGGCTGTACGCTGCGGAGGGCACCATGAACTATCCACTCCTGCTGGCGCTGGCCGCCGGGCTGTCCGGCCCGGCCGCTGGCGCCGAATCCCTTGAAGAGTACCGGCGGTTGCCGGAATGCCGGCTCAGCGCCGATGGCAAGCACCTGCAGCAGGAACCTTGCCGCACCGCGCCTGCCCGCAAGAACATGCCGCGCCGGCCGGTTCCGCTGAACGTCACCCCAACGCCGCGCATCGCGCCGGCACCCGATCCTTCGCTGAGTTGGGCGCCCGTGCTCACCAAACGCGATCCGCATGCCGCGCCGACGGCGATTGCCCAACTGCCGCGCGCGGGGCAACCGGCGCTGCCGCCGGGGGCCATCCTGCCGCCAGCCACGCCGCTGCCCGGCCCCAGCGCGCCGATCCCGGTCCAGTGCGACGCGGGCGGCTGCCGCGACGCCAGCGGCGCCTATTACCACGGGCCGCCCGGGCAGGTCATCAGCCCAAGCGGAAAAGTGTGTTCGCAGAGCGGGGGATGGATGACTTGCTACTGATTTCGGCTACAATACGCCTCGATTGACGTTTACGTAACGTAAAGTGAATAGGGGAGACAAAAGCATGCAAATCAAGGACCAAGTATTCATCATCACCGGCGGCGCGTCGGGCCTGGGCGCGGCGACCGCGCGCATGATCGTCGACAACGGCGGCAAGGTGGTGCTGGCGGACGTGCAGGTGGAATCCGGCGAAAAGCTGGCCGCCGAACTGGGCGCAGCCAAATTCGTCAAATGCGACGTGACGTCGGAAGCGGACGGCCTGGCCGTGGTGGCTGCGGCGACCGCCATGGGCACGCTGCGTGGCCTGGTCAACTGCGCCGGCGTGGCGCCTGCCATCAAGACCGTGGGCAAGGATGGCCCGCATCCGCTGGAATCTTTCGCACGCACCATCAATATCAACCTGGTCGGCACCTTCAATATGTGCCGCCTGGCGGCCGACGCCATGGGCAAGACCGAGGCGGCAGAGTGGGGCGAGCGCGGTGTGATCATCAATACTGCATCGGTGGCGGCGTTCGATGGCCAGATCGGCCAGGCGGCTTACGGTGCCTCCAAGGCCGGCGTGGCCGGCTTGACCCTGCCGATGGCGCGCGACCTGTCGCGTTCCGGCATTCGCGTGATGACCATTGCGCCGGGCATCTTCGAGACCCCGATGCTGCTGGGCATGCCGCAAGAAGTGCAGGATGCGCTGGGCAAGATGGTGCCGTTCCCGCCACGCCTGGGCAAGCCGTTCGAATATGCTTCGCTGGCCAAGGCCATTATCGAAAATGCCATGCTGAATGGCGAAACCATCCGCCTGGATGGGGCGATTCGCATGCAGCCTAAATAAACCGGTAAACCCGTGTCCGACCCGCAGGGTCAGACACGAATACGCGGCCGCCGCATGCCGAGTGCCAGACCCTATGGGTCTGGCACTGAATTGCCGGTTTTGGTGTAGCATGGCCGGATGAAAGCCATAGCCCTTGCCCTCGCAGCGCTCTGCTGCACCAGTCTCCCGCTCCACGCCCAAGACAACCGCGCTCCTGAAATCGCCACTGGCTGGCAGGAAAAAGCCGGTTGGTCCGCGCATAAATTCATGGTTGCCGCAGCCAACCCATTGGCCACCGAAGCCGGCTACCAGATGCTGAAACAGGGCGGCTCCGCCGTCGACGCAGCCATCGCCACCCAACTGGTACTGACCCTGGTCGAGCCGCAATCTTCCGGCATCGGCGGCGGCGCCTTCATGATGCACTGGGACGGCAAGAAAGTCCGCTCCTTCGACGGCCGTGAAACCGCGCCCGCTGTTGCTACCGAAACCCTGTTCCAGGACGCCAACGGCAAGCCTTTGCCGCGTGCGGACGGCGTGGTCGGCGGCCGTTCGGTCGGCGCGCCCGGCGTGCTGCGCATGCTGGAACTGGCGCATAAAGAGTACGGCAAACTGGCCTGGGCCAAACTGTTCGCGCCCGCCATCAAGCTGGCGGAGGAGGGCTTCGCCGTCAGCCCGCGCCTGAACGCCTTGCTGACCAGTGAGCGTTACCTGCAGCGCGACCCGGTCGCTGCCGCCTATTTCTTCGACAAGGACAAGAAACCCTGGCCCGTCGGCCATGTCCTGAAAAATCCGGCACTGGCCAAGACCCTGCGTGAAATCGCTGCCGAAGGTGCCGATGCCTTCTACCGTGGCCGTATCGCGCGCGACATCGCTGCGAAAGTGCAGGGCCACCCGACCAATCCCGGCGGCCTGACGGCAGCCGACATCGCGGGCTACCAGGCCAGGGAACGCGAGCCGCTGTGCGCCGACTACCGCGCCTACAAGGTGTGCGGCATGCCGCCGCCGTCGTCGGGCGGCGTAGCGATCGCGCAGATCCTGGGCATCCTGGAGAACAGCAAGATCGGCGACTATGCGCCAGTCGACGGCGTGATCAGCGCCGACGCCATCCACCTGATGACGGAAGCCGAACGCCTGGCCTACGCCGACCGCAACCGCTACGTGGCCGACACCGACTTCGTGCCGCTGCCCGGCAGGGGCGCCAGCGGCCTGCTCGACAAATCCTACCTGCGCCAGCGCGCCACCCTGATCGGCGACAAGTCGATGGGCCGCGCCCGCGCCGGCGTGCCGGCCGAAGCCAAAGTGGCCTGGGGCGACGATACGGCACTGGACAAGCCATCCACTTCGCACCTGGTGGTGGTGGACGGCTTTGGCAACGGCATCTCCATGACTACATCGGTGGAAGACGCCTTCGGCTCGCGCCAGATGGTCGATGGATTCCTGCTGAATAACCAGCTGACCGACTTCTCCTGGGACTCGGTGGATGAAAACGGCCCGATAGCCAACCGCGTGCAACCGGGCAAGCGTCCGCGCAGCTCAATGGCGCCGACCCTGGTGTTCGACAAGCAGACCGGGAAACTGGTGCTGGCCGCCGGTTCGCCGGGAGGGTCGACCATCATCAACTACGTGGCCAAGGTGCTGGTGGGCACGCTGGACTGGAAGCTGAACGTGCAGCAAGCCATCAGCCTGCCCAATTTCGGCAGCCGCAATGGCCCGACCGAGCTGGAAGCGGGCAAGTTCTCCAGCGACCTGGTGGACCAGCTGAAAGCGCGCGGCCACGAGGTGCGCCAGGTGGAGCTGAACTCCGGCCTGCAAGGCTTGCAGCGTACGCCGGCCGGCTGGTTTGGCGGCGCCGATCCGCGCCGCGAAGGCATCGTGCGCGGCGAGTGACGGGCGCGCGACAGGCCGCGGGCAGGGTGATTCCCGCCCCGCGGCCAGCATGTTACCCTTGATAAATGGGCATGAAAAAGAAAACGGGCTTGATCCTGACGGGCGGTGGCGCCCGGGCGGCTTACCAGATAGGTGTTTTGCAGGCGATTTCCGAAATCCTGTGGGAAGAGGGATGGCCTCCGGCACGTAATCCATTCCAGATCATTTGCGGCACTTCGGCCGGCGCCATCAACGCCACGGCCCTGGCCTGCCGCGCCGACAATTTCGGCGAAGGCGTGCAGAAGCTGCTCGATGTGTGGAGCAATTTCGAAGCAAACCAAGTCTATCGCGCCGACTCGCTTGGCGTGCTGCGTTCCGGCGCGCGCTGGCTGTCCCTGCTGTCCTTCGGCTGGCTGCTGCGCAAATGGCGCGCCGCGCCGCCGCAGTCGCTGCTCGACAACACGCCGCTGGTGAACCTGCTGCACCGCATGCTGGATTTGCCGCGCCTGGACAACTGCCTGCAGGAGGGCTTGCTGCATGCGGTGGCCGTCACTGCCTCGTCCTATACCGGCGGCCAGCACATCACCTTCTACCAGACCGCTGCCGAAATCGCGCCCTGGGTGCGCATGCAGCGGGTGGCGATGCAGGACCAGATCGGCGTCGAGCACCTGCTGGCTTCCTCGGCGATTCCCTTTATCTTCCCGGCGACGCCCTTGTACATGGGCGGCCACCTGGAGTACTGCGGCGACGGTTCGATGCGCCAACTGGCGCCGATTTCGCCGGCCATCCACCTCGGCGCGCAGAAAGTGCTGGTGGTTGGCGCCGGCCGCCTGACCGAGCCGCCACGCCAGATGACGGAGTCGCCGCGCTATCCGAGCCTGGCGCAGATTGCCGGCCATGCCATGTCCTCCATCTTCCTGGATGGCCTGGCGGTCGATATCGAGCGCCTGAACCGGGTCAACCAGACCTTGTCGGTGCTGCCGGAGGACTTGCTGGCCAAGACCCCGCTGCGGCCGGTGGAGTTGCTGGTGATTGCGCCGTCGGAACGGCTGGACGACCTGGCGGCACGCCATATCGGCAGCCTGCCGGCGCCGATCCGCACCATGCTGTCCGGGATCGGCGCCACCGAGGCACGCGGTTCGGCGCTGGCGTCCTACCTGCTGTTCGAAGCCAGCTACACCCAGGAGCTGATCCGCCTCGGCCAGCGCGATACCCAGGCACGCCGCGCAGACGTGCTGTCATTTTTCGGGTCCTGATGGCGACAAATAGTAAAATGGCAGCTTTTGCCCAATCTTGACCTTCGTGGCTGGAAAACTCCGTCTTCTGATCCCGCGCCTGGCCGCACTGGCCCTGGCTTGCACGCTCGCCCTCCCGGCGCTGGCGGCGCCGCCGCGCACCCTGCGTTTCGAGCAGCTGGACGTGGACGACGGCCTGGCCCAGGAGTCGGTATTGTCGATTGTGCAAGACCGCCAGGGCTTCATGTGGTTCGGCAGCCAGGCAGGCCTGAGCCGCTTTGACGGCTATAAGGTGACCGTCTACCGCAATATCGTCGGCGACCAGCGCAGCCTGGCCGAGAACTGGGTCGGCGTGCTGCACCTCGATCCGCGCGGCCGCATGTGGGTGGGCACCGACGGTGGCCTGGACCTGTTCGATCCCAAGACGCAGGCCTTCAGCCACTACCTGCCGCGCGAACCGGAAAAGCGCGGCAGCGGCAACCGCCATATCAAGGCCATCATCGACGATGGCGTCGATGGCCTGTGGATCGGCACGGCCGACGGCCTGCAGCACTTCGATCCGGTCTCGGGCAAGTTCGTTATCTACCACCATGACCGCGCCGACGCGGGAAGCCTTGGCCATGACCAGGTCAACGCGCTGGCGCGCGACAAGCAGGGCAGGCTATGGATCGCCACCTCGGCCGGCGTCGACATGCTGGAACCCGGCGCGCGCAGCTTCATCCACTATCCGCTGAAAGCGGCGGGCGCGCGCGGCGCCCAGTCCTTGCTGGTGGACCGCGACCAGGTGCTGTGGGTCGGCACCCAGAACGGCATCGAGCGCTGGACCCTGGAAGGAAAATATCCCCAGCGGCGCGTGCTGGGCGCGGCGGAAGGCCTGCCGCAAAGCACCGTCAAGCGCATCTACCAGGACCAGGACGGCACGCTATGGGTCGGCAGCCAGACCGGCGGCTTGTTCCGCTGGCGCCAGTCGGATGACCGCTTCGTGCAATACCGCCACCAGCAGGGCGACCCGCACAGCATCGCCGACAACTACGTGTTCTCGCTGTTCCGCGACAACGTCGGCACCCTGTGGGTGGGTACCTGGTACCGTGGCGTCAGCCGGGTCGACCTGGGCAGCGGCGGCTTTGCGCGCCTGGTCAAGGATCCGGGCCAGCCCTTCACGCTGACCGACAACAAGGTGCGCGCCTTGCTCGATGCCGGCGACGGCAAGGTCTGGGTCGGCAACAGCGATGGCCTGAATTACTACGATCCGGTGACCGGCAAGACCGTGCTGTACCGCACCGGTGGCGGCAGCGACAGCCTGGAATTCCAGGTCACTGCCTTGCTGCACGATCCGCGCGACCGCAACATCCTGTGGGTGGGCAGCCGCAACGGCGTACGCCGCTTCGACATCAAGGGCCGCCGCTTTGGGCCGCTGATGCTGTCGCACGGCGATCCCGAAAATGATGTGATCCGCTTTCTGTACGGCGACCGCGAGGGCATGGTCTGGGCCTCCGCCCGCAACGGCTTGCATCGCATCGATCCGTCCAGCAACGGCGTGCTGACCTTCCGCCACGATCCTTCCGATACCCATAGCATGGCCGACAGCGTGGTGCGCCCGGTGCTGGAAGACCGGCGCGGCAACCTGTGGGTCGGCACCTTCAACGGCCTTGACCTGCTGGATCGCAAGACCGGCCGCTTCACGCACTACCGCAACAACCCGAACGACGCGGGCAGCCTGAGTCACAACGAGGTGCATTACCTGTACGAGGACGACGACGGCATGCTGTGGATCGGCACCGCCGCGGGCCTGAACCGCATGGAACGGCGCCCTGACGGCAGCGTGCATTTCCGCCGCTTCCTGCGCAAGGATGGCCTGGCCGACGATGCGATCGCGGGCATCCTGCCGGACCGCGGCAAATATTTATGGCTGTCGACCAATACCGGCATTTCCCGCCTCGACATGGGCAACGGCCAGGTGCGCAATTATTCCGGCGTGGACGGCACCATCGAGGGCGCGTACTTTGACGGCTCTGCCTTGCGCGCGGCCGACGGCACCTTGTATTTCGGCGGCTTTAACGGCATCACTGCCTTCGATCCGCAAGAGGTGCGCGAGAACAGCTCGGCGCCGACGGCAGTGATCACCGACTTCCAGATCTTCAACAAGCCGGTGCGGCCGGGGCAGGGCGGCGTCAACAAAGGCGTGCTGCAGCAGGCAATCGAATACACCAAATCGTTGTCGCTGCGCGAAGGCGATTCGGTCTTCTCGCTGGAATTCGCCGCGCTGCACTACGCGGCACCGCAGCGCAACCGCTTTGCCTACCAGCTGGTAGGCTTCGACAAGGACTGGGTGGTGACCGATGCGGGCAAGCGCTTCGCGACCTATACCAACCTGGACCCGGGCACCTACCAGTTCCGCGTCAAGGCCGCCAACAAGGACGGCATCTGGAACGACAACGCCGCCACGCTGGAAATCAATATCGCGCCGCCGTACTGGAAAACCTGGTGGTTCCGCCTGTGCATGCTGGCCGCTGCGATGGGCTGCGCCTGGGGCGCCTACCACATGCGCGTGCGCGTGCTGCGCAGCCAGCAGCTGCAGCTGGAAAAACAGGTCAAGCTGCGCACGGCCGAAGTTGAACTGAAAAACCAGTTGCTGCAGGAGCAGAAGCGCGAACTGGAGCAGCGCGACAAGCACCTGTCGCTGGCCAAGCAGCGGGCGGAAGACGCAACGCGCCAGAAGTCCGAGTTCCTGGCCAATATGAGCCACGAAATGCGCACCCCGCTGGCCGGCGTGATCGGCATGCTGGGCTTCGCGCTGCGCGACAATGCGCTGGCCGAGCGCACCCGCGAGCAGATCGAGCGCGGCCAGGGCAATGCGCAGTCGCTGCTGGCCATCATTAACGACCTGCTGGACTTCTCCAAGATCGAGGCCGGCAAGCTGCACATCGAATCGATCGATTTCGCATTGGCCAGCATGGTGGAGAACGTGGTCAGCCTGTTTGCCGAGCAGACCATGTCCAATATGGTGGGCTTCGAGGTCGATTTCGCCGAAGACCTGCCCGAATTCGTGGTGGGCGACCCGACCCGCCTGCGCCAGGTGCTGGTCAACCTGGTCGGCAACGCTTTCAAGTTCACCGAGCGCGGCAAGGTTTCGCTGCGGGTGGAGCGCGAGAGCAGCGGGCCGGAAGGGCACCGCATCCGCTTCACGGTGGAAGACACCGGCATCGGCATTCCGCCGGACGCCTTGCCGCGCCTGTTCCAGAAATTCGAGCAGGGCGACACCACCACCACCCGCCGCTACGGCGGTACCGGCCTGGGCCTGGCAATCAGCAGCCAACTGGTGGAGCTGATGGGCGGCCTGATCGACGTTGTCAGCGCGCCGGGCGCAGGCTCCAGCTTTGCCTTTACCGTTCCGCTGCGCGACGGCGTGGCGCCGCCGCTGGCGCCGCACGTTGCGCGCGAGCCGCATACCCACCAGCTGCGCGTATTGTGCGCGGAAGACTTCCCGACCAACCAGATCATCGTGCGCATGATGCTGGAAGACCTGGGCCACAAGGTCGATATCGCCGGCAACGGCGTGCTGGCGCTGGCCGCCTGCGCCCAGCAGCGCTACGACCTGGTGCTGATGGACGGCCGCATGCCGGAAATGGACGGTTCCACGGCGACGCGCCTGATCCGCTCCGGCGGCCCGCGCGAGGCGCCGGTGCTGGACCCGCACCTGATGATCGTGGCCCTGACAGCCAACGCCAGCGACGAAGACCGCAGCCGCTACCTGGCGGCCGGCATGGACGACTTCCTGACCAAGCCGATCGACGAAGGCGCGCTGCACATGCAGCTGGAACGCGCCATCGAACGCCAGCTGGCGCGCGGCATCAAGCTGCCGCCGATGCGCGCGCGCGCGCCGGAAAAGCCTTCGGTGGCGGAGCTGGATGCCATGTTCGGCGTGTGCGACCTGCCGCCGCCGGCGCCCATGCCGGGCCAGGCCGGGCAGGCGCTCAAGCTGCGCCTGCGCGATGCCTTCATCGCCGACCTGCCGGCGCGCCTGCGCGAGCTGGACCAGGCACTCGCTTCGGCCGATGCCGATGCGGCCGGCCGCCTGTTCCATGGCATGAAGGGAAGCGCCGCCTACCTCGATGAGGCCGAATTGCATGCACTGTGCGGCGAACTGGAACGCGCCGCGGATCGCGCCATGTGGCCGGCGATCCGGGAAAAGCTGCCGCGCCTTCGCCTGCTGCTGGAACATGTCGTATCCCCAACGCGTCATTAAAATAAAAGCGGAGAGAACATGAAAGTATTGGTAGTCGACGACGACGTAGTCTCACGCATGGTGCTGATGCACCTGATCGACGGTTGCGGCAAGTTCGAGATCGTCGAGGCGGAGGATGGCGCCGACGCCTGGCAGCAGCTAGGGGATGGGCTGCGTCCGGGCATCGTTTTTTGCGACCTGCGCATGCCGCGCCTGTCCGGCATCGAGCTGCTGCAGCATGTGCGCAGCCATGGCGAACTGGCGCAGGTGCCGTTCGTGCTGGTGTCGTCCGCCACCGACAAGGAAACGGTGCAGCAGGCCACACTGGCCGGCGCCACCGGCTATATCGTCAAGCCGTTCCAGTCGGAGCAGGTGCGCGCCCACCTCGGCGCTTTCCTCGACCAGGCAGCCAATGGTTATGAACACCGGGCGGAAGAACCGGCCGCCACCCTGGTGCGGCTGGGGATTGGCGCCGATCGTTTGCTGGTCTACCTGACCGGGTTCCAGAACCAGCTGACGGCGGCCAGCAACGAGATCGATGCGCTGCTGGCGCACGACGAGCAGGCCGAGGTGCGCGTGCGGCTGGAGCGCCTGCATACCGGCTGCACCACGCTCGGCCTGCACGGCGCCGCGGCGGCCTTGAAGCCCCTCATGGGCGGCCATACCAGCAACGAAGCAGTGCAGGCGGCGCTGACGGACGTCATTCGGGCGGTGCTGCACCAGTCCTCCCTGGTGCGGCAGGGATAGCCTTCCCGGCCTTGCGGTAAATATATTTTAGGTTTAAAGTAGTCTGCACCGCAGGCTGTACTTTCAACCGAACCTTACCCAGGCGACCATGAACAGAACCACTGCAGCAGAACCGAGCGCGCATCTCGACCAGTTCGCGCGCCAGCACCTTCCACCGGCTGACCAATGGCCGGACCTGGTGTTCGATCTCCCCGAGTTGCAGTACCCGGCGCGCCTGAACTGCGTGGCCGAGATCCTGGACAAGGCCGTTGCCGGCGGTGGTGGAGGGCGCCTTGCACTGCGTGGCGATGGCATCGACTGGACTTACGCCGAACTGCAGCAGCAGGTCGACCGCATCGTCAATGTGCTGCGCGGTCCAATGGGGCTGGTACCCGGCAACCGCGTGCTGCTGCGCGGGGCCAACCATCCGATGATGGCCGCCGCCGTGCTGGCCGTGCTCAAGGCCGGACTGATCGCTGTTCCCACCATGCCGCTGCTGCGCGCCCGCGAGCTGGGCGTCATCATGCAAAAGGCGCAGGTACAGGCGGTATTGTGCGCCCATGCCTTGCGCGAAGAGATCGAAGCGGCGCCTGGCCGCCCTGAACGCACCCTGTGGTTCAATGTGCCTGCCGACGCCCAGTCCGGCCTGGCGCCGGAAAGCTCGCTCGACGCCCTGATGGCCGGGCAGCCTGCGAGCGCAACGGCTTGCGACACCGCTGCCGACGATATCTGCCTGATCAGCTTCACGTCCGGCACCACCGGCGTCCCAAAAGGCACCATCCACTTCCACCGCGACGTGCTGGCCATCTGCGACTGCTTCCCGCGCCATGTCCTCAAGTCAGGCGCCGACGACCTGTTCATCGGCACCCCGCCGCTTGCCTTTACCTTCGGCCTCGGTGGCCTGCTGCTGTTCCCGCTGCGCGTCGGCGCCGCTTCCGTGTTGCTGGAAAAGCTGACGCCCGAAGCCCTGCTGCAGGCTATCGAAAAATACCGCGCCACCATCTGCTTCACCGCACCGACTTTCTACCGGCAGATGGCCACGCTTGCCGGCAAATACGACTTGTCCAGCCTGAAGAAGTCCGTCTCGGCCGGCGAAGCCCTGCCGGTCGCCACACGCGAGGCATGGCAGCAAGCTACCGGCCTGCGCATGATCGACGGCATCGGCGCTACGGAAATGCTGCATATCTTTATCTCCGCCGCGGGCGACGAGATCCGCCCCGGCGCCACCGGCAAGCCGATCCCCGGCTATCGCGCCTGCGTGCTCGATAACAAGGGCCAGCCGGTTGGCCCCGGCATCGTCGGCCGCCTGGCCGTGAAAGGCCCGACCGGTTGCCGCTACCTGGACGATCCGCGCCAGCGCGACTACGTGCTGAATGGCTGGAACCTGACCGGCGACGCCTATGAAATGGATGCCGACGGCTACTTCTTCTACCGTTCGCGCACGGACGACATGATCATCTCCGCCGGCTACAACATCGCCGGCCCCGAAGTGGAGGACGCATTGCTGCGCCATCCTGCCGTGGCCGAATGCGGCGTGGTCGGCAAGCCGGACGAGGAGCGCGGACAGGTGGTGGAAGCGCACGTGGTGCTCAAGCCCGGCTTCGAACCATCGCCCGAAATGGCGGCGCATTTGCAGGACTTCGTCAAGGAACAGATCGCGCCGTACAAGTATCCGCGCTCGATCCGCTTCCTGACTTCGCTGCCGCGCACCGAAACCGGCAAGCTGCAACGCTTCAAACTCCGTAGCACCTGAGGAATCGCATGAATATCGTTTGCATTGGCGGCGGTCCGGCCGGCCTGTATTTTGCCCTGCTGATGAAGAAGCAGGACCCGTCGCACCGCATTGTCGTGGTCGAGCGCAACCGGCCTTACGATACCTTCGGCTGGGGCGTGGTGTTTTCCGACCAGACGCTGGGCAACCTGGTGGCAGCCGACGAAAAGACGGCGCGCGAAATCCTGCAGTCCTTCAATCACTGGGACGATATCGACGTTTTCTTCAAGGGGCAGAAGGTCACCTCGGGCGGGCACGGCTTCTGCGGCATCGGCCGCAAGCGCCTGCTGAACATCCTTCAGCAGCGCTGCGAAGAGCTGGGCGTGGAACTGGTGTTCGAGACCGATGTGCAGGACGACCGCGAGCTGGCGGCACGTTACGACGCCGACCTGGTGATCGCATCGGATGGCCTGAATTCGCGCGTCCGCACCCGCTACGAGGCGACCTTCCAGCCGATGATCGAAGCGCGCCAGTGCCGCTTCGTCTGGCTGGGCACGACGAAGAAGTTCGATGCCTTCACCTTCGATTTCCAGCAAACGGAGCATGGCTGGTTCCAGGCGCATATCTACCAGTACGACGGCGAGACCTCGACCTTCATCATCGAAACCCCGGAGTCCGTGTGGCGCGCTGCCGGGCTGGAAGACATGTCGCAGGACGAAGCATTGGCCTGGTGCGAGAAGCTGTTTGCCGACCGGCTGGAAGGGCACAAGCTGATGTCCAACGCCGCCCACCTGCGCGGTTCGAACGTCTGGATCAAGTTTCCGCGCATCGTGTGCCAGCAGTGGGTGCACTGGAATGGCGACGTGCCGGTAGTCCTGATGGGCGACGCGGCGCATACCGCGCACTTCTCGATCGGCTCCGGCACCAAGCTGGCGCTGGAAGATGCGATCGAGCTGGCGCGCTGCTTCTCCGTACATGGCAACGCGCGCGATGCCTTGGCCGCCTACCAGGAAGTGCGCGCCGTCGAAGTGCTGAAGATCCAGAGCGCAGCCCGCAATTCAATGGAATGGTTCGAGAACGTGCAGCGCTACACGGCGATGGAAGCACCGCAATTCGCCTATTCGATGCTGACCCGCAGCCAGCGCCTGTCGCATGAAAACCTGCGCGTGCGCGACAAGGACTATGTGGCCGGCTTCGAGCGCTGGCTGGGCGAACGGGCTTTTGCGCAGTCCGGGCTGGCGGCGCCGGCGCTCCCGGCCGGCCGTTCGATTCCACCCATGTTCACGCCTTACAAAGTACGCGGGCTGGTTCTGAAAAACCGCATCGTGGTGTCGCCAATGGCGCAATACAGCGCGGTCGATGGCTGCGTCGGCGACTGGCATATGGCGCACCTGGGCGCGCGCGCCATGGGCGGCGCGGCGCTGGTGATGGCGGAGATGACCTGCGTTTCCGCCGATGCGCGCATTACGCCGTTCTGCCCCGGCATGTACGCCCCCGCGCACACGATGGCGTGGAAACGCATCGTCGACTTCGTCCACCAGAATACGGACGCCAAAATCGGCCTGCAGCTCGGCCACGCCGGCGCCAAGGGATCGACCCGCGCCATGTGGGATGGCATCGACCTGCCGCTCGATAAAGGCAACTGGCCGCTGGTGGCGGCGTCGCAGCAGCAATACCTGGCCGGCGTGTCGCAGGTGGCCCGCACTGCCAGCACCGAAGACATGCGCCGTATCGAGGCCGATTTCGTGCGCGCCACGCTGGCGGCAGAAGAAGCGGGCTTCGACTGGCTGGAGCTGCATTGCGCGCACGGCTACCTGCTGTCGTCCTTCATCTCGCCGCTGACCAATGAGCGCGGCGACGAATATGGCGGCTCGCTGGAGAACCGCTGCCGCTTCCCCTTGCGCGTGTTCAAGGCCATGCGTGCAGCCTGGCCGGCGCATAAGCCGATGAGCGTGCGCATTTCGGCACACGACTGGGTGGAAGGCGGCATCACACCGGACGATGCGGTGCAGGTTGCGCGCCTGTTCAAGCAGGCGGGCGCCGACATGATCGACTGTTCCTCGGGGCAGGTCAGCAAGCTGGAAAAGCCGATATTCGGCCGCATGTTCCAGACGCCGTTCGCGGACCGCGTGCGCAACGAGGCGGAGATTCCGACGATCGCGGTCGGCTCGATTTTCGAAGCCGACCACGCCAACGGCATCATCGCTGCAGGCCGTGCGGACCTGTGCGCGGTGGGGCGCCCGCACCTCGCCAATCCAGCGTGGACGCTTGCCGAGGCGGCCAACCTTGGCTACACCCCTGTGTCCTGGCCGAAGCAGTACCTGGCCGGCAAGCAGCAGCTTGAGCGCAACCTCGAACGCGAGCGCCAGCTGGCTGCAGCCAGCGCCGGACTGACGCCGCAGCAGGTCGCTGCCAAATTGCTGGAGGGCTGAACGTGGCGCTTACCGGTCACCATGCATTCATCACCGGCGGCAGCCGGGGTATCGGGCTGGCCAGCGCGCGCGCATTGCTCGCGCAGGGCGCCAGTGTGACGATTGCCGGCCGCGACGCAGCGGCGCTCGAATGCGCGGCCGAATCGCTGCGGGCCGGGAGCGCTCAAACCGGCACGCCGGCTGTGCTGCGGCCGCGAGTGGACGTCTGCGTATTGGACGTGACCGACGAAGCGGCCGTCCACGCCGCCATTGCAAGCGCTGCGCAGCAACTCGGCCCCATTACCATCCTGCTGAACAATGCAGGGCAGGCGCGGCCCGCGCCATTTTCGAAGACCACTTCCCGGCATTGGCAACAGATGCTCGATGTGAACCTGACCGGCGCCTTCCACTGCACGCAAGCGGTGTTGCCGCAAATGCTGGAAAAAGGCTGGGGCAGGATCATCAACATCGCCTCGACTGCGGGCCTGAAAGGCTACAAATATGTCAGCGCCTACGTCGCCGCCAAGCATGGCCTGGTCGGCCTGACAAAGGCACTGGCGCTGGAGCTGGCGACGAAAAACATTACGGTCAACGCTGTCTGCCCCGGCTACACCGAGACCGATATCGTGCATGAAGCCATCGCCAACATCATGCAGAAAACCGGCCGCACCGAAGAACAGGCGCGGGCCGAACTGGCGGCAGGCAATCCGCAACAGAAACTGGTGCAGGTCGAGGAAGTCGCCAACGCCGTGGCCTGGCTCTGCCAGCCGGCGTCCGGCGCAATGACCGGCCAATCCATCGCCGTCGCCGGCGGTGAAGTCATGTAAGGAACCGGAACGATGCAACTGGACTTCGAAAGCCGCCTGACCAACGACCACCATCAGTCGCTGAAACTGTGGCTGCGCATGCTCTCCTGCACAACCAAGATCGAAGCCGAAATCCGCAGCCGCCTGCGCACCGAGTTCGGCATCACGCTGCCGCGCTTCGACCTGATGGCGCAGCTTGAGCGCCACCCCGAAGGCCTGCGCATGGGCGAACTCTCCAAGCGCATGATGGTCACGGGCGGCAATGTCACCGGCATCACCGACCAATTGGAGCAGGAAAACCTGGTGGTGCGCGTGCCGGATCCGAAAGACGGCCGCGCCTTCAGCGTCAAGCTCACGCCGGCCGGCCGCAAGGCTTTCGCGCAGATGGCCGAAGTCCACGAAAGCTGGGTCGCCGAGCTGCTGCAAGAGATTTCGCAAGAAGACAAAGGACAGCTCATCGAACTGCTGTCGCAAATGAAGGGCCACCTGTACGCCCGCGAACAAAAGGACAAACCATGAAATACCTGCAAGGGGAACCGCAAGACCTGCCAGGCAACCGCGCGCAACTCGCGGCATACCAGGCCAAACACTTCCAGTTCACGGTGGAGCAGGGCGTCGCCACGCTCACGCTGGACCGCCCCGAGCGCAAGAATCCGCTCACCTTCGATTCCTACTCCGAATTGCGCGAACTGTTCCGCGCACTGGCCTATGCCGATGACGTCAAGGTCATCGTCATCACCGGAGCCGGCGAGAATTTCTGCTCCGGCGGCGACGTGCATGAAATCATCGGCCCGCTGACCAAGCTCGATATGCCTGGCCTGCTGGCCTTCACCCGCATGACCGGCGACGTGGTCAAGGCCATGCGCGCCTGCCCGCAACCGGTGATCGCCGCTATCGACGGCGTGTGTGCCGGCGCCGGTTCCATGCTGGCCCTGGGTTCGGACATCCGCCTCGGCACGGAACGCAGCAAGACAGCCTTCCTGTTCACCCGCGTCGGCCTGGCCGGCTGCGACATGGGCGCCTGCGCCTTGCTGCCGCGCGTGATTGGCCAGGGACGCGCCGCCGAATTGCTGTACACCGGCCGCTCGATGTCCGGCACGGAAGGCGAGCGCTGGGGCTTCTTCAACAGCCTGCACGCGCCGGAAAACCTGCTCGCTGCAGCGCAAGCCTTCGCGCAGGGCCTGGCCAGCGGCCCGACCTTTGCGCACGGCATGACCAAGAAGATGTTGCAGCAGGAATGGAATATGGGCGTGGACGAAGCCATCGAAGCCGAGGCGCAGGCGCAGGCCATCTGCATGGCTACCAACGACTTCCACCGCGCCTACCATGCGTTCGTGGCGAAGCAAAAACCGGTTTTTGAGGGCGACTGAGATGGCCGATAAATCCTACCTGGGCTGGCCCTTCTTCGAACAACGCCACGGCACGCTGGAGCGTGAACTGGATGCCTGGGCCACCGAGCATGTACGCGATGCGCACGGCAGTGATACCGATGCCCAATGCCGTGCGCTGGTGCGCGCATTGGGAGACGCAGGCTGGCTGCGCCACGCGATTGGCGGTACTGCATACGGCGGCGCGCTCGACGCCATAGACACCCGCGCCATTTGCCTGATTCGCGAAACGCTGGCCCGCCACAACGGCCTGGCCGATTTCGCCTTCGCCATGCAGGGCCTGGGCTCCGGTGCCATCAGCCTGTTTGGAAGCGACGCCAACAAGCAAGCCTACCTGCCGCGCGTTGCAAAAGGCGAGGCCATCGCGGCCTTCGCCCTGTCCGAACCGCAAGCCGGCTCGGACGTCGCCGCCATGCAATGTGCCGCCGAGCAGGATGGCGACCATTACGTGCTCAATGGCGAGAAGACCTGGATCTCCAACGGCGGCATCGCCGACTTCTACGTCGTCTTTGCCCGCACCGGCGAACAGCCCGGCGCACGCGGCATCAGCGCTTTCATCGTCGACAAGGACGCGCCAGGCTTCGAGATCGCCGAGCGCATCAACGTGATCGCCCCGCACCCGCTGGCGCGCCTGAAATTCAGCAACTGCCGGATTCCCGCCAGCCAGCGCCTGGGCGAAGCGGGGCAGGGCTTCAAGGTTGCGATGGCCACGCTGGACGTCTTCCGCACCTCGGTCGCCGCCGCTTCGCTGGGCTTCGCCCGCCGCGCGCTGGATGAGGCGCTGACGCATGCGCAGGGCCGCAAGATGTTCGGCCAGACCCTGGCCGACTTCCAGCTCACGCAAGCCAAGCTGGCGCAGATGGCAACCGGCGTTGACGCGTCGGCGCTGCTGACCTACCGCGCGGCCTGGCAGCGCGACCAGGGCCAGAAGGTCACCAGGGAAGCCGCCATGGCCAAGATGACCGCCACCGAAACCGCGCAGCAGGTGATCGACGCCGCCGTGCAGATGTTCGGCGGCATGGGCGTGGTCAGCGAACATCCGGTCGAGCGCCTGTACCGTGAAATCCGCGCGCTGCGGATCTATGAAGGCGCCACCGAAGTACAACAATTGATCATCGCGCGCGAATTGCTGCGCGAAGGCTGAGGAGTCACTATGCAAGTATTACAACCGCCAGGCTGGGCGCGTCCACGCGGCTATTCGAATGGCATCGCGGCCACCGGCCGCATGGTGTTTGTCAGCGGCATGATCGGCTGGGATGCAAATTGCGAATTCCAAACAGATGATTTCGCGGGACAAGTCCGCCAGGCCATGGAAAACATCCTGACCGTACTGAAGGAAGCGGGCGGCGGCCCACAGCATATCGCCCGCATGACCTGGTACGTGGTGGATAAGCACGAATACATGGGGGCTTACAAGGAGATCGGGGCCATTTACCGCGAGCTGATCGGCAATCACTATCCGGCCATGACGGCAGTGGAAGTTGCCGGCCTGCTGGAAGCGCGCGCTCGGGTGGAGATCGAGGTCACGGCAGTCGTGCCCGCGTAGTTTTAACGAAGTGCTATAGTCCGGCCGTGGAGGTGCAATGCCATGGCTAAACTTTGTTCGCGCCTGCTTGGCGCAATCTTTCTGCTAGTCCTGTCGACGGCGCAAGGCGCCACGCCGCTGTTGACGGATGCGGACATCGCCCAGCTATCGACCTGGCTGGGCAATGGCCCGATCAGGCTGGAGCGCTTGTACAAGAAGCGCGACGGACAAACCGCAGCGGATTTCCACGCGGCCGTCGACGGCAAGGGACGTACTTTTACCGTGATGGAGGCCACCAATGAGCTTGGGCAATTGTTCAAGGTCGGCGGCTATAACCCGCAGAGCTGGGATTCGTCGGGGAAATTCCACATCACGACCGAAGATGAAAAGCGCACCGGTTTCCTGTTCAACCTGACCTCGCGCCAGATGCACCGCCAGACGCCGCGCACTTACGCGCTGGATACGGTCGGTTCCTTCCAGACCTGGAACGATGCCAAGACCGGCCCGGTATTCGGCGCCGGCCATGACTTGTACGTGCCATGGGACTTGACCAATGGCGGCTACTCGATCATGTATTCATATATCGACCCCGAGCGCAGCAACTTCGACTCAAGCCTGCTCGATGGGCGCGATTACAAGTCGCCCAACGTTACCTACGGCGATATGGAAGTGTGGCGTGTGTTCGCGGTGCCGGAGGCGCAGACCTGGCTGATGCTCCTGTCGGGCCTCGGCATACTGGGATTTGCCGCCCGGCGCCAGGCCGGCAATCCTGCTTATTGTTCCAGGTAACGCTGGGCGTCGAGCGCGGCCATGCAGCCGGTTCCTGCGCTGGTGATGGCCTGTCGGTAGACGTGGTCCTGCACGTCGCCTGCGGCGAACACACCGGGGATGCTGGTTGCAGTAGCAAAGCCCGAAGTCCCTGCCCGCGTTTTGATGTAGCCGCCGCTGTGCATCTCCAGTTGCCCTTCGAAGATGCCGGTATTTGGCTTGTGCCCGATAGCGACAAAGATGCCGTGCACGGCGGCGTGCTCAAGGTAGCCCTGGTTGTGCCGCAGGACCATGCCGGTCACGCCTGAGTCGTCACCGCGCACGTCGTGCAGGTTGGCATTCAGCTTCAGCACAATTTTTCCTTCCGCAACTTTCGCATGCAGGCGGTCGACCAGGATAGGCTCGGCGCGGAACTTGTCGCGCCGGTGCACCAGGGTGACGCGCGAGACGATGTTGGAGAGATAAAGCGCTTCTTCGACCGCCGTATTGCCGCCGCCGATTACGGCGACTTCGCGGCCCCGGTAGAAGAAACCGTCGCAGGTGGCGCAGGCCGATACGCCGCGGCCCATGAAAGCCTGTTCGGAAGGCAGTCCGAGATACTGGGCGGACGCGCCGGTGGCGATAACCAGGGCGTCGCAAGTGTATTCTCCCGCGTCGCCGAGCAGGCGCAGCGGCTTTTCCTGCAGGCGTGCGGTATGGATATGGTCGAACACCATCCGCGTGCCGAAGCGTTCGGCATGCTCGCGGAAGCGCTGCATCAGGTCCGGGCCTTGCACGCCCAGCGGATCGGCGGGCCAGTTTTCGACATCGGTGGTGGTCATCAGTTGGCCGCCTTGCTCCAGGCCGGTGACCAGCATGGGCTGCAGGTTGGCGCGGGCGGCGTAGATGGCGGCAGCGTAGCCGGCCGGGCCGGAGCCGAGAATGAGAACGCGGGAATGAATTGGCATGGTTTTCCTTGGGTAGTAGCCGGTCAATACCAGCAGCAAGGAAAACGGTTCAAAATTTCCGGAAAGAATTGCGAAGCATGACTGCTTGTCGAGGTTGGCGAGCTCAATACAGTCCGGCAACCCGTCCCAGCAGACCAAGCAGGAAGAAAAAGCCGGTCAGAAAGGTGCCCATCATCCATTTGAAGTTGGAGCTGATTTCCTTCCTCAACTCGGCAAATCCTTGATCCATTTTGGTTTGCTGTTCGCTGAAACGGCGATCCAGGGCCTCACGCAAATCTGCAATCGCTTTCGCGTTGTCGGCGATGGTAGTCATATTTCTATCCGCCAATTCCTTCAACGTTTCCACTTCAATTTCGACCTTCACAAGACGGATTTCGGTATCCATATGGCCTCCGGCGACAGTTTGGCCAACTGTGGAGCAAGGCCCGTAAGGATATATTGAGATTGGACAGGAAGCTTTCGAAAAAGTTCCGGAGAAAAGCAGAAAGGGAGCGGGGGAGCTATTGGTCCCCCCGACTGGAATCGAACCAGTATCCCACGCTTAGGAGGCATGTGCACTATCCATTGTGCTACGGGGAGGACGCAAAGCGAGCGCAATTATAGCTGACAGGCTGGCAACAGGTAAAATGCTCGTTTTTCCGTCCCTATTTGCACTCCAATGGCTGTCATTTCCTTAACATCCGCACAACTGGCTTTTGGCCACCACGCCCTGCTGGACCACGCTGAATTCTCCCTGGAAACCGGGGAGCGGGTTGGCCTGATCGGGCGCAACGGCACCGGCAAGTCCTCCTTGCTGAAAATTATCGCCGGCATGCAGAAGCTGGATGACGGCCTGCTGGTCATGCAGCAGGGCCTAAAAATCGTCTACGTCGAGCAGGAGCCGCAATTCGAGGCGGGTCATACGGTGCATGACGCCGTGGCCACCGGCCTGGGCGAACTGCCGGCGCTGCGCAAGGAATACGACGCACTGACCAGCCAGTTCGGCCAGGGTGACGATGACAAGCTGATGGAACGCATGCACGATATCCAGGTCCTGCTGGACGCGGGCGATGCCTGGAACCTCGATAACAAGGTCGAAAACGTACTGGGCCGCCTGAACCTGGATGGTTCGGTGCTGGTGGAAACCCTGTCCGGCGGTACCAAGAAGCGCGCCGCACTGGCACGCGCCCTGGTTGGCGCACCGGACGTGCTGCTGCTGGACGAGCCGACCAACCACCTCGACTTCAGCTCGATCCAGTGGCTGGAAAGCCTGCTGCGCGATTTCAAGGGCAGCATCCTGTTCATCACCCACGACCGTTCCTTCCTGGATAACGTGGCGACCCGCATTATCGAACTGGATCGCGGCACCTTACTGTCCTACCCGGGCAACTTCAGCACTTACCAGACCCGCAAGCAGGAGCAGTTGGCAATCGAGGAAGTGGAAAACGCCAAGTTCGACAAGGTGCTGGCGCAGGAAGAAGTGTGGATCCGCAAGGGCGTCGAAGCACGCCGCACCCGTAATGAAGGCCGGGTGCGCCGCCTGGAACGCCTGCGCGAGCAGCGTTCCGCGCGCCGCGACCAGCAAGGCCAGGTGCGCCTGGAGGTAGGCACCGGCGAACGTTCCGGCAAGATCGTGGCCGAACTGGAAAACGTCAGCAAGGACTTCGGCGAAAAAGTCATCGTACGCGACTTCAGCTCGATCATCATGCGCGGCGACAAGGTTGGCCTGATCGGCCCGAACGGCGCCGGCAAGACCACCTTGCTCAAGCTGATCCTCGGTGAAGAGCAGGCCGACGCCGGCACCATCAAGCAAGGCACCAAATTGCAGGTCGCATACTTCGACCAGATGCGCGCGCAGTTGAACGACAACGCGACGCTGGCCGATACCATTTCGCCCGGGTCCGACTGGGTCGAAATCAATGGCCAGCGCAAGCACGTCATGAGCTACCTGGGCGACTTCCTGTTCGAACCGCAACGCGCGCGTTCGCTGGTGAGTTCGCTGTCCGGCGGCGAACGCAATCGCTTGCTGCTGGCGCGCCTGTTCGCCAAGCCGGCCAATGTCCTGGTGCTGGACGAACCGACCAACGACCTCGACATCGATACGCTGGAATTGCTGGAAGAATTGCTGGAGGATTACGCCGGCACCGTGTTCCTGGTCAGCCACGACCGCATGTTCCTCGATAACGTGGTGACCCAGGTGATCGTCGCCGAAGGGCAGGGCAAGTGGAAAGAATATGTCGGCGGCTATAGCGATTGGGAGCGCGTGCGTGACGCCAGTGCCGCAGCACCGGCGCAGAAAAAAGCGGAAGTCAAGCCTGCCGCAGCTGCACCTGCACCAGCACCAGCCGCGCCAGCACAGGCCAAGGCGAAAAAACTCAGCTACAAAGAACAGCGCGAGCTGGAAGAGTTGCCGCAACTCATTGCCAAACTGGAAGATGAACAGACAGCGCTGAACCTCACGCTGTCCGATCCGGACTTCTATAAGAAGACGCCAGCGGAAGCAAAGCGCCTCAACGAACGTATCGCACAGATTGAAGAAGAGCTGATGACCGCGCTGGAACGTTGGGAAGCAATCGAATCCCGCAACAACGTTTGATGTAACTCAATCCACAGTTTGCACTTTCTCACTTTCGTGCGCTTGCGCACGATTGCCCGCTGTAATATCTGACAACCTTAATGCCGAGGCAGTCTTGCTTCGGCATTTCCAACGGGAAGGCAGATATCGTGACTTTACAGCAGCCACCTAAGCGCATTTCCCAACAGCCGCAGGCGACAGCGGCTGCGGCGCCTGTGCTCGCACTGCGCGCCCATGGCAGCGGCGCCATGCCGCGCGTGCTGCCGTTCGCCACCTTCATTGTTTTCATCATCTTCGCCGACGTGCTTGAACGATTCGGTGCGCACGCGAACACCATGCGCTGGCTGTATCCTGCCAAGATCGCGCTGGTGCTGGCCATGCTGCTGGCGTGGCGCAAGCACTACCGGGAGTTACGCGCATTGCCTGCACGGCGCGATGCATTCCTTGCTCTCGGCATCGGTGCCGGCGTCTTCGTGCTGTGGATTGCCCTCGATGCGAGCTGGATGCAAATTGGCGCGCCGCGCGGCTTCGATGCGCTAGGCAGCGATGGCCGCATCGACTGGCCGCTGGTGGCCGTGCGCGCTTTCGGCGCGGCGCTGGTGGTGCCCATGATGGAGGAACTATTCTGGCGTTCCTTTCTGTTGCGCTGGCTTGAACAGCGCGACTTCCTGTCACTGCGGCCGGCACGCTGCGGCATGCGCGCGGTGGCGATTTCTGTTCTTCTGTTCGGTATCGAACATAACTTGTGGCTGGCCGGCATCTTCGCTGGCCTTGCCTACACCTTGTTGTACATGCGCAGCGAAACGCTGTGGACTCCCATCCTGGGACATGCCGTGACGAACGGCCTGTTGGCTGCCTGGATCATGGTGACCGGCAGCTGGACCTATTGGTAGTGTTAAAAGAGGCTAAAAATAATATGCGCATCCTGCCAACTCCATTGGCGCTGGCTGCCGCACTGGCGTGCTGTCCTGCGCAGGCGGATATCAGCGAAACCTTCAAGCCCTTTATCAGCGTGGGGCAGACGTATGACGATAACCTGCTGCGCCTACCGGACAACACGCCGGACGGCATCCAGCGTTCGGACCGCGCCACGCAAGCCATTGCCGGCATTGCACTGGACCGCCCGATCGGCCGCCAGAAAATTACCGGCCAGGCGAAAGTCTCGCGCGTGACTTTCGACCATTACGACCAGCTTGACTATAACGGCAAGGACTTCAGCCTGGACTGGGCCTGGGTGGTCGGCAATCATTTTGACGGCAATATCGGCGGCAGCTACCAGCAAGTGCTGACCCCGTTCAACGACTTCCACTCGGAACAGCGCAACCTGCGCACCCAGCGCCGCGAATATGCCAACGGCGGCTGGCGCATGCATCCACGCTGGCGCATTTACACTGGCTTCCAGCGCGACCGCTTCGACTACGAGCTGGAAGCGCAAAGCCTGAACAACCGCAAAGAGGACCGCAGCGAAGTCGGTATCGACTACCACGCATCGAGCGGCAGCAGGGTAGGCCTGGTGGCGCGGCATATCAAAGGCAATTTCCTGAATCCGCGCCGCATCGGCACTACCTTCCTCGACCAGAACTATACGCAGGACGAGCTGAAAGCCAATATCAACTGGCTGTACAGCGACATCACGCAGTTGCAATTGCTGGCGGGCTACGCCAAGCGCAAGCACGATACCTTCACCGAGCGCGATACCAGCGGACTGAACGGCCGCGGCACCGTGAACTGGCGGCCGCGCAGCAAGCTGCGTTTCACCGCCGAGGCCTGGCGCGAATTTGCGGCGGTGGAGAGCATCGTGGTCAACAACAGCGTCAACAAGGGCGCCAGCCTCAATGCCACCTGGGACATCTCGGCCAAGGTGCAGGCCAATGCCGGCGTCAAGCGCGAGAAGCGGAAATTCGAACGCATGCCTTACGTCACCTTCGATGGTGACCCAAGCGATACCACGCGCAGCACCAATATCGGCGTGGTCTACCAGCCCTGGCGCAAGGTCCAGCTCAGCGTGACCGGCTTCAAGGACCGCCGTACCGGCACGCCGCTGATCGGCACCGGCAGCTACAAGGCAAAGGGCGTTTCATTCATGGCGACGGTGCAATTCTGATGACAAGGAGCGACGATGACGGTAAACGATATTCCCTTGGTCTCCTTTTTCCAGCGTGTTCTCGATCCGCTGATCATCATGGGGATGCTGTACGCCACGTCGATGGTGTATGGGGAGCCGTTTACCGGATACTCGCTGGTGCTGATGGTGCTGGCCTTCTTCATCTCGTCGGCGGTGTACCAGCACGTTGACCCTTACCGCACCTGGCGCAGCGGGCGCATCACGGCCTATGCGCGCGATATCTTCATGGGGTGGATCGTCACGGCAGTGATCCTGGTCTTCCTCGGCAACGTCAGTGGGCTGGCTTACCACTACGACGAAGCGGTGGTGTTCAGCTGGTTCCTGGCAACGCCGTTCGCGCTCCTCATGAGCCACCTGGCGGCACGCCATGTCGGCACCGACCCGGCCAAGGAGAGCGAGGTGCGCTCGGTGGTGATTGTTGGCGCCAATGAAGTGGGCACGAAGTTTGCGGGCACGGTAGAGCGCATGCCCAACCTGTTCCTCAGCGTACGCGGCTTCTTCGACGACCGCACGGCCGATCGCCGCAAATCGGGGCTGTCGCATCCGGTGCTGGGCAATATGGGCGATGTTGCCGGCTTCGTGCGCGACAACCACATCAAGATGATTTTCATCAGCCAGCCCATCTCGGCGCAGCCGCGCATCCGCAAGCTGCTCGATGAATTGCAGGACACCACGGCTTCGGTCTATTTCCTGCCCGATATTTATGTGTTCGACCTGATGCAGGCGCGCTTCGACAGCGTGGGCGGCATGCCGGTGGTCGCGATTTGCGAAACCCCATTTGTCGGCTTCGACGGCATCGTCAAGCGCGCCAGCGACGTGATCATCGGCAGTGCGATTCTGATGGCGCTGGCGCCGCTGATGCTGGTGATTGCCCTGGCAGTGTGGATCAGTTCGCCTGGTCCGGTGATTTTCCGCCAGCGCCGCTATGGCCTGTATGGCGAGGAAATCATCGTCTACAAATTCCGCTCGATGCGCGTGACTGAGGATGGTCCGGTGGTGCGCCAAGCCACCGCCCACGATTCGCGCATCACGAAGATCGGCGCCTTCCTGCGCCGCACCTCGCTTGATGAATTGCCGCAGTTTATCAACGTGCTGCAAGGATCGATGAGCATTGTCGGGCCACGCCCGCATGCCGTTGCCCACAACGAACAATACCGCAAGCTAATCAAGGGCTATATGTTGCGCCACAAGGTCAAGCCGGGCATTACCGGCTGGGCCCAGGTCAACGGCCTGCGTGGTGAAACGGAGACCCTGGAAAAGATGGAGGCGCGTATCCGCTATGACCTGGACTACCTGCGCCACTGGTCGCTGTGGCTCGACCTGTGGATCATATTGCGGACAGTCAAGGTGGTGATGAACCGGCAAAACGCGTACTGAGTCAATCGTGCGCGCTTGGCGCGCTATTAGAATGAGTTGCAACAGTCGAGGGAGGATATTTTGAAGCACATCAACCCGAATATGGCTTTCGCGGGCATGCTGGTTGTCCTCGTTTCCGCCTGCAATAGCAAGGTGGAACAGAAACCAGGCCAGGCGTTGGCCAATGTCAACGGTGAGGAAATCACCGTGATGCAATTGAACGACGAACTGTCGCGCAGCAATGCTCCAGCCACGCAACAGGAAGCCGCGCGCAAGCAGGCGCTGGAGGCGCTGATCGACCGCCAGTTGCTGATCAGTGAAGCGGCCAAGGAGAAAGTCGACCGCGACCCGCGCGTGGTGCAGGCAATCGAAAGGGCACGCTCCGTCATCCTGGCGCAAGCCTATATGCAGAAGCGCCTGGGCACGCCGGCCAAGCCGACTGCGGCCGAGGTGGAAGCCTACTACAGCCAGAACCCGCAATTCTTCGCGCAGCGCAAGCATTTCGACATGCGTGAAATCATCTTGCCGACACGCGAGGTGAACGACGAATTGAAGGCGGTAATGGACAAGACCCGTTCGCTCGACGACGTCGCCGCCTGGCTCGACCAGCACAAGGTCAAGTACCAGAAGGCGCAACTGAGCCGCAGCGGATCGGAGCTGCCGCCCGAACTGTCGGCCAAGCTGCTGGCGCTGGCGAAAGGGCAGCTGTTCATCGTTCGCGAAGGCGAGCGCAGCATGCTGGTCACGATCGCCGATATCCGCTCCTCTCCGGTGGAACTGGATGCGGCACGGCCGCAGATCGAGCAATACCTGGTCGCCAAGAAAGGCAAGGAATCGGCGGAAGAAGAAGTCAAGCGCCTGCGCGCCAGCGCCAAGATTGCCTATATCAACCAGCCCTCGCCGGTAGCTGACGCGGGCGCCCCAGCCACCGCCCTGGAACGCGGTGTGGCTGGCCTGAAATAAAACCAGATCGAGGAGCAATCATGAAACGACTACTGATGTGGATGGTGGCGATGGCATTCGCGCTCGGCGCAGGTATGGCACAGGCGGCCGACCTGACCCTGGGTGCAGGGGACGTGATCAAGGCTTCCGTGTTCGGCAATCCGGACATGGCGACCGAGACGCGGGTCAGCGAATCGGGCAAGATCACTTTCCCGTTGCTGGGGGAAGTCAAGGTGAGCGGGATGACGGTGCAGCAGGCCGAGCGCGCCATCGGCGAGCAGCTGGTGAAGAAGGGCTACCTGAAAACAGCCCAGGTCAGCATCATCGTGTCGCAGATCCAGAGCGCGCAAGTGTCGGTGCTGGGCATGGTGAACCGGCCCGGGCGTTATCCGCTCGATGGCGGCAAGCGCGGTGTGATGGACATGCTGGCGCAAGCCGGCGGCTTCAATGCCGATGGCGGCGATACGGTGAGCGTGGTGCGTACCCGCGATGGCAAGACCACCAAGACCGTGATCGACGTGGTCGACATGGTGCGCAATGGGGCGCTGGACAAGGAGATCGAACTGGGGCCCAACGATGTGATCTATGCCGAACGTTCGCCGCGCTTCTACATCTATGGCGAAGTGCAGCGCCCCGGTTCCTTCCGGCTGGAGCGCACCATGACCGTCAGCCAGGCGCTGGCAGTCGGCGGCGGCCTGACCCCGCGCGGCACTGAAAGCGGCATCAAGATCAAGCGCCGTAGCGGCGACGGTTCGGTGCAGGTGATCGCCGCCAAGAACGAGGACGTGGTGCAGACCGACGACGTCATCTTCATCAAGGAAAGCTGGTTCTAAGGAGGTGTTATGAATTTCGCCCAGTTTTTGCTGATCCTCCAGGCGCGCAAGAAGATCGTGCTGCTGACCTTGCTGGTCACGGTGGCCGCCACCCTCGTAGTCAGCCTGCTGCTGCCCAAGACGTATGAGGCGACCAGTTCGCTGGTGATGAATTACAAGGGCGTCGACCCGCTGACCGGCATGGCCTTGCCAGGCCAGCTCATGCCCGGCTACATGGCAACCCAGATCGACATCATCAGCAGCAAGAATGTCGCGCTGCGCGTGGTGGACCAGCTCAAGCTGGCCGAAAGCCCAGCCGTCATCGCCCAGTTCAATGAGTCGACCGGCGGCAAGGGCACGGTGCGCGACTGGCTGGCCGACCTGCTGCAAAAGAAGCTGGACATCGTGCCGGCCAAGGAAAGCTCGGTGCTGAACGTGACCTTCAAGGCGTCCGACCCGCAGTTCGCGGCGGCGGTGGCCAATGCCTTTGCCGACGAATACCAGAAGATCAATGTGCAGCTCAAGGTGGAACCGATGAAGAAGGCCACCAACTACTTCAATTCCCAGTTGAAAGTGTTGCGCGATAACCTGGAAGTGGCACAGGCCAAGCTGTCCAAGTACCAGCAGGAGCACGGCATCGTCAGCGTCGACAACCGGCTCGATGTCGAATCGATGCGCCTGAATGATCTGTCGGCGCAACTGGTGGCGGCGCAGTCGCAGGCGATGGAAGCCAACTCGCGCCAGGCAGTGGCGCACGGCTCGGGCAACACCTCGCCCGATGTGACGGCCAGCCCGGTGGTGCAGAACCTGCGCGTCAACCTGGCGCAGCAGGAATCCAAGCTGGCGGAAATGGGGCAGCGCCTGGGCCGCAACCATCCGCAATACCAGAGCGCGGCGGCCGAAGTGGCGCGCCTGCGGGCCGGGTTGAACGAGCAGACCGCCCTGGTCACTTCTTCGGTCAGCAACAACGCCAATGTCTTTGCCCAGCGTGAGGCAGCGCTGCGCACGGCGCTGGCCGACCAGAAAACCAAAGTACTGCAGCTGAATCGCCAGCGCGACGAAATGAATGTGCTGAACAAGGATGTCGAGAGCGCCCAGCGCGCCTTCGACAATGCCTCGCAGCGTTCGTCGCAGACCCGCATCGAGGGCGGCAACGACCAATCCGACGTGTCGGTGCTGAACCCGGCCGTGCCGCCGATCGAGCCGGCCGGTCCGCGCGTGGTGCTGAACACCGTGCTGTCACTGCTGCTGGGCGGCATGCTGGGCATCGGCATTGCCATGCTGTCCGAGATGTTCGATCGCCGCGTGCGGTCGGAAGCCGACCTGGCCGAAGTCGTCCGCATTCCGGTGCTGGCCACGATCGACTGGAATCCGCCGCGCCAGCGCCGCTTCGGCCTGCCGCACCTGCATGCGCCGCGCACGCTGCGGCTGAACTGAGGAGGAGCTGATGAACAGCCCATTGCATTTCAATCCCGCCTCGCCGCATGGCGTGGGCGATGCGACGATCGGCGCCTTGCTGCAGGAAGCGGGCAAGCTGACGCCGGAGAACACCGATGCCGTGCTGCGCATGCAGGAAGAAACCGGGGTCCGCTTCGGCGAGGCGGCGCAGGCGCTGGGCATGGTCAGCGCCGCCGACATCCAGCAGGTGCTGGCGCGCCAGTTCGACTATCCCTATATCCCGACGGGTGAAAAGTACTTCTCTTCGCGCCTGGTGGCGGCCTACGATCCGTTCAGCCGGCAAGTCGAGATGCTGCGTGCGGTGCGCGGCCAGCTGATGCTGCGCTGGTTCGCGCGCGGCCACAAGTCGCTGGCCATCGTCGGCGTCGAGCCGGGTTCCGGCACCAGCCTGTTTGCCGCCAACCTGGCCGTGGTGTTTTCCCAGCTCGGGCAGAACACGCTGCTGGTCGACGCCAACCTGCGCCAGCCATCGCAGCATGAGATCTTCAACCTGCAGGGCAAGACCGGCCTGTCCGACATGCTGGCCGGGCGCGCCACCATGGGGGCGGTGACGCGCATCGAAGCCTTCGAATCGCTGGCCGTGCTGGGCGCGGGCACGCTGCCGCCCAATCCGGCCGAACTGTTGGCGCGCAAGGATTTCACCGGCCTCAACGCCCAGCTCGAAGCCCTGCATGACGTGGTGCTGTATGACACCTCGGACGTGCTGACCGCCCATGACTCGTTGCCGGTGATGGCGCGCGCCCACGGCGTGCTGCTGGTGGTGCACAGGAATGCCACCTCGCTCTACGATGTGGCGGCGCTCAGCGAGCAGGTGCGCTATGCCGGCGCCGAGGTCGTCGGTTCGGTGCTGCTGGAGTTCTGACGTGGATCCGGGCCTGGCCATTCGCCCGCAACCGGCCGCGCGTGCGGCCTTGCGCGACGCGCTGCCCGACTGGCTGCCGGTGGTGGCCGGCATGCTGGTGCTGTATGTGCCCACTTTCTATCGCCTGTTTACCGGCCTGTGGGCTACCGAGGAACAGGCGCACGGGCCCATCATCCTGCTGCTTGCACTGTGGCTGATGTACCGGCAATGGCCGGCCATGCTGGCGCGCGCCGATGGCCAGCCGTCCGCTGCGGGCTGGCCGGTGCTGGGCGTGGGCCTGCTGGCTTATATCCTGGGCCGCTCGCAAGGCATCATTGCGTTCGAGATCGCCTCCTTCATCCTGCTGCTGGCCGCCGTGCTGATGCTCAAGTGCGGGCGTGGCGCGCTGCGCGTGCAGTGGTTTGCCTTCTTCTTCATGGCCTTCATGGTGCCTTTGCCCGGTCCGCTGGTCGGCATGCTGACCATGCCGATGAAGATGGCGGTGTCCTGGGCCACCGAGCACCTGCTGTATGCGGCTGGCTATCCCATCGCGCGCAGCGGCGTGATCCTGCAGGTGGGGCAGTACCAGCTGCTGGTGGCCGATGCGTGCGCGGGCCTGCAGACCCTGCTCACGCTGGAGGCGCTAGGCCTGTTCTACCTGAACGTGGTGCGGCACTCGTCGGCCTTCCGCAATGTGGCGCTGGCCTTGCTGATCATCCCGATTTCATTCACCGCCAACGTGATCCGCGTGATCACGCTGTCGCTGGTGACCTATTACCTCGGCGACGCGGCGGGGCAGGGCTTCCTGCACGGCTTTGCCGGCATGGTGCTATTCATCACGGCGCTGCTGCTGATTATCGGCGTGGACGCCTTCCTGCAATGGTTCGTCAGGTGGCGCAACTCATGAAAAAATCAATGATGGTGAGCGTGGTGCTGGGCGCGCTGATGGTGTGCTCCGCTGCGGCGACGCTGGCGCTGACGCCGACCGCGCGCATGGCCGATGCCGCGGGCCGTTTCAGCCTGGAGCAGCTGGTGCCGCGCACGTTCGGCGAATGGCAGGTCGATACGCGGGTGATGCCCTTGCAGGTCGATCCCGCGACGCAGGCCAAGCTGGACAAGATCTACAACCAGACCCTTGGCCGCACCTATGTCAACCGCAGCGGCGAGCGCATCATGCTGTCGATCGCCTACGGCGGCGACCAGAGCGACAATATGGGCGTGCACAAGCCGGAGGTGTGCTATACGGCGCAGGGCTTCACGGTGCGCGATGGCCAGAAAGGCAGTCTCGATACGGGACTTGGCGTGCTGCCGGTGAAGCGCCTGTTTGCCGTTGCCGGCGCGCGCCAGGAGCCGATCACTTACTGGATCACGGTCGGGCACAAGGCGACCATGCCGGGCGTCGAGCAGCGCTTGCAGGAATTGCGTTACGGCTTGAGCGGCACGGTGCCGGACGGAATGCTGGTCCGGGTGTCGAGCATCAGCGCCGATTCCGCCCCGGCTTACGCCTTGCATGACCAGTTCGTGCGTGCGCTGCTGTCGGCGCTCGACAAGCCCGCGCGCGAGCGCCTGGTCGGCGTGTTCGAAGAGTAGGGGGAGACGATGCGCATGCCATTGTTCCACCGAACGGCCGCCGGGGCTGCCGTCGCCGCGGGGCCGCACGCGCTGGCGCGCCCTCATCGCGGCCTGCCCTTGCTATTGCTGCTCCCCTTCATGCTGCTGGCAATTTTTGTCGGCGTGGTCGGCGGGCTGGACTCGCCGCCGCTGGTGGCCATCGTCGGCACCGCAGTGCTGTCGGTCCTGATGGTGTTCGTGCTGCCGTTGCACGGCATGTTCTGGTGCCTGTTCGTGCTGACTTTCCTGTTGCAGGGTTCGGCCGTCTACTTCCTGAAGTTGCGTCCTGCGGCCTGGCTGGCCTTCGGCCTCGCGATCCTGTTCTTTTGCCGCGCATTGCTCGACCTCGTCGTGCACAAGCGCGAGCAGCACCACCTGCGCAAGGGGGATGGTTCGACCGTGGAACTGGCGGCGGTGCTGTTCGTGGCGGCCTTTGTGATCAGCCTGGTGTTCAACCGTGTGCCCAAGTCGCAGATCTTCTCGGCAGCGAAGGCCATGCTGCCCATGTTCTCGGTGCTGTTCGCGCTGTACTGGTTCCGCTGGAAAGAGCAGCACCTTGAGACCAGCTGGCGCATGATGTTCTGGGTGGTGCTGATCCAGGTGCCGGTGGTGCTGTACCAGCACTTCTTCGTCGCCACGGCAACCACCTTCGATTCGATTGTCGGCACCTTCGGCGGCACGCCTGGTTTCGGCGGCAATAGCGCCATCATGGTGTTCTTCACGGTGGTGGCAATGGGTTATGCCGCGGCGCGCTGGCATGCCGGCCAGATGTCCGGCAAGGCGATGTGGGCGTTCCAGGCGATCGGCTTTGCCATCATCCTGCTGGGCGAAGTGAAGGCAGCCTTCATCTGGCTGCCCCTGATGCTGGCCTGGGTCCTGCGGCGCAGGATTTTGCGCAGCATCGGCGCCTTCATCGGCTTTGCCGTGCTGCTGGCGGCCTTCGTCGGCACCACCTACACCGTGTATGAAACGCTGTACTGGGGCAAGAAGGTGCAGTCGGCGCATAACATGGCGGAAAAGCTGGACCGTGGCGGCGGTTACTTCTTTGATCCCAACAACGTCAATTACCGCACCGGCGAGATCAGCCGCGCCGCCTCGCTCGCCCTGTGGGCACGCGACCCGCTGGCAACCGTGCCGCGCCGCCTGGTCGGCTATGGGCCCGGCGCCAGTAAACCGTCCGGCCTGCTCGGCGCGGGCGAGGTCGCCAAGCGCTACCAGCCGCTGCATCTTGACGCTACCGCGCTGGGCATCCTGCTGTGGGATGTAGGCCTATTGGGCGCTCTCGCTTACGGCTCCATGCTACTGTTTTCCCTGCTAGCTGCCTGGCGCTACGTGCGCCGAAAACAAGGTAGCGTGGCCCAGCTCGCGCTGGCCGATACCTGCGTCGCAGCCATGCTGCTGTTCCTGATGATGCTGGTTTATAACCGCGCGCTGATGGATGAGCCCACCGCCCAGCTGCTCCTGATGATGTGCATGGGGACGATAGTCCAGTTATGCCGTTTCGGCTCGTCCCAACGCTAGGGAATTGTGTCATTTCTGGGCGACATTGTTACAAAACTTTTGTCGCACAGAAACGAATTTGTGAAATACGTGATGTAGACTTTCCTTGTTGTGCCGGATCAAATTGCGGTTAACTTATTGATTCGCAAACGAAATTGTCTGGAGAGTATCACATGAAATTCGTTAAATATTCCCTTTTGCATTGCGCCGTGCTGGGCGCGCTTTCTACCTTTGCCACCACCAGTCGTGCCGACTGGGCCATTTCCGCCAACATCGAAGCCGTGCGGCCCGCGCCGGACAAAATGCAGTTGCAACCACAGAATCCGCCCGGCTTTTCCTGGTCGCGTTATCCGATTGCTACTTCGTCCACCTGGTACCTGGTCATCATCCAGCCGCCTGGCACCGCGTCGCCCATCAAGCATGTCGTGCCGCGCAACTGGCTGCTGCCAACCCATGCGTTCCCGACCGCCGGCATCTATACCTGGAAAGTGGCGCCGTTCACGCGCACCCAGGCAATGAACGATGCCGATGCGGCAGCGCGCACCAAGGCCAAGGCGGCAGGCTCGAACCTGGCCCAGATCGAGGCGGCGGCGGAAGCGGCCGTGGTGCCGCTGGCGGAAGCGGTGGCGAAGGACTGGTCGACGGTGCGCAGCTTCACCATCGACAGCAGCGCCACCAAATTCGAGGTGTATGACAACGCCACGCTGCGCGACAATGTGTTGCGCCATGGCCGTTCGCGCATGCTGTCGCCGACTTTCCAGCCTTACCTGAAATGGTCTTCGGCCATGGTTACCGAGCGCGGCGACCAGGTGCGGCGCCTGATCGAAACCGTGCAGTCGCGCATGACGATGGCGCCGGTCAAGGACAGCGACTGGCCGCTGGTGAGCAGCGGCACCATGACCACGGCGCTGAGCAACCAGAATTCGGATATCCGCAACCGCATCAACCGCACCTCGCATCAAGTGGAAGCGGCAGCCTTGCTGTACCGCCTGAAACAGGGCGAGGCCATCGCAACGGCCTACCTGAACGAAGCGATCAAGCGCGGCGATGAACTGGCTGCCCTGAGCCCGACCGGTCCGACCAGCTATGCCAACCAGGACCAGGCCACCCGCACCATTTCCCTGTCGCTGTCGAAAGCGCTGGATATGTTGTGGAACAACCTCGACTCGACGCGCAAGGCAACCTGGCAATCGGCCATCGCGCGCCGGACGACGGACATCTACAATGACCTGTCGGGCAGCAATGGCCGGATGGACCAGTATCCTTACGACGCCCACGGCGGCAATACGCTGGGTTTCCTGGCGCTGATCGCGGCCCTCAACCTGGGCGATGTGCCGGCGGCCCAGACCTGGTTCGACTTCGCGGTGCGCACCTATGTGCACCAGGTCTACACCTGGAGCGGCCCGGAGGGCGGCTATGCCAACGGCACTGCATACGGCCAGGCGGCTGCGGACTTTTCGGTGCAGATCTGGGACCCGCTGAGCCAGGCGCTGGGCGTGTCGATCTACCGCAAGCCCTGGTCGGACGGCTTCCTGCGCTTCATGGCGCACTTTGTGCCGCCTGGCACGCCGAACCATGTGTTTGGCGATGGCCACGAGGACGTGCCGAACACTTACCTGCTGAAGGCCTTTGCCTCGCGCTTCAATACGCCGGCGGCCAAGTGGTACTTCAACAGCATGGCGGGAGTGGAAGATCCGCTGACACTGCTGCAGGCGCCGTCGCCGCTGCCGGTGAATACGGTCACCAGCGCCGTGCCGCCGCCGAACGGCGCTTTCTATCCCAGCGTGGGCTGGGCCGCGATGCACAGTTCTCTGGCGGATACGAAGCGCACGTCGCTGTATTTCAAGTCCAGCCCTTATGGCTCGTATAACCACAGCCACGGCGACCAGAACTCGATTGTGCTGAACAGCGGCGGCAAGCGCTTGCTGATCGAAGCCGGTTATTACGACTGGTATGGTTCGCCGTTGTGGAGCAGCTGGTACCGCGCGACCAAGTCGCACAACGCGGTGACCTACGACAACGGCGTGGGGCAGCGCATCGAAGGCAATACGGTGAACCTGGGCCGCAACGGCAAGATCACCGGCTTCTCGACCACCTCGGCCATGGACTATGTGGAGGGCGATGCGACGCCGGCGTTCGAGGGCGCGCTGTCGCTGAACCGGCGCAAGGTGTGGTACTTCCGCAGCCAGGATGCGGCAGTGGTAATGGATACGCTGACGGCACCGGTGGCCCATGCCTGGGAGTGGAATTTCCATGCGGCCGTAGCGATTACAGTCAATGCGGATGGTTCGGCGACCATCGTCAACGGCGACCGTTCACTGTGCGTCCGTTCCATCACGCCGGGCACCACCCTGGTGAAGCGGGATGGACCGGCGCCGCGTACCGGGATCGAAGAGCACGCAGCCTTTACGCGTCCGGCGGCGCTCAAGGGTGAATTCGTGATCTTGCTCGACGTGGGCTGCAAGAAGCCCGCGGTCAAGCTGACCACGGGCACCACCAGCCGCGTGCTGACGGTGGGCAGCCAGACCATCACGCTGCCGCTGCCTTGAGCCGCCAGGGGGACTGAGCCATGCTATGACAGCACCATACTCGGGCCCCCAAACGCGGCGTAACATCGCCGCCTTCCTGGTAGGCAAAGTGCCTACCGCCGTGCTGACAGCCAGCGTGCTTGGGCTGTCGGCACGCGTTCTGCCGGCTGCCGAATTCGGCCACTATGTGGTCGGCATGGCGCTGGTGGAACTCGTTCTTGGCCTGTCGAGCTTTGGCCTCGACTGGGTTCTGTTGCGTTTCCTTCCCGAATACCGCTTGCGTGGCAGCCGCCAGGCGCTGGCACGCCTGGTCGTCACGGTGGCCGGGTGCCGTATGTTGCTGCTGGCGGTTGTCGCCTGCAGCCTGCTGCTGGCGCGCGGCGCCGGGGTGTTGCCTGCCAGTGTCCCGCCTGAACTGGCCGGCGTGCTGGCGATCCTGCTGGTGGTGGAGGGGGTAATGCGCATCTTGCGCGACAACACTCTGGAGGCGCTGGCCCTGCAATCGCGCATGCAACTCGTCACGGTGCTGCGTGGCGCCGTCATCGCCTGCGCCTTGCTGGCGATGGGCAGCGGTACGGCACGCGAGCTGTTGCTGGCGGAACTGGGCGCAAGCGTCGGTGCGCTACTGCTGTCTGCCGGATTCTTTTTCCATGCCGTGCGCGGGCTTCCGATGCATGCGCAGGAAGGATGGCAGCCGCCTGGCGCTGGCCAGGTGCGAGCGGTGGCCTTGCACAACTACGCCAGCGGGATTGTTGAATACCTGTATTCGCCTTCCAGCCTGATCCTGCTGCTCGCGCGCAGCCAGGCGCCGGAAGCCATGGCGGGCCTGGGATTTGTCTTGCGTTTGACGGATATCATCCGCAACTACATGCCCGGCATGGTAATTTTCTCGGTAGTGCGCTCGCGCATGATTGGCGCCTACGCCGGCAATCGCGACTACGGCGAATTGCAGCGCTGGGCGCATTTCGTTTTCAAGGTTAGCGCGCTGAGCTTGCTGCCGGTGCTGGCGGTGGCTGCAGTGTATGGCGACCTGGTGTTGCAGCTGGCCAGCGGCGGCCGCTTTGGCGAATACCGTCTGCTGTTCGCGGTGCTGTGCGGCTGGCTGGCGCTGCGCCTGCATCGCCTGATCCTCAACGTGGTGTGCAATGCCGTTGGCCTGATGGGCATGTGGGCGTTGGCTTCGCTGTGCTCCTTGCTGGTGCTGCCTTTGCTCGCGTGGCTTGGTTCCGCGGCCCTGGGTTTGTGGCTGGTGCCGGCAGCCTTGCTGGGCAATGAACTGATCGTGAACGGGCTGGTCGTGGCGGGCATGCGGCGGCGCGGCTTTGCGTGGCCGCTGGGCTTGAGCTGGTGGGCGCGCGCCTTGCTGGCAATTGGCGCGGCGGCCGGCGTGGCGTGGCTGTTGCCGGGGCAGGGCGTGCTTGCGGCTGCTGTGGGAACCCTGCTGCTGTGCGCCGTATTTGCCGTAGCGCTGTTATTGTCGGGGGCAATTGATGAGAAAGATCGACAGCTTATCAACCGAGTGCTGGGACGCCAACTGTTGCGCGAGGTTTCATGAAAGTGCTTGCCATCTATCCCGGATTGAATCCTACCTTCGATGAGGTAGCGTACGTGCTGCCGCCGCTGGTTGCGAAAGGCGTCGCGGTGGAGGTGGTGACGTCGCGCGTATCGGCGCTCAAGAGTTCCGAGCCGGGCGAGGCCTATGAAAACTTCCAGGGTGTGCCGATCCACCGCATCTTTCCAAGCTTGCGCGCCTTGTCGCACGAAGCCGCGCGCTACCTGCCGCAGGTACGCGAAATTGCAGACGCTTTCCAGCCGGATGTTTTGCTGGTGAATTCCTTCCACACCTTGCCGCTGCTGGAACTGTTGCGGCCACTGTACCCGGTTCCAGTGCTGCTGCGGGTGGAGTCGGCCGATCCGGTGCAGCTGCTGCGGCGGCGCTATTACGGCGGCGTGCCCGCCTTGGGACGCGTCGCCGGGCGCATGCGCTGGTGGCAGGTATGCGGGCAGGTGGATGCGCTGATGAGCAACGACCCGGCGGACTTGCCGCAACTGGCGACGCTTGGCTTGCGCGGGCGGCGCGCCTATTACGCGGCGCATTGCGCGCAGCGGCCGGCCGACTGGCGGCCGGCGCGCGAGCGGCGGCAGGGCGAGATGATCTATGTCGGTTCGCTGATCCGCCACAAGAATTGCGAACGCTGGCTGGAGACGGTGCCGGCCATCCTGGAACATACGCCGGTCGAGCGTTTCGTGGTGATCGGGCGAGGACCGTACGGGCACGTCGTGAAGCAATTACAGGAGCGATTGGGCGACCGCGTCGAGCATGTGGAAGGGGTGACGCGCATCGAAGCCTTGCAACGTTTGTCGTCAGCGTGGTTCGCCTATACGGAGAGCCATTCCGGCTGGGGCTTCCTGTGCGATTCATGGTCTACCCGCACGCCGGTGCTTTGCCCGCAATCGACTTTCAGCATCGTGCCCGGCTGGACCGGCATGATGCCGCAGGATGTGCCGGCCATGCTGGCCACCATCAACCGCCTGTATGACGATGCCGAGTATTACAGCACCCTGCAGGATGGCGGCGCCTTGCGTTACGCCTCCGAGCATACGGCCGATGTGGTGAGCAGGCAGTACCTGCAGATCCTGCGCGAAGTCGTGGCGGAGGGGCGGCGGCCATGATTCATGTGCTCCTTCCGCAAGCCAGCAGCTATCGCGATATCACCGAGTACCTTCGCGAGCGCGGTGCGCGCGTGACCATCGTGGGATCCGGCACGCAGGGCATGAGCGGCAAGCTCGCCATCGTGCTGTCCATGTTCTCGCCAAAGCTGCTGCGCTGCTTTGGCTTGTGGAAGAAGTCAGACCGCTTGCTGATCGTTGGCTGGCAGGCCTTGCCGGTGCTGGCACTGGTCAAGGCGCGCCTGCTGCCGCGGCCGGAGCGCCTGCTGGTGATGAGCTGCTTCGTGCATGGAAAGCGCGCGCGCCGCCTTGCCGACCGTGTGCTGCGCGCGCTGCGCGTGCCGGGCCTGGGCTTCATCGCCTTCTCGCCGGGGGAGGCACGCAACCTGGTGCAGAACGTCGGCATGGCGCCGCAGGACGTGCATTGCCACCTGTGGCGGCAGGAGCTGGATGGCCGGGCCGCGCAACAGGATGATGACGGCAGTATTTTCGCCGGCGGCTTTTCCAATCGCGATTATGACCTGTTGCTGGAAGCAGCCGAACCCCTGCCGGCACCGCTGGTGATCGTCGCTTCGCAGCGCAACCAGATCCGCCAGCCGGCGCGCGACAGCACGCGCATCCTGCGCGATTTGCCGGAGGCGGAATTCGAAGGGCTGCTGGCGCGCAGCAGCGTGGTGGCGATGCCCTTGCGCGGCCTGGGCGAGGCGTGCGGGCAAAGTGTCCTGTTGCGCGTGCTGCGGCATGGGAAACCGCTGGTGGCGACACGCCACGAAGCGATCGAAGCCTATCTTGGCGAAGACTATCCAGGCTTTGTGCCGCACGATGACGTGCAGGCGATGCGCCAGGCGCTGGCGCATGCGCTGGAACAGCCGGCGCGGCGCGCGGAACTGGCACAGCGCGTGCGCCTGGCAGCGGGAAAGCTGGAAGGGCGCGGCGAACCGGGCGCTGAAATTGAGCAGTTCTTGCTAGGATGAAGCATGGCTCGCCCAGTACGCATCTTGCAGCTCGTGCCGGAACCGTTGCCGACTTTCCGCGCCGACGTGGCGACCCTTTTCGGAAAATACCTGCCGCGCCATGGCGTGCAATGCCACCTGGTCGGCAAGGGCAGCGCGGCGCCGGCCGACAACCAGGGCTTCGCCTCTTCACGGCGGGCACGCGCTGGTGCGCGTTGGAAATCCGAGCTGTCTTTTCTCTGGCTTTGCCTGCGGGCCTTGCTAGGCGCTAGCGGCCGCACCCACGATGCGGTGCAAGTGCGCGACATGGTCAGCATTGGCCTGCTGGCGTTGCTGGTGGCGCGCGTGAAGGGATTGCCGATGATGTACTGGCTGTCATACCTGATGAGTGAAGGGCGCATCGAACGCGCGCAGGGTGAGCTGGCCCGCCTGCCTGCGCGGCGCATCCTGCGCCGCCTGCGCGCCCGTCTTGTACTCGCCAAAGGATGCGCCGAGCGCTGGCTGCTGTACCGCGTCCTGCTGCCGCGTGCCGACCACGTGTTCGTGCAAAGCGAGGCGATGGCGCGGCTGGTGACCCGGCACGGCGTGCCGGCAGGGCGTATCAGCGCGGTGCCGATGGGCGTCGACATGGAAGCAGTCGCGCCGGCCGGATCAGTGCCGAAGGCCCGCTCGTGGCCAGGCTGGGAAGGGCGGGCGGTGGTGGCCTATCTTGGCACGCTGGACCGGGCGCGTTGCCTGGAGCGCGTGCTGGACGCGCTGGTGCTGGTGCGGCGCGAATTGCCGTCGGCCAGCCTGCTCCTGATCGGCAGTTCACCGCAGCAGGCTGACGTGCCGCAACTGCTTGATGCGGCGCGTGCGCGGGGCCTGGCGGAGGCGGTGCAGGTCACCGGCTGGCTGCCGCCGGCACAGGCCTGGGAGTACCTGCAGGGTGCGCAAGCGGCGATTTCCTATGTGCCGCGCGGTGCGCTGTACGACGTCAGCTCGCCGACCAAGCTGCTGGAATATCTGGCGCTGGGCATGCCCTGCGTCGGCAACGACATTCCAGACCAGGAAGCCGTGCTGGCCGCCAGCGGCGCGGGCTGGCTGGCGGCCAGCACGCCGCAAGCGATGGCCGACGCTTTGCTGGCTATCTTGCGCGACCCGCAGGCAGCGCGCGAGCGCGCGGCGGCGGGTCCGGCATACATTGAAGCGGCGCGCAGCTACCGCGTGCTGGGCGAGGCGGTGGCGCAGCGCTATCGGAACCTGGTGGGAGGCGATCATGCTGGCCGAATTGCGTAAGGAGTTCCTGTATGGCGGGCGGGCCCTGGTGCGCGACAATGCGCTGAGCCAGCGCCTGGTGCAGCGCCTGCGGCGGCATGAGATGATGGACGATTACGCGCTCAAGGTGATGGGCGACAGGCTGCTGCACCGCAGCCTGCAGGCGGCTATCAGCAAGCTGCCGTATTACGCGCACATCTCGCCTGACTTCTCGCCGGTCGAGGCGCGGCAAGCCTTGCGCGAGATGTTCCCGGTGGTCGACAAGTCGACTTTGCTGGCGCATCCGAAGGCCCTGTATCCGAATGACGGCGCCAAGCGGCCGTGGCAGGCGCTGGGCAAGACCAGCGGGACCACGGGGACGCCGCTGGTGATCATTCGCAGCCTGCAGTCGGTACAGATGGAGCAGGCGTTCATCAAGCGCCATTGGACATGGGGCGGATATGTCGATGGCATGCCGCGTGCCACCCTGCGCGGGGATATGGTGGCGGGGCTGGACCGGCAACACCCGCCGTTCTGGTTTGAAAACCGGTACAACCGCCAACTGTTGCTGTCGTCGCGCCACCTGACCGACCAGTGCATCGATCCCATCATCGACAAGCTGCGCGATTATGCGCCGGCAATGATGCAGGCCTATCCCTCGACGGCCTATACGCTAGCGCAGCATCTGGAGCGGCGCGGCACGAACCTGTGCGTGCCATTCCTGTTTACCGCGTCGGAGCCCTTGTATCCGCATCAGCAGGAGCTGATTCGCGAGCGCCTGGCCGGCCAGATCATGGACATGTACGGCATGGCGGAACGGGTGGCCTTCGCAACGCAATGCGAATACGGCTCGATGCACGTCAACCCGGATTACTCGCATGTCGAAATACTCGATGACCATGGCGAGCCGACCGATGGCTACGGCCATGTAGTCGGCACCACCTTGCATAACCTTGCGATGCCGCTGGTGCGCTATCGCCTGAGCGACCGCACGCGCTGGAGGCATGGACATTGCCTGTGCGGGCGGCCGTTCCCGATGATCGAGCCGGTGACGGGCAAGCTGGAAGACCGCATTACCGGCGGCGACGGTTCCGAAGTCAGCCCTTCCGTGCTGACCTTTGCTTTCAAAGGCGTGGAGAACGTGCGCAAATCGCAGGTAGCGCAGGTCGGGCCCGGCCTGTGGGAGCTGCGCCTGGTGCCCGATGCACGTTTCTCGCCGGCGGACCAGGACAAGCTGCTGACCAATATCCGTCAGCTGGTCGACGCGACGGTGCAGGTGAATGTCGTGCTGCGCGACGACTTGCCGAATACGGCGGCGGGCAAATTCCGCTGGGTCGTCAATGAGTGGAAGGATGGGCGCCGCTCATGAAAACCATTGTGATGCTCGGGACCGGGATGAATACGATGGGCGGCATCGCTTCCGTGGTGCGGGTGTACGAGCAGGCCGGCATGCTGCGGCGCTTTGGAGTGCGTTACCTGGCGACGCATTGCGATGGCGGCAGGTGGCGCAAGCTGCGCGTGATGCTGGCGGCATACATGGTCTTTGCCGGCATGCTGTTGCGCGGGCAGGTCGGCCTGGTGCACGTGCACCTGGCATCGCGCGCCAGCTTCTGGCGCAAGTCGGGATTTTTCCTGCTGGCGTTCGCGGCGCGGGTGCCGGCTATCCTGCACCTGCACGGCGCGGAGTTTTCGATCTTCTACGGCGAAGAGTGCGGGCCCTGGAGCAAGCGTTTCGTGCGCTTCATATTCGACCGAAGCACGCGCGTGATCGTGCTTTCGGAAGCCTGGCGGTGCTGGGTCGAGGGCATGTCGCGCAATCCGCATGTGGAGGCCATTTATAACCCGGTGCTGTTGCCGGCCGCCAGCTCGTGGGAGCAGCGGCGGCGCGGCGCCGTATTGTCCCTGGGGCGGCTTGGCCGGCGCAAGGGCAGCTATGACTTGCTGCAGGCCGCGGCGCGCATTGCGCCCCAGGTATCGGCACTGGAATTGCGGTTGGGCGGTGATGGCGAACTCGATGCGGTCCGCGAACGCGCGGCGCAGCTGGGAATCGCCAACCAGCTCAACCTGCTTGGCTGGGTCGGGATGGAGAGCCGCCAGCAGCAACTGGCGCTGGCATCCCTGTATGCCCTGCCTTCTTACAACGAGGGCTTGCCGATGAGCGTGCTGGAGGCGATGGCGGCGGGCCTGCCCGTGCTGGCCACGCCGGTTGGCGGAATTCCGGAAGCCGTGGCCGATGGCGTCGAGGGCTTCCTGGTTGCGCCGGGCGATGTCGATGCACTGGCGGCACGCCTTGCGCAATTGCTGGAAGATGATGCGCTGGCCCGGCGCATGGGGGAGGCGGCGCGGCGCAAGGTGGAGTCCACCTTCAGCAGCGACGCCGTGTTGCCGCGGGTTGAGCGGCTGTATCGCGAACTGGGATTTTTGCCGCAATGACTGCACTGGCCTGGAAAATCAATCGCCTCAAGCTGATGGGGCCAGCCGAAGTTGTCTGGCGCATGCACCAGCTTGCGCGCCGCAAAGCCGCAGCAATGGGGCTCGGCTTGGCAAGCTACCCTCCGGTGCCGGCGCTGGACCGCTTTGGCGCTGCTTTTCTTGCTGCACCGGCGGGCGTCGACGCGGCGGCGCTTTGCATGGCAGCCGATTCGCTGCTG
Organism: uncultured Duganella sp.; assembly: GCA_946482635.1. The sequence continues at coordinate 43,069 of CAMLSG010000001.1, forward strand.
GCCGGACGCTGGAACGTATTTGCCCTGGAGGGCGCGCCGCTGGGCTTCCCGCCGCAATGGAACCGCGATCCTCGTACCGGCACCACGGCGCCAATGGCGCCAGGGCCGTCAATCGATTATCGCGATGCGTCGCTGGTGGGCGATATCAAATACCTGTGGGAGCCGAGCCGCCACCTGGAGCTGGTCACGCTGGCGCAAGCCTGGCGTTGTACCGGCGAGCGAAAATACCGCGATGGAGCGCGTACGCTGCTCATTTCCTGGCTCGACCAATGTCCGTATCCGCAAGGCGTGCACTGGGCCAGTTCGCTGGAGCTTGGGGTTCGCCTGTTGAACTGGTCCGCGGCCTGGCAACTGCTGGCCGGCAGCCTGGACGACGATTGGCGGCATCGATGGCTCAACGCGGTCTACAAGCATTGCCACTTCATCAGCCACCACCTGTCGCGCCACTCGTCAGCCAACAATCATTTGCTGGGCGAGTACATGGGCTTGTACATCGCCAGCCTGCAATGGCCCTGCTGGCCGGAGAGCGTGCGCTGGCGCACGGTGGCCGAACGCGGGCTGGCCGAGCAGGGCTTGCAGCAGAACTGGGAGGATGGCGTCAACAAGGAGCAAGCCATCTACTATCACCACGAGGTGATGGACATGATGCTGCTTTGCCAGCTGGCGGCGCAAGCGAACGGCTGCAGCTTCCCGGCCGAATGGCTGCAGCGGCTGGAGCGCATGGCGGAATTCCTGGCGGCCATGATGGACGTGGGCGGCAATGTGCCGATGACCGGCGATGCGGACGATGCCCGCATGCTGCGCCTCGATGCATCGGCTGCGCCGCCGTACCGCTCCCTGCTCGCCAGCGCTGCCTTGCTGTTCGAACGCGCCGACTTCAAGGCGAAGGCCGGCGTGCTCGATGACCGCAACCGCTGGTTGTTCGCTGACGCCGACGCGCGCTGGTCCGCGCTGCCGTCGCCAATGCCGGGCGCGCATGAAACGCCGCGTATCGCGTTTCCCCAAGGCGGCTATTACTTGCTGGGGAAAGACTTCGGCACGCCGCAGGAAGTGCGCATGGTGGTCGATTGCGGACCCTTGGGCTACCTGTCGTTGGCGGCGCATGGACACGCCGATGCGCTGTCCTTCACGCTCTCGATGGGCGGGCAGGAAATGCTGGTCGATCCCGGCACCTATGCTTACCACACCCACCGCCAATGGCGCGACTACTTCCGCAGTACCGCCGCGCACAACACGGTGCAAATCGATGGGCTGGACCAGTCTGAAATCGGCGGCAACTTCATGTGGCTGCACAAGGCCGGCGCTGTCGCGTTGTCGCACGATGCGACTCATTTCTTTGAGGGAAAACAAGACGGCTATATGCGCTTGCGTGATCCTGTCATGCATCGCCGCATCATTCGCTACGATTCCAAACGGAACGCGGTCAATGTTGAAGATATCCTAGAATGTTCTGGCGAGCACGAGGTAGCCCTGCACTGGCATTTTGCAGAAGGCTGCCATGCCGAAACGGTTGGGCAAACTTTGCATATCGCAAGGCGCGATAAGGGATTGCACATGTCATGCCATTTCGGGAATGGGCCGCAACTCCATTGCGCCAGCACGGCGCCAATCGCGGGATGGATCTCGCGCAGCTTTGACAGCAAAGCCGGCATCGCGACAGCAGCGTGGCGCGGAACGATACGCGGCACCAGCACGATCGTGACCGAAATTACCTTACTTGAAGGAGCGTCATCGTGAAGATCAGTATCTTTGGCATGGGCTACGTAGGTGCAGTTTCGGCGGGATGCCTGGCGGCGGAAGGGCATACGGTGATCGGGGTTGATCCGAACCGCACCAAGGTTGGGCTGATCAACGAAGGACGTACGCCGATCATCGAGAAAGATATCGGCGAGATGATTGCCGGAGCGGTGCGCGACAAACGCCTGCGCGCTACCGACAGTGTGCGCGATGCAGTGATGGCGAGCGAGATCTCGCTGGTGTGCGTCGGCACGCCATCCCAGCTGAACGGCAATCTTGACCTGAGCGCGGTGCGTAAGGTGTGCGAGCAGATCGGGCATGCGCTGCGCGAGAAAGAGAGCTTCCATGTGGTGGTGGCACGCAGCACCATGCTGCCGGGGTCCATGCGTTCGCTGGTGATTCCGACGCTGGAAGAGGCGTCCGGCAAGCGCGCCGGCATCGACTTCGGCGTGTGTAGCAACCCCGAATTCCTGCGCGAGGGCACGGCGGTGCACGATTACCATCATCCGCCCAAAACGGTGATCGGCGAAACCGACGAGCGCTCCGGCGAATTGCTGCTGCAGCTCTATGCGGGCATGGACGCGCCAGTGGTGCGCACCGACGTCGAGACGGCGGAAATGGTGAAGTACACGGACAACACCTGGCACGCGCTGAAAGTCGATTTCGCCAACGAGATCGGGAATATCTGCAAGGCTGTCGGCATCGATGGCCATGAAGTGATGGAGATCTTCTGCAAGGATACCAAGCTCAATCTCTCGCCGTATTACATGAAGCCGGGCTTTGCCTTCGGCGGCTCTTGCCTGCCGAAGGACGTGCGCGCGTTGATCTACAAGGCGCGCCAGCTTGACCTGGAATTGCCGCTGCTGAATGCCATCCTGCCGTCCAACCACAAGCAGGTGGAGAAGGGCTTGAAGATGGTGATGGAAAAGCCAGGCAAGAAAGTCGGCATCCTCGGCTTCTCCTTCAAGGCCGGGACCGACGACCTGCGCGAATCGCCGCTGGTGGACGTGATCGAACACCTGATCGGCAAGGGCTATGACCTGCGCCTGTACGACAAGAATGTGAAGCTGGCGGCGCTGACCGGCGCCAACCAGGATTACATCATGAACATCATTCCCCATATCTCGCGGCTGATGGTCGACTCGATGGACGCGGTGCTGGCGTTTGCGGACACGGTGGTGATCGGCAACGGCGCGCCGGAATTCCATGCCGTGCCTGACCGGCTGCGGCCCGGACAGCACCTGGTGGACTTGGTGCGCGTCTCGGGCAAGCAGAGCGAAGGGGCATACGATGGCATCTGCTGGTAACCGGGTTGAGCGCCGCCGCGTCCTGATCATCGTCGAAAACCTGCCTTCGCCGTTTGACCGGCGCGTGTGGCAGGAGGCGACGACACTGCATGCCAGCGGCTACCAGGTGGCGATCATCTGCCCGACCGGCAAGGGCTACGAGGCGCGCTATGAAGAATTGGATGGCATCCATATCTACCGCTACAAGCTGCCGATGGAGGCGGAGGGCGCGCTGGGCTATGCGATCGAATATTCGGCGGCGCTGTTCCATAGTTCTCGGCTGGCCTGGAAGGTATTGTTCCGCCATGGCTTCGATGTGATCCATGCCTGCAATCCTCCCGACCTCTTGTTCCTGGTCGGCGGCTTCTTCAAGTTCGTGCTGGGCAAGCGCTTCCTGTTCGACCACCATGACATCAACCCCGAACTGTACGAGGCCAAGTTTGGCCGGCGCGATTTCTTCTACAAGCTGATGGTGTGGCTGGAACGGCTTTCCTTCCGCACCGCGGACGTGTCGATCGCCACCAATGATTCGTACAAGCGTATCGCCATCGGGCGCGGCGGCATGGACCCGGACCGGGTGTATGTGGTGCGCAGCGGCCCGAAACTGGACCGGTTGCGCGTGCTGCCGCCTGTGGAGGCGCTGAAGCAGGGGCGGCGCTTCCTGGTCGGCTATGTCGGCGTGATGGGCGCGCAGGAAGGCATCGACCTGCTGCTGCAAAGCGTGCGTGTCATGGTGCATGAGATGGGGCGGCGCGACGTCCAGTTCGGCCTGGTGGGCGGCGGCACTTCGCTCGAGGAGATGAAGGAGCTGGCGCGCGAACTGGGCGTGGCGGACTACGTGACGTTCACCGGGCGGGTTCCCGACCAGCAGTTGCTGGAAATGCTGAACACGGCCGACGTCTGCGTGAATCCCGACGTGGCCAACGAAATGAACGACAAGTCGACCATGAACAAGATCATGGAGTACATGGCACTGGGCAAGCCGATCGTGCAGTTCGACCTGACCGAGGGCCGGGTATCGGCCCAGGAGGCTTCGCTGTACGCGGCAAAGAATGACCCGGTGGACATGGCGGTGAAGATTGTGGAGTTGCTGGACGATCCGGAGCGGCGCGCGCGCATGGGTACATATGGGCGCAACCGCGTGGTCAACGAGCTCGAATGGGAATACGAGGCGCCCAAGCTGCTGGCAGCTTACGAGCGCCTGTACTCCGCGCCGGAGCTGATTTTGGAGAAGGACAACCCATGAAAGCGATGATTCTGGCGGCCGGCAAGGGCACGCGGGTGCGCCCTTTGACCTATGAACTGCCCAAGCCGATGATCCCGATCCTCGGCAAGCCCGTGATGGCCTATCTCGTGGAACACCTGCAGCGGCACGGCGTGAGCGAAATCATGGTCAATGTCAGCTACCTGCACGAGAAGATCGAGGAATATTTCGGCGAAGGGCACCAGTTCGGGGTGCAGATCGGCTATTCCTTCGAGGGCTACACCAACGACAAGGGCGAAGTGGTGCCGCAGCCGATCGGCTCGGCGGGCGGCATCAAGAAGATCCAGGAGTTCGGTGGATTCTTCGACGAGACCGTGGTGGTGCTGTGCGGCGATGCGCTGATCGACCTGGACTTGAAATCAGCCCTTTACGAGCACCGGCGCAAGGGCGCCCTGGCTACCGTCATCACGCGCGAAGTGCCGTGGGAAAAAGTGAGCAGCTACGGCGTGGTGGTCAGCGACGACGATGGCCGGGTGCTCGAATTCCAGGAAAAGCCTTCGCGCGCGCAGGCCAAATCGAATTGCGCCAGCACCGGCATATACCTGTTCGAGCCGGAGGTGATCGACCTGATTCCTTCGGGCCGGGAGTTCGATATCGGCTCGGAGCTGTTCCCCCTGCTGGCACAGCGGGGGCTGCCGTTCTACTGCCAGACGCGCAAGTTCGACTGGATCGATATCGGCAGCGTGAAGGATTACTGGGAAGTGCTGCAAGGGGTGCTGACCGGCGGCGTGGCACATATGACGGTACCCGGCGTGCAGGTGGAGGAGGGCGTCTGGGTAGGCCTGAACACCAGCATCGACTGGAAGGGTACGCGCATCATCGGACCGGTCTACATCGGCTCCGGCTGCCGCATCGAGGCTGGCGCCACGATTATCGGTCCGACGTGGATTGGCCACGGCAGCCACATTCGCAGCGGGGCAAGGGTAGTGCGCAGCGTGTTGTTCGAATATACTCGAGTCTTACCAGACGTTACGCTCGACGAATTGATCGTGTTCAAAGAGTATAGTGTCGACCGCGCTGGCGAAATGCAGCATATTTCGCAAGCAGAAGGCGGCGGATGGGCGAATGCGCGGGACCGCCGCGCGACCCGGCGTGCCGCGCACAATGTTGCCAAAGAGACAACTTTAATATGAATATTTATCCCGTCATCCTGTCCGGCGGCGCCGGCACCCGGCTGTGGCCCCTGTCGCGCGCAGCGTTGCCGAAGCAATTGCTGCCCCTGGTATCGGACAGGACGATGCTGCAGGAAACCGTGCAGCGCCTGGCTGGGCGCAACGGGATGATGGCCCCGCTGGTGGTATGCGGCAATGAGCATCGCTTCCTGGTGGCCGAGCAGATGCGGGAAATCGGCGTCGCCCCGCTCGGCATATTGCTGGAACCGGTGGGGCGCAACACGGCGCCGGCGGTGGCAGCAGCAGCCCATTACCTGAAGGCGATCGATCCGCAGGCAGTGATGCTGGTACTGCCGGCCGACCACGTCATCAAGGACGTGGAATCCTTCAACGCTGCAATCCAGCGCGCCGCGACGCAGGTCGAGGGCGGCGCCCTGGCGACCTTCGGCATCGTGCCGACCGCGCCGGAAACCGGTTACGGCTATATCCAGAGCGGCGAGCCGCTGCGGGCTGAAGGCTGCTTCAAGGTAGCCAGGTTTGTCGAGAAGCCCAACCGCGAAACGGCGCAAGGCTTCATCGAGGCCGGCAACTTCTTCTGGAACAGCGGCATGTTCCTGTTCCGCGCCGACGCTTACCTGAAGGAACTGGCGCAATTCCAGCCCGACATGGCGAAATACAGCGAAGAAGCGGTGGCCAAGGGCTATCGCGACCTGGATTTCTGCCGCCTGGACGAAGCGGCTTTCACCGCCTGCCCATCCGATTCCATCGACTACGCAGTGATGGAGCACACCAGGCAGGCCGTCGTAGTGCCGGCATCGATCGGCTGGAATGACGTCGGTTCCTGGTCGGCGCTGGTCGACGTGCTGCAGTCCGACGCGAACGGCAACGTGACGCGCGGCGACGTGTATACGGATAACGCCAGGAATTGCCTGGTACGTGCTGAAGGCCGCATCGTGGCCGCAATCGGCGTGCAGGACCTGGTGATCGTGGAAACGTCGGATGCGGTACTAGTGGCGCACAAGGACCATGTGCAGCGCGTAAAGCAGGTGGTGGACCACCTGAAAGCCAACGGCCGCACCGAGCACCTGCATCACACCAAGGTGTATCGCCCGTGGGGTTCGTACGAGGGGATCGACATGGGCGACCGCTTCCAGGTCAAGCGCATCATCGTCAACCCGGGCGGCAAGCTGTCGCTGCAGATGCACCATCACCGCGCCGAGCATTGGGTGGTGGTGTCGGGCACGGCGCGCGTCACCTGCGGCGACAAGGTGACCCTGCTGACCGAGAATGAATCGACCTATATCCCGATCGGCATGAGCCATCGCCTGGAGAATCCAGGCAAGCTGCCATTGCACCTGATCGAAGTGCAGTCGGGCAGCTACCTCGGCGAGGACGATATCGTCCGCTTCGAGGATGTCTACCATCGCGGCTAAACGCTGCGCCTTTGCCGCGCTCCTGCTGTTGGCAGCCGGGGCGCGCGCCCAGCTGCAGCCGGCCCAGCTTGGGCTGGTCGTCAACGATGCCGATCCCGCCAGCGTGGCACTGGGCGCCTACTATGCCCAGTTGCGCGGCATTCCACCGGCGCATATCGCCCACGTCAGCATTCCCGGCAGGCCGCATGGCCTGGATGCCGACGCATTTACGCGGCTGAGAAGCGAGATTGACCGCCAGCTTCCGGCGGAGGCGCGCGCCGTCCTGTTTGCCTGGACCGCGCCGTACGCCGTCGAATGCAACAGCCTGACCTCGGCCTACACGCTGGGCTTCGATGCCGCGCAATGCGAACGCAGTTGCGCGCCCGGCCGCAAGAATCCCTATTTCAATGGCAAGGTGCTGCCGCCCGGCATGCGCCTGTCGATGCTGTTGCCGGCCGAGCCGCTGGACGTGGCCCGCGCGGTGGCCGAACGCGGCAAGGCGGCCGGCTTCAGCGTGCCGCAGGCCGGCGCCTACTTCCTGCAAACCAGCGAGGCTACGCGTAATAGCCGCGCGCGCTTCTTTCCGCCCAGCGGCGCCATCCCGGCGCGCAAGCTGGCCATCCATACACTGAGGCAGGACGCGCTTGAAGGCGCGCAGGACATCATGTTTTACCAGACCGGGATGGCGCGCGTCGATAAATTGGAGACGCTGCACTTCCTGCCCGGCGCCCTGGCCGACCACCTGACTTCCTATGGCGGCGATTTGCTGGGCAGCGGGCAGATGAGCAGCCTGCGCTGGCTGGAGGCGGGCGCCACGGCCAGCTATGGCACGGTCAGCGAGCCGTGCAACCACTGGCAGAAATTCCCCCATCCGCAAATCCTGTTGCAGCATTACCTCAGCGGCGCCACTGCCATCGAAGCGTATTGGCGCAGCGTGGCCTGGCCCGCCCAAGGCCTGTTCATAGGAGAACCGCTGGCGCGGCCATACCCCCGTTAGTCCGTTCGGACTAATCGTGTGTCACCAACTAGTCATATCAAACAGTTAATATGCAAAAGGACAATAAAAAATTCCTTTTGGTAAATACTCTGGGGGTACACTTTTTCATGAACAAACGCATTCCTTTGCGCGCTACCGCGCTGGCCGCCTTGCTGGCCTGCCAGCCGGCTTTCGCTGCCGAAGTGGTGATCAGCCAGATGTACGGCGCGGGCGGCAATAACGGCGCTACCCTGCGCTACGATTACGTTGAACTGTTCAACCGCGGCAGCGCTGCGGTGGCCGTGGGCGGCTGGACGATCCAGTATGCGTCCGCCAGCGGCACGAGCTGGGGCAGGGCGGAACTGCCGGCCGGCACCAGCATCGATGCGGGCAAATACTTCCTGGTCAAACTGGCCAGCAACAATACCGCCGTCGGCGCCGACCTGGCTGCCGACTTCTTCAGCAACAGCATCAACATGAGCGGTGCTTCCGGCAAGGTGGCGCTGGTGAATAACAATACGCCGCTGACCGGCGCCCAGCCAAGCGGCGCTTCGATCCAGGACGTGGTGGGCTACGGCTCGGCCAACTTCTCGGAAACCGCGGCGGCGCCGGCGATGAGCGTGACCACCAGCCTGCTGCGTGCCGATAACGGCTGCACCGATACCAACAATAATTCCACCGACTTCACGGCGGTCGCTCCGCAATTCCGCAGCGCTGCATCGCCAGCCAATCTGTGCAATAGCGGCCCGGTGCCGCAGCCGATCGTGCCGGTGTGCCCGGCCAGCGCCAAGCTGACCTTCGGCGCTGGCGGCAGCATCGCGCTGTCGGCGTCGGACGCGGACGGCATCGTCAACGGCGCGCTGATCACTTCGGCCGCCGTGGCTGGCCTGAGCCTGGGCAGCGTGACGCCGGCCCAGGGCATCGGCGGCAGCGCCAGCGTGTCGCTGGTCGCTTCGCCATCCTTGGCGGCCGGCACCTATCCGGTCGCCGTCAAATTCACCAACGACCAGGGACAGGACGCCAGCTGCACGGTCAGCCTCACCGTGGAAATGGGCGCTGGCAGCGTGGTGCCCGTGCCGCAGATCCAGGGTTCGGGCCCCACCAGCCCGTTCAACGGCGTGAAACTGAGCACCGAAGGCGTGGTCACGGCCAAGGTAGGCAGCGGCTTCTTCATCCAGGACGCGGCCGGCGACGGCGACCCGAATACTTCCGACGGCATGTTCGTGTACATGGGGGCTGCGCCCGTCACCGTGGCGGTGGGCGACCTGGTCCGGGTAAGCGGCACCGTGACCGAGTACAAGCCGAGCGGCGCGACGCGTTCGTACACCGAGCTGTCGACCGTCACCAGCGTCGTCACCCAGAGTACCGGCAACAGCGTCACCCCGGTCAATATCGACCTGCTGGGCACCAGCCTGGCTAACGTCGAAGGCATGCTGGTGCGCTTCCCTGGCGCGCTGACGGTCAATGCCACCGACTCGCTGGGCAGCCGTGGCGAGCTGACGCTGTCCGTGGGCCGCCGCGAGATCCCGACCAACCGCTATCCTGCGCGCAGTGCGGATGCCGTTGCGCTGGCAGCGCAGAATGCGGCCAATATGATCACGCTCGATGACGGCCTGTTCGTCACGCCGGCAAGCGTGCCTTACCTGGACCAGGACGGCACGGTGCGCACCGGCTACACCGTCAGCGGCCTGACCGGCGTGATCGACTTTGGTGCACTGGGCAGCGGCGGCGCCGGCTTCAAGCTGCAGCCGACCGAAGCGCCGATCTTCTCGCGCGACAATCCGCGCACTGCGGCACCGGAAGTCGCCGCCGGCAACCTGAAAGTGGCCAGCGCCAACGTGCTGAACTTCTTCACCACCTTCATGGACGGCACCGATGTGCTGGGCCAGACCGGCCAGGGCTGCACCCTGGGTACGGGCACCAGCAAGGCCAATTGCCGCGGTGCCGACAATATGACCGAGTTCGTACGCCAGCGCGACAAGATCGTCGCCGAGCTGAAAGCCATCGACGCCGACGTGGTGGGCCTGATGGAGATCCAGAACAATGGCGACTATGCCACCAGCTACCTGGTCGACAGCCTGAACTCCGCTTACGGCAAGGTGGAATATGCCTACGTGCCGAAGCCGGCTGCCACCGGCACCGATGCGATCCGCGTGGCGATGATCTACAAGCCGGCCAAGGTGGCGCTGGTGGGCGGTGCGCTGTCCGATGCGGCTGCTGTCAATGACCGGCCACCGATGGCGCAAACGTTCAAGGCCAACAATGGCGCGAAGTTCAGCGTCATCGTCAACCACTTGAAGTCCAAGCGCTGCAACGGCGCCACCGGCGCCAATACCGACCAGGGCGATGGCCAGAGCTGCTACAACGCCGACCGCGTGGCGCAGGCGCAGCAACTGGCCGATACCTTCGTGCCGCAAGTGGTGGCCGCGGCTGGCGATCCGGACGTGCTGCTGATCGGCGACTTCAATTCCTACGGCATGGAAGACCCGATCATGCTGCTGACCTCGGCCGACCGCCAGTTCCGCTTTGAGAACCAGCTCGAGCGCTTCGTGCGCCCGAACGGCATGCCGCACTCCTATGTGTTCGGCGGCGAGAGCGGCTACCTGGACCACGCGCTGGCCAGCGTTGCCATGAGTTCGCAAGTGGCCGGCGCCATGGAATGGAACATCAACGCCGACGAGCCGGAAGTACTGGACTACAACCTGGACGGCAAGAATGCCGCTGCCCAGTCCCTGTACAACGCGCAGCCTTACCGCGCTTCCGACCATGACCCGGTGGTGGTCAGCCTGAACCTGGCGCCGTCGTATGTCGATGTGACGGCCAGCGTGCAGATCCAGCGTTCCGGCGTGGTGCAAGGGCGCTTCAGCAGCGTCGGTACCGCGACGGCCTGGATCACCAACACCAGCGGCGCCGACCTGGCCGCGCCGGTGCACTATGTGCTGCAAGGCCTGCCCGCGAACGTCACGCTGGCCAACGCCAGCGGCTACGTTAACGGCATGCCATACATCACCGCAGCGCCCTCGCTGGCGGCTGGCGCCCAGGCGTCGGTCCAGCTGCAATTCAATAATCCGGGCCGTGTAGCCATCAACTACACGCCAAAAGTCTACAACGGCAGTTTTTAAGGACCAATCATGCTGATCAAATCCATTTTCCTGCGTACGCTGGCCCTGCTGCTGGCAATTGGGGCGTGCAGCCAGGCTTCGGCCGACGTCATGCGTCTGGTGACCCTGGATACGGCCATCTACGGCGCCGGCCGCGCCGGCTACCTGGACTTCACGTTCAACGGCGTGGACGGCGCACCGGCGGCGACGGCGACCATGTCGCAACTGCAAGGCTTCGACCTGGATCCGGCCAATTTCGATCCGCTGGGCGATGCCGCCGCGGTGCCTGGCGGTTTCGCCATGCTGAATTCGACCAACATGAACGATGTGCTGTACCGGGGAAGTTTCGGCGGCGTGTTCAGCTTCCTGCTGACGGTTTCAGGCGATCCTTCGGCGCTGTTGAATTCGAACTTTGGCATCCTGGCCTATGACATCGACATGAGCCCGATCAAGGGCCAGATCCTGAACCTGATGTTCACGCCCGCGGCCGATGGCAGCGCCGACCTGCAGGTCATTACCATCAATGATGCGGTGGCCACCGTCAGCGCCCCGGCTGCCGTGCCGGAGCCAGCGTCGCTGGCGTTGGCTGCGCTCGGCCTGCTGATGCTGGCCTTCGCTCGCCGCCGCGCCTGAGCGCTGCGGTTGCGCAAACGCCACAGGCACCTTGGAAGTTTCGGCTCCCAAGGTGCTTTTTCATTTGTAAGGCACAGAGCGAGAGGGGGGATTTATTTCGGCAGAATATTAATACTTAATTAAAATTGTATTAGTGTGCAGGACTTGGCATGATTCATAGTTTTCCTCATAACGACCTGCGTTTTTTTGCCATGTCCTTCAACATTCTCGTCATCGACGGCGACCCCGCTGTACAGCAACTGCTGGCCCATAACCTGGGGCAGGCGGGCTATGCGGTACAGAGCCATGGCGATGCGATGGCGGCGCTTGCGGCGCTGCAGGGGACGCTGCCGGAAGCGGTGCTGCTGGAGTGGGATTTGCCGGGCCAGTCCGGGCTGTCGCTGATCCGCCAATTGCGCGCCGCGCTGCGCACCAGCGAACTGCCGATCCTCATGTTGAGCGCGCGCTGCGCCGAGCAGGACAAGGTGCTGGCGCTGGAAAGCGGCGCCGACGATTTCATCTGCAAGCCTTTCGGCCCGCGCGAAACCATCGCTCGCCTGCATGCGGTGCTGCGGCGCCGGCGCCCGGCTGCCATGCCGGGGGCGCTGCAGGTGGCCGGCTTGCGGCTCGATCCGCACACGCTGAGCGTGACGGCGGGCGACCGCCAGCTGAACCTGGGACGCGTCGAATTCCGCCTCCTGAACTACCTGATGCACCACCCTGGCCGCGTGCATAGCCGCGCCCAATTGCTGGACCAGGTGTGGGGCACCCACGTCTACCTCGACGAGCGCACGGTCGATGCGCACGTGGGCCGGCTGCGCCACGCGCTGCAGCCGAGCGGCCTGCACGATGCGATCCAGACGGTGCGCGGCAGCGGCTACCGCTTCCATGCCGACGCCACGGCCGCATGCTGAGCCCTGACGCCCGCGAGCAGGAATACCTGTTGCACGCCATCGATGGCGCGCACGGCATTGCCACCCAGCGTGAACTGTTCCTGTGGAGCCAGGGGGCCTTGCAAACGCTGTTGCCGCATGGCGTGCTGCTGTGCATCCAGCTCGATGAGCAGGGCCGGGCGCGCAGGGCCGATTGCGTGCACAGCACGATGCTGGCGCCGTCCGAGCGCGAGTTGCTGTGCGACCCGGTGCAGGGGCCGGCGCCGGCCTGGCTGCGCCAGTGGCAGCAAGGCGGCCTGCAGCCGCTGGTGCTGCAAGCCGGCGCCATGGGGCATGGACTGATGCATGGCAGCGGCCCGCTGGCGACTGGCGGCAGCGCCTTCGTGCTGCTTGGCTTGCCCGGCGAGGCCGGCTTCCGCGAAAGCTGGCTATTGCAATTGCTGCTGCCTTACCTGCACCTGGCGCAGCAGCGCATCGCCACTTCGGTGCAGGCGCCGGTCCTGGCGCCGGCGGTCTCGCCGCGCCAGGCGGAAATCCTGCAATGGCTGCGCGAAGGCAAAAGCAATGAAGAAATCGGCCGGCTGTTGGGCATCAGCGCGCTGACCGTGAAAAACCACCTGCAACGGCTGTACCGCCAATTGGGCGTCAGCAACCGCGCCCACGCCGTCGCCCGCAGCGTTGTCCAGCAGCACGGTTGACCGGGCAACGCGGGCGCGCGATGATGGCGCCATCCCTTCCTGGAGCATCACATGAACCGAATTGCCCTCCTGCTGGCTTGCCTGGTCGCCAGCGCTTGCAGCCATGCGACGCCCGGCGAATCGAAGTCCCTGTCCGAATTGCGTGCCATAGGGCGCGCCGCGGCGTGTAGCTCCGACCAGCAGTGCAAGACGCTGCCGGTTGGCGCCAAGTCCTGCGGCGGGCCGGAGTCGTATATGGCGTATTCAACCGCCAGCGTCAGCACCGAAAAGGCCGCCTCGCTGGCTGCGCGCTACCGCAAGGAGCGTGAAGCGGAAAACCAGGCAAGCGGCCTGGCGAGCGATTGCCGCTTCCTGATGGATCCCGGTGCGCAGTGCCGCGCCGGCACTTGCCAGCTTGGCGGCAAGAACGGGGCGCTGGCGGAATAAAAAAACGCCGCGACTAGCGCGGCGTTTCGAAGGGCTTGCGACTGCTTAGTCGCGGCGGCCCGCCACGTTGCGTTCGGTGCTTTGCTCAGGCACCGGCACGGTGGTGTCCACTTCCAGCAAGGTGGAGGCGACGTTGCCGCCTGGCGCGGTGAACACGACCGCGCCCAGGTGCTTGGCGCTGCCCAGGCCGGACCACGAGGCGCTGGCCGTCGCGGTGGCGCCGGTGAACACCATGGAAGGCAGGCCCACTTTCAGGTTGCCGCCCATTTCGTCCTTGGCCACGGTCCACGAAGACAGCGTGTAGTTCGAGCTGCCGCCAAGCGGTGCATAACCGACCACGCACACCTTGTAGCTGCCCGCCGCCGGCTGGTTCAGCGTCACCATTTCATTGGAAGTTGCGCCGCCGCTGCTGCCGACCTGGGTGCCGGCGCCGTTCAGCACCACCAGGTCCAGGTCGTCGTGGTCGCCAGCCTGGTGGCCGGAAGTATCCACGTCGTACAGCGCGAAGCGCGCCACCAGGGCGTTGGCCGGCACGGTCACGGTATGCACCTTGACGCCTGCATTGCCGCCGGCCTTGCAGGCTGCCACGCCGCCGTCGGCGGAAGCGTCGGTGCCGATGGTTGCCGCGCTGCGGGTAGCCGCTTTCAGGCCGCCCTTCATTGCCGCCAGCGGTCCGGTGAAGCCGGCGCCGATGGTGAAGGAAGTGCTGCCGGTGCCGGCTTCGTTATACAGCTTGCCTGGCACCGAGATCATGGCCGGCTTGGCGGTCAGCGGGCTGCGCACCACGTGGCCGGCATTGTCGCTCCAGGTCAGGTTGCCGTAGGCCCAGGTGTTGGCCGGCGCGCTGACATTGGTCAGGCTGACGGTGAAGGTGCCCTTGGCGCCTGGCGCCAGCGTCAGCGTGGCAGGGCTGACCACCACATTGAAGCCCGGCAGGGTGGCGCTGGCGTTGTAGATCGCTTCCTCGCTGCCGACGTTGGTGACGGTACGGGTCATGGTCAGCTTGCCCAGCACAGCGGAGGCGGTCAGCGACGCCAGGTTCAGGTTGTACGGCTGGATGGTGCCGTACGGCGCGCAGAAGCTGGCCGACAGGGTGCCCGGGATGCCGCACATGAAGCGGATCCAGTCGATTGGTCCCGAGTCGTACACCAGGCCAGGGTCGACCGCCTTGTTCGGGCGCACATGGCCCGCGCCCTGGCCCCATGGCAGGGTGCCCGCCGCCATGCCGGGCTGGCCGTCGGCGAAGGTGTCGTAGGCCGAAGTCATCAGGGCCGACTTGATGGCCGCCGGCGACCAGTCCGGGTGCGCCTGGCGCAGCAACGCGCCCAGGCCGGCCACGTGCGGGCTGGACATCGAGGTGCCCTGGTAGCTGGCCCAGTTAGCCAATGGCACCATGGTGCCGTTGGCGATGGCATCGCGTTCGGCCTGGGTATTGTAGTCGGCCGTGACGCCGGCCAGGATGTCCACGCCAGGCGCGGTCAGGTCAGGCTTGAGGATGTTGGCGTTGTGCTTGTTCGGGCCGCGCGAGGAGAAGCTGGCCATCTGCGGCGCCGGCACGGCGCTGGTGGTCAGCACCGACTTGGCGATGTTGCTCAGGCCATCCGGATGGGCGGCAACCCAGGTGCGGGCAGCCGAGCCGTCGGCAAAGTTCAGGTGCACGGTCGGAATGCTGTGCGGGTCGGCCACCGGCGCCTGGGCGGCGGAAGTGTCCATCAGGATCATGCCGGCGCCGCCGGCTTCCTTGACGGCGCGCGACTTGTCGACACGGGCGCTGTTGCCGCGTTCGCACAGCAGGACCTTGCCGCTGGCCTTGGCCGGGTCGAGCGCGCCGTCGGCGCCGCCGCCATAGGTGACGCGGTCGGCGGCCGTGTAGCACAGGCGGGCCGCGGCCTTGTCGGCGGTGCTCAATTGGGCATAGGGCTTCATGGCCGCATCGCGCGCCAGGATGGTCGGGGTATCCGGCAGCGGCGACTGGTTGTAGGAAGCGCCGCTGTAGCTGGCGCCGCCGACCAGGTTGACGGTGGCGATGCTGGCGCGGTTGTGGGTCGAAGCGGCGACGGTGGTCAGCCACGGCGACAGGTGGGCCACGGCGTTGGTCGGGCCGGAGTTGCCGGCCGAGGCGGCGACGAACACGCCGGCGGCAGCGGCATTAAAGAAGGCCATTTCGACCGGATCGGTGACGCTGGTCTGCGAGCCGCTGATTGAGTAGTTCAGCACGTGCACGCCGTCGGCCACGGCCTGGTCGATGGCGGCCACGCTGTCGGAGTTGTAGCAGGAATTGCGGGTGCCGGTGCCGTCGGTGGCGGTGGCGTCAGGATAGGTCCAGCACACTTTGTAGGCGGCGATGCGGGCGCGCGGGGCCATGCCGGACATGCTGCCGACCGGGATGCCGGACAAGGAGCCGACCGCGCCGGAATTGCCGCCCGCCGTGGTCGCGGTGTGGTCGCCGTGGCCGCCGTGGCCGGTGGCGCCGGCCAGCGAGTCGCGCGGCGAGACGAAGTCGGTCCAGTGCAGCTGGCGGCCGGTGGACAGGAAGCCGGCGTTGAAATAGCG
Organism: uncultured Duganella sp.; assembly: GCA_946482635.1. Next base: position 59,139 of record CAMLSG010000001.1, read on the forward strand.
CGCGCCAATCAGCTTGTTGTTGCAGTGGCTGGCGGTGAAGCCTTCGCCGGTCACGCAGGCGCCGTTCCAGTTGGACGGGGTGTCGTACACCAGGGTGCCGCCGACGTCGAAGGTAGGCTTGCCCTGGTTGTCGACGCGGTCGGCGTAGGAGGCATGTTCAGGCCAGATGCCGCCGTCGACAATGCCGATTACGACGTTTTCGCCGGCCTTGTCGATGCCGCCCAGCTTGGCCCACAGGCCGTCGCCCGGGGTGTCCAGGCCGAGGAATTTCGGCGTGTAGTTGGTGTCGAGGGTGCGCGCCTCGTCGGCGCTGATGCTGGCCACGGCGCTGGACTTTTTCAGCGCGCGCACTTCGGCGTCGGTCAGGCGGGCGGCGAAGCCGTTCAGCACCAGCTTGTATTTGTGGACGATCTGCGCGTCCGGCACGATGGCGGTGGCGCTGCTTTGCTGCTGGTCCAGGTAGGCCATGTAGTCCTGCACGTTCTGTGCGGTGACGTCGAGGCGGCTGCCGGCGGCGGGCTTGGTGGCGGCCAGGCCGTTCACGCCGCCGGTGTAGTTGGCGACCGGCGCGTCGGCCAGTTGCACGATGTAGGAGTGGCGCGCTTCTTCAGCGCCGGCTTGCACGGCCAGGCCGGACAGCACGGCCAGGACGGCCAGGGTCAGTGGTCGCAATTGCATGGTTGGTATCCTTGTGATCGGTTTATTTTGCGCGGCGGCGGATGGCGGCCAGGCCGGCCAGGCCAAGCAGCAGCAGCGGGGCGGAGCCTGGCAGCGGCAGCGCTACGTCGAGGTCGTCGATGGCGAATTGGGCGGCGTAAGGCGCCCAGTCGGCCATGTTCTGGCAGCCGCCATTGCCGTCGAACAGGCAGGCGCTGATATTCAGGTTGCGCAGGTGGAGGGCCGCGAAGTCGGCGTCCAGGTTCCAGGTCGAGAACATGAAGTGGCCATCGCCATCCTGGCCGGCAAAGTCGGCGCTGCGGGTAACGGTGTCGCCATCCATGGTGGTGGCCTTCAGCACCAGTTGGCCGTAGCTGCCGTCAGGCTGGCCGCCGACCGGGGCGAAGAAGGAAAAACGCAGGGAGCTCAGGGTGTAGAAGCCGCCGCCGCGCTGGACGTCGACCGAACCGTCATTCCAGCCTGCGTAATAGGTGCTGGCATTGCCGGAGGGGCAATCGATTACCGCGCCGCAGCTATTTGGGTTGCTGCCATCGAGGATGGTGCCCGCCAGGCCTTCGCTGATGCCCAGCGACTGGACGTAGGCGGAAATCTGGGTGGTAAACGTGAGGCCGGCATCCAGGAATTTTTCGCCATGGTTGTAGACCATTGGCGCCTGCGCGTCGAGGGTGGCCACGCCGGCGTGGGCCGGTGCTGCCAGGAGTGCTGCGGCGCCAACCAGCGTGCAGCCTGCCAGTTGCTTGATACGAGTGAAGTGTAGATTCATGATGCGTTCCCTTGCTTTTTTAACGAGACGAAAACGGCGGCCCTGTGTTGCACAGGTTGCAAGGAAATATAACAATGGCACGATTGGAAGTGGATAAAAATTCAATGATACAAATTTAATTTTATTAAGGAAAAAGCAAACAAAGTTTGGTGAGTCCTATGGAAAAAATGGCATGCCAATAGGAATTATCTTGTGAAAAATTTGCGACACTTTTAATAACATTTCCGCGCAAAATGTCCCAGCTGAGACATGGCGGCCTCGCACCGCAGAAAAGATTGTCGAAACCTAAACCCGCGTGGTAGCCTCTGCAGTTCTATTCAAGGCGGAGGTAGTACGGATGTTTGCAGCACGGAACCATGGCAAAACCAGCAAAGGCTTCACCCTGCTTGAGCTGCTGGTAGTGATTGTCATCATCGGCCTGCTGGCCGCATACGTTGGCCCGAAATACTTCTCCCAGCTGGGCAAATCCGAAGTCACCGTCGCCAAGGCGCAGATCGAAGCCTTCGACAAGGCCCTCGACACCTACCGCCTGGATGTCGGCCGCTACCCGAGCACCGAGGAGGGCCTGGCCGCGCTGCTGGCGGCGCCGGCCACGGCGGGCGCCAAGTGGAACGGCCCTTACCTGAAGAAGGGCGTGCCGCCCGATCCATGGGGCCGTCCTTACCAGTACAAGGCGCCAGGCGCCAAGGCTGAATACGACATCATCTCCCTCGGCAAGGATGGCCAGCCGGGCGGCGAAGGCGAGAACGCCGATATCGGCGCCCAGTAATCACAGCGCGGCCTGAGCGATGCAGTTCGATGTACGCACCTTGTCGCCGGACATGGCGATCGGCCAATTGGTGGTTGATGGCCGCGACGAGGCCGATGCGCGCCGCCAGGTCGAAGCGCGCGGCCTGTTCGTCAGCGCCATCACGCCGCGCAGTGCAGGCCTGCGGGCCGGCAAGGCCAAGGCGCTCTCGCTGGTGCTGTTCAGCCAGGAGCTGCTGGCGCTGCTGAATGCGGGCCTGGGCGTGGTGGAGGCACTGGAAGCGCTGCTGGAAAAGGAATCGGCGCCGGCCACCCGCGGCGTGCTGGAACGCCTCTTGGCCGGCCTGCGCGAAGGCCAGCGCTTTTCCACCGTGCTGGCTGACCAGCCGCAGTTGTTCCCGCCGCTTTATGTCGGCATCGTCAAGGCGGCGGAAGGCACCAGCGACCTGCCGCGCTCACTCGAACGTTTCATCGATTACCAGCAGCGGGTCGACCTGGTGCGCGCCAAGCTGGTGAGCGCCGCGATCTATCCCTGCATCCTGCTCTTGGTGGGCGGCGGCGTGTCGCTGTTCCTGATTGCCTATGTGGTGCCGCGCTTTGCCGAGGTGTACCAGGGGGCGGGGCGCAACCTGCCGTGGATGTCGCAAGTGATGCTGGGCTGGGGCCAGTTTGCAGCCGCGCACACCTTGCCGCTGGTGGCCGGGATCGCCGCGCTGATTGGCGGCGCGGTGTTCGGCGTGCGCCACCTGGTGCGCAGCGGCGGCATGGCGCGCCTGCTGGCGCGCCTGCCGGGCGTCGGCGAGCGCGTGAAGATCTATGAGCTTTCGCGGCTGTACCTGACGCTGGGCATGCTCAGCGAGGGCGGCATCACCATCCTGAATGCGGTCGATACCGTGCAGGCCATGGTGTCGGCCAACGTGAAGGAAGGCTTGCAGGGCGCGCGTGCCATGATCGAGGCCGGCCTGCCGCTGTCGTCGGCCTTCGAAGCCAATGGACTGACTACCCCAATCTCGCTGCGCATGCTGCGGGTGGGCGAGCGCACCGGCGAAATGGGGGCGATGCTGACGCAGTCGGCGGCCTTCTATGACGGCGAGATCGGGCGCTGGATCGACCGCTTTACCCGGACTTTTGAACCGCTGCTGATGGCCGGTATCGGCCTGGTGGTGGGCGCTATCGTGGTGCTTTTATATATGCCGATTTTTGACCTGGCAGGAGAAATGGCATGACGCTGCCGGTGCTGGACGCGAACCTGCTGTCGAAGGCGCGCACGCAATGCGCGCTGTCCAAACGCAGCCTGGTGGAGGAGCTGGAAGAGCTGTCCGGCATCGAGCCGCGCATGGCGGTGCGGGCGCTGGCCCAGCCTTTCGGCCTGGCCGTGCTGGAAACGGCGGACATGCTGGCCTTCGAGCCGGCCTTCGACCTGCTGCCGCTGTCGCAGGCCATGGCGCGCCATTGCGTGCTGCTGCGCTCCCACGACGGGGCCGCCGTGGGCGTGATTGCCGATCCGTTCGACCTTGACCTGCAAACCTGGCTGGCGACGCAGGCGCGCTGTTCGGCGGCCGCCCCGTTGCAACTGCGGCTGGCGCTGCAAGCCGATATCCAGGCCTACCTGTCGAAACAGGAAGAATCGGCGCGCGCTGTCGACACCCTGGTGTCAGGCGGGGAGGGCACGCGGCGCGACGGCAAGACAGCGGCGGTGCTGTCGTTTGCTTCGGTGTCGGAGGGCGCCAGCCCGGCCGTGCGGCTGGTCAATTCGACCCTGTACGACGCGCTGAAAGCCGGCGCTTCCGACATCCACCTGGAATCGACGGCCGGCGGCCTGGCCGTCAAATACCGGGTGGACGGGGTGCTGGACCATGCCACGGCCGTCAACGGCATCGACGTGGCGGAGCAGATCATTTCGCGCCTGAAGGTGCTGGCCGAACTCGATATCGCGGAACGCCGCGTGCCGCAGGACGGCAGCTTCCGCGTCGAGTCGATGGGACGCGAGATCGACCTGCGGGTGTCGATCATGCCCTCCATCCACGGCGAAGATGCGGTGATCCGTATCCTGGACAAGCGCGCCATGATCGAGTCCTATGGCTCGCTGACGCTGGAGGCGCTGGGCTTCGACGAGGCTTCCCTGTCGACCTTGCGCTCGCTGGCGCAGGAGGCTTACGGCATGCTGCTGGTGACCGGGCCGACCGGTTCGGGCAAGACCACCACCCTGTATGCGGCGCTGACCGAAATCCATAACGGGCGCGAAAAAATCATCACCATCGAAGATCCGGTGGAATACCAGTTGCCGGGCATCCTGCAGATTCCAGTCAACGAGAAGAAGGGCCTGACCTTCGCCAAAGGCTTGCGCTCGATCCTGCGCCATGACCCGGACAAGATCATGGTGGGCGAGATCCGCGACCGCGAAACGGCGGAAATTGCCGTGCAGTCGGCGCTGACCGGCCACCTGGTGCTGACCACGGTCCACGCCAACAACGTATTCGACGTGTTCGGCCGCTTCACGCACATGGGCATCGACCCTTATGCTTTCGTGTCGGCGCTGAACGGCATCTGGGCGCAGCGCCTGGTGCGCATCAATTGCCCGCACTGCGCGGTGGAAGTGACGCCGTCGGACGAAGAGCTGGCCAGCGTGGGCCTGTCGCGCGCCGACGTCTACGAATACAACTTCAAGGAAGGCAAGGGCTGCGGGGATTGCCGCGGCACCGGCTACAAGGGGCGCCGCTCGATTGCGGAAATCCTGACCCTGAACGATGAGATCCGCGAGCTGATCGTGGAAAAGCGGCCGATCCGCCAGATCAAGGCGGCTGCCTATGCCAACGGCACGCGCAGCCTGCGCCATGCCGCGCTGGAAGTGGTGCGGCGCGGCGACACCACGCTGGCAGAAATCAAGCGGGTGACCTTGCATGCTTAAGAATTTCACGCAATCGCTGCGCATCGAAGTCACGCCGCAGGCAATGCGCCTGCTGCGCGCACGGCGCTGGGGCTCGGCTGCGCCGGAATTGCTGGCCGAGCAGGCGCTGGCCTCCGGGGGCGCTGGGCCGGCCGGCGTGGCAGAAGCCCTGCCTGCTGCCCTGGCGGCGCTGCTGGCCGGCCAGGCTGCCGGCGGCATGGCCGCGAGTTTTGTCCTGTCCGACGAGCTGGTACGCCTGTGGCAGGTGACGCCGCCGGTTCAAGCTGCCCGCCTGGCCGACCTCGAGGGTGCCGCTGCGCTGCGCTTTCATACGCTGTATGGCGAAACCCCCGCCGCCTGGCATATCAGCGCCGACTGGAACGCGGCCGCACCTTTCATGGCTGCGGCAATTCCGCGCCTGCTGAAAGCTGCGATCGAAAACGCCGCCGTGCAGCATGGGCTGGTCGTTACCGCCATCGTGCCCTATTTCGTGGCAGCCTGGAACCGCCATGCCGGCGCACTGAAGAACGATGCCTGGTTTGGCGTGGCGCAAGGCAATGTGCTGGCGCTGGCCGCCTGCGGGGACGGCAAGTTGCGGGCCGTGCGCCATGTCGCCATTCCGCATGGTGCCGACCATTACTGGCTGACGCAGGCCGCGCAGCGCGAGGCGCTGCTGCTTGGCCTGCAGCCGCCGGCCCTGATCCAGTTGAGCGGCGAAGTCCCGCCGGCACTGGCAAAGCCGGCCAGCAGCGACAAGCACATCGCCACTGCCGCACTGGGAGTTGCAGCATGAGGCCGATGCAGATCGATTTCGCCGCTGCGGGCTGGCGCAGCACGCTGTACCGCATCCATCCGGCCGTCCTGGCGGCCGGCGCGCTCGGCGTCGCACTGCTGCTGGCCGGCGCGGCCCTGGGCGTGCAGGCCGCAAAACAGCAGGCAGTGCGCGAGCAGGGCCTGCGTGCCCAGGAACGCAAGCAGGCAGCCGCTGTGCGCGCGCCTGAACGCAAGCCGGAAACCGTGATTCCGGAAGCGCAGGCAGTGGCCGTCAATTCGGCGATCCTGCAACTGAACCTGCCGTGGCGCGACTTGCAGGATGCCGTTGCGGCCGCCAATTCGCCGGCCGTGGCGCTGCTGGCGCTTGACCCGGACCCGCGCAAGCAAACGCTGAAAATTACGGCCGAGTCCAGGAACAGCGACGACATGGTCGGCTATATCGAACAATTGAAACAGCAGGAGTTCTTTGCCGGCGCCTCGCTGCTGCGCCATGAAATCAACGACCAGGATCCAAACCGCCCGCTGCGGTTCCAGGTGGAAGTGCAATGGAGGGCGCGATGACTCTTGCCTCCCTGATGCTGCGTGTGCGCCTGGCCGCCATGCGCCTTGGCGTAGCCGGCTGCGCTGCGCTGGCGCTGCTGCTGGCCGGAGCGCTGGCGCTCGCCTGGTCGCTGAAGGCGCGCCAGCAGGCATATGCGCCTTTGCCGCCGGCGCCGCCGCAACTGGTGCAGGCGGCGCCGCCGCCGACCGCCAACGAGAACCTGGCCCATTTCTATGCCGCGCTGGGTGAGAAGCGTCACGCAGAGCAGCAGGTCAAGCAACTGTTCGACATCGCTGCCAAGACCGGACTGGCGCTGGACCAGGGCGATTACAAATTCAGCTTGGACAAGGCCAGCGGCGTGGCAGCCTACCAGGTCACGCTGCCAGTGAAGGGTGCCTATTCGAATATCTGGCAGTTCAGCATGCAGGCGCTGTCCGCCATGCCATTTGCGGCGCTGGACGACATTGCCTTCCGCCGCGAAACCATTACGGAACCGGTGGTCGAGGCGCGGGTGCGCTTCACGCTGTACCTGAAGGAGAAGCCATGAAGCCGCGCCATATGCTGATGGGCGTGGCGCTGATGGGCGCGGCTGCGCTGGTGCTGTTCGGCGACAAGGCCCCCAGCGACACGGTGGCGGAGGCGGTCGAGCGCAAGCCGGCGCGCGTGCCGGCAACCAGCGCGCCGCCAGCAGAGAAATCGGCCGGCGCGACAGTGGGTGCAGCGTCCATCCTGCGGCTGGTTCCGCGCGAAGAATTGATTGGTGAAGTTGGCGAAGGCTCTTTCAAGAGCAAGGATGGCGTATTCGGCGGCCAGAACTGGAATCCGCCGCCGCCACCGCCTGCGGCAGCGGAGCTGAAACCGGCGCCGCCACCGCCGCCAACCGCGCCGCCGCTGCCATTCCAGTACCTGGGCAAGGCGGCCGCCGATGGCCAGTGGGAAGTCTACCTTGGCCGTGGCGAGCAAACCTTTGTGGTGAAAAAAGGCATGCAAATCGACGGCACGTATCGCGTGGATGCCATTGCGCCGCCAAACCTGACGCTTACCTACCTGCCCATGAACCAGGTGCAGCAGTTAAATATTGGAGTAATTGAGTGAAGCCAAGTCTGAAAACGCTGTCGCTGTCCGTGCTGGTGCTGGCATTATCCGGCTGCGCGGCCGATATGGCCTACCGCGATGGCCGCAACCTGGTGGAAAAAGACCAGGTGGAAGCAGGGCTGCTGAAATACCAGGAAGCGATGAGGCGAGATCCGGACAATGCGATCTACCGTTCCGCTTTCCTTGATACCCGCGACCGGGCCAGCGCGCGCCTGCTGGAGCAGGCCGACCGTTTCATCAACGAGGGCAAGTACGTCCCGGCTGCGCAAAACTTCCAGCGCGTGCTGTCGATGGACCCTCAGAACGAACGCGCCCGGGCCGGCCTGCGTGCGCTCGAAATGGCGGAGCGCCATGAGAAGCTGCTGGCGCAAGCCGGCGCATCCCTGGAGCAGAAGGAGTTCGAAGCGGCCAGGAACCGCGTCGGGACCGTATTGACCGAGAAGCCGGACCATGCTCGCGCCCGCGCCATGATGCGCGAGATCAATGAGCAGATGCCGCAGCCGCCGGCCGAAAGCGGGCTGTCCAAGGCTTACAAGACACCGATCACGATCGAGTTCCGCGAAGCGCCGCTGAAGCAGGTGTTCGACATCATTTCGCGCCGCTCGGGCCTGAACTTCATCTTCGACAAGGACGTGAAGAGCGACGCCCGCACCACCATCATGCTGAAGAACAGCACGGTGGAATCGGCGATCTACTTCCTGCTCATGACGAACCAGCTCGAGCAGCAGGTGATGGATGCCAACACCATCCTGATCTACCCGAATACGGCGGCCAAGCTGAAGGAGTACCAGGAAACGGTGGTGCGCACCTTCTACCTGCAGAACGCAGAAGCCAAGACGGTTGCCAACACGCTCAAAACCATCCTCAAGTCGCGCGACGTGGTGGCCGACGAAAAGCTCAACCTGGTGATCCTGCGCGACAGCGCCGACGCGGTGAAGCTGGCCGAAAAAATCATTGCCACGCAGGACCAGGCCGAGCCCGAGGTCATGCTGGACGTCGAAATCCTGGAGGTCAAGCGCAGCAGCCTGCTGAAGCTGGGCGTGGACTGGCCGAACACGGTGGGACTGTCGGTGCTGAACGGCGCTGGCGCCGGCGACAAGCTGAAATTGCGCGACCTCGATTACATTAACCGCGATACCATCGGCGTGTCTGCACTCGGCACGACCGTCAATATCAAGAAGACCGACGGCGACACCAACCTGCTGGCCAGCCCGCGCATCCGCGTTCGCAACAAGGAAAAGGCCAAGGTCGTGATCGGCGAAAAGGTGCCGGTGATTACCACGACCATTTCGCCGGGGACGGGCGGATTTGCTTCGGAGTCGGTCAGCTATGTCGACGTCGGGCTGACGCTCAATGCCGAACCGACCATCTACCTGAATAATGAAGTCGGCATCCGCATTGCGCTGGAGGTGTCGAACCTGATCGACCGGGTGACGACTGCCACCGGCACCACCGCCTACCAGATCGGCACGCGCCAGGCCTCCACCTTCCTGCAACTGAAGGATGGCGAGAACCAGGTGCTGGCGGGCCTGATCAACAGCGAAGAGCGCAGTACCGGCAACCGCGTGCCTGGCCTGGGTGAGCTGCCTATCCTGGGCCGCCTGTTCGGCTCGCAAACGGATGACAAGCAGAAGACCGAAATCGTGCTGTCGATCACGCCGCACCTGGTACGCAACCTGCAGCGGCCGGAAACCTCGGTGGCGGAATTCTCCGCCGGCACGGAAGCGAACTTCCGCCGCAAGCCTGACGTGGCGCCGCGCCAGACTGTCGTGCTGCCAGGCGCCCGCCCAGCTGGTGCGCCCGCTGCGCCCGCTGCGCCGGAAGCGGCGCCAGTTGCGGTGCCGGCTGCCGTGCCGACTCCTGGCGCTGCGCCGGCCGACTTGTCGGCGCCGCAGAAGCTGCCGCTTTCGAACACCCAGCCTGGCCCCGCTTCGAGCGTGACCAAGCCTCTGCCGGCCCCGGCTCCGGCCCCGGCCAACGCCGTGCAGCCGCCTGCCAGCACGGAGCGCAAAGAGTAAGCATGCGCGCGCGAGGATTCACCCTGATCGAATTGCTGGTGACGCTGGCCATCCTCGGCCTGCTCGCCGCGCTGGCGATCCCGGTCGGGCAGACCGTGGTCCAGCGCCGCAACGAGCAGGAACTGCGCCACGCGCTGCATGACATCCGCAAGGCGCTGGACGATTACAAGACCGCCTACGACGAGGGCCGCATCGCCAAATCCATTACCGGCAACGGCTACCCGCGCACGCTGGAGGTGCTGGTGGAGGGCGTGGTCGACGTGCGCAGCCCGAAGCGCGCCAAGATCTACTTCCTGCGCCGCATCCCGCGCGATCCCTTCAACTCGGACTCCAATGCCAGCAATGGCCAGAGCTGGGGCAAACGCAGCTATGCCAGCGATGCCGACGATCCGCGCGAAGGCGAGGATGTTTTTGACGTGTATTCGACTTCGGAGCAGGTAGGCCTGAACGGCGTGCCTTACAAGAAATGGTGAACAAGAAGGGCTTCACGCTGATCGAGCTACTGGTGGTGCTGGGCATTATCGCCTTGCTGCTGACGCTCGCGGTGCCGCGCTATTTCCCGAGCGTGGACAAGACCAAGGAAACCATCCTGGCCGATAACCTGCGCAGCACGCGCGCCATCATCGACCAGTTCTACGGCGATACCGGGCGCTTCCCGGACAGCCTGGAACAACTGGTGGAGAAAAAATACCTGCGCGCGGTCCCGATCGACCCGATTACCGAAAAAAACGATAGCTGGACCATCGTGCCGCCGGACGACGTCAGCAAGGGCGGCGTGGCAGACATCAAGAGCGGAGCGCCCGGCAATGACCGCAGCGGCAAGCCTTATTCGGAATGGTAAGCAGCACGGGTTCACCTACGTCAGCGTAGTGATCCTGGTGGCGATTATCGGCCTGGTCGGCGCAACGTCGCTGCGCCTTGGCACGACCATGCAGCGAGCGGCCGCCGAACAAGCCTTGCTCGATATCGGCATGGAGTACAGCAATGCCCTGGCCAGCTATGCTGCAGCCACGCCACAGGGCCAGCCCAACTATCCCAAGTCGTTTGCCGAACTGCTGAAAGATCCCCGTTTCCCGCAATTGCGGCGCCACTTGCGCCGCGTTTATGTCGACCCGATGACGGGCAAGGCTGAATGGGGCCTGGTGAAGGCAAACGAGAACGGCGGCATCCTGGCCATCTACAGCCTGTCGAAAGCGACGCCGATCAAGATCGGCAATTTCCCGCCGCGCTTTGTGGCGTTCGAAGGCAAGACCAGCCTGGCCGACTGGAAATTCAGCGGCGAAGGCGTGCAGGTGGCAGGAGCGAAAAACGGCGAAGGCCAGCAAGCGGGCCAGCAGCCCGGGCAACCGGCCAAGCCGGGGTCGGGCATTGGCAGCCCGATGACCGGGGGCATCGGGACACTGCCTGGTGGCCTGAACGGCACCCAGCCCGGCAGCAAGCCGGGCACGCCGCAAGAGCCGCCCCAGCCCACGCAGCCGCCCGAACCGCAACCGGAACCGCCCCAGGAACCGCCGCAGGAACCGCAGGAGCCGCCGCAGGAACCGCCGCCGCAGGAACAGTCCGGCGACCAGCCGCGCGAGGAGCCCCCGCCACCGCCATCGCGGCGCTGACGGCCTTTATTTTGCGCGGCGCTTGAAGTCGCGCACGCGGAAACCGAGCGCAAACAAGGTGCCGAAGTACACCACTGCGCAGCCGCCGATCACCAGGAACAGCGCACCGGCGCGCAGGAAGGCGTGATGGCGCATGCCCAGCCAGTCGAACTGCTGCGCACCGAACCAGCCTGCAAGGCCCATCAGGAGCACGGCAGCCAGCAGGCGAGCCAGGAACCGTGGCCAGCCCGGTTGCGGCGCATAGATGCCTTTGGCGCGCAGGCCGCGGTACAGCAAGGCAGCGTTCAGCAACGCCGCCACGCTGATCGACAGCGCCAGCCCGGCCACCTTGAACTGCCAGACGAAAGCCAGGTTCATCACCTGCGTTGCGACCAGGGTAATGACGCCGATGCGCACCGGCGTGCGCACATCCTGGCGCGCGTAGAAAGCTGGCGTCAGCGATTTGACCAGGATGATGCCGACCAGGCCGACCGCATAGGCCAGCAAGGGCTGTGCCGACATCACGGCTGCGAAATCGGTGAATTTACCGTTGTGGAACAGGGTCGCCATCAGCGGCAGTGCCAGCACGGCAATGCCCACCGCCGCCGGCATGGCCAGCAGGAAGGTCAGGCGCAAGCCCCAGTCGAGCAGGGCCGAATACTCGTCGTGATCCTGTTCCTGGCTGGCCTTGGACAGGCTGGGCAACAGGATGGTGCCGAGCGCCACGCCAAGCAGGGCGTTCGGGAATTCCATCAGGCGGTCGGCGGCCGTCAGCCAGGACACGCTGCCCTCCTGCATCCAGGAAGCGTAAGTGGTGTTGATCATCAGGCTGATCTGCGCCACCGAGACCGCAAACAGGGCCGGGACCATATTTTTCAGCATGCGGCGCACGCCCGGATCGGCCAGGCCGACTCGCGGATTCCATGACAGGCGCGGCAGCATGCCGATTTTCACCAGCGATGGCACCTGGATCGCGACCTGCAGCACGCCGCCCACCATGACGGCAATGGCCATCGCATAGACCGGTTGCTTCAGGTGCGGGGCCAGGAACAGGGCGGCGCCGATGAAGGAGATGTTCAGCAGCACGGGGGTAAAGGCCGGGATCTTGAACTGGCGCCAGGTATTCAGCACGCCGCTGGACAGCGCGACGAAGGACATGCAGGCGATGTACGGGAACATCAGGCGCGTCATCCAGACTGCGGCATCAAACGATTGCGGATCCTTGCTCAGGCCCGAACCAATCAGGTAGATGAACAGCGGGGCGCCTATAATACCGACTGCACTGGTGAGCAGCGTGGCCCAGACCAGGACGGTCGCCACGTGGTCGACCAGGGTGCGGGTGGCGTCTTCACCCTGTTTGTTTTTGTATTCTGCCAACATTGGCACAAATGCCTGCGAAAACGCACCTTCCGCGAACAGGCGGCGCAGCAGGTTGGGGATACGGAAGGCAATGTAGAACGCATCGGTCATGCCGCCCGCGCCGAAAGCACGGAAAAACAGGACTTCACGCAGGAGTCCCGTAATGCGGGACAACATTGTCATGCTTGAAATAGCGGCGAGGGTCTTGAGCAAGTTCATGGGCGCTGATTATAGCGAAAGCGGCAACGCCCCGATATTTAGAATTGCCCTGGCAGCAAAACCCCGTTATAATTTAAGGCTGTACAGAATTCAGTAAGGCAGGCAGCGACGTTCAGCCGGCTCTGAAAACACCGCACCGGTTTGGCAAACGCTATTGTTTGCAAACGAACTTTGACAACGAATTAGGATTCTCAAATGGCAAATACCGCACAAGCGCGCAAACGCGCTCGTCAAGCAGTTAAGCAAAACGCTCACAACTCCGCTCAGCGTTCGACCCTGCGTACCGCTATCAAGGCTGTTCGCAAGGCAATCCAGGCTGGCGACAAAGCTGCTGCTACCACCATCTTCCAAGCTTCCGTGTCGACCATCGACTCGATCGCTGACAAGAAAATCATCCACAAGAACAAGGCTGCTCGTCACAAGAGCCGTCTGGCAGCTGCCCTGAAGGCACTGTCCGCCTAAGTTCGTGTGCTGGCGGCACTAGCCGCCAAACAGGTGTACCGGAATAACCCGCATGGCATTGCGCCATAGCGGGTTTTTCGCTTTGTGCTTACTTCATCGAGGCAGCCATGGAAGCGGCGGAGGCTGCCGATGCGGCGGCGGAAGCTGCGGCCGAGGCGGCTTTCTTGGCTTTTTTGGCCGATTTCTTGGCGGAGGCTGCGTCCGAAGCGGCGGCCGAAGCGGCCATGGAAGCGGAAGCCATTGGCGCTGCCGAAGCCATCGAGGCGGCGGACGCTGCGGCGGAGGCCGATGCCGAGGCTTTCATATGATGGTCGGCAGCGAAGGCGGAGCAGGACAGCAGGGAGGCAAGCAGCACGACAGTAGTCTTAGACATGACGAACTCCTTTTATAGTGGATGCAGGTTCGGGTGAACCTGATTCATCAACGCTGTCGCAACTTGCCTGGTTGACTTATTTCTCCGGGCGCAAATCGTCCGGCGATACTTCCATCCATTCGCCCGGCATCAGCGGGTGGCTGGCCAGCGAAACGCCGCCGATGGCCGAGCGCACCAGCCGCAGCGTGGGGTGGCCGATGGCGGCTGTCATGCGCCGCACCTGGCGGTTCTTGCCTTCCTGCAGGGTGATGGCCAGCCAGGAAGTCGGCTGGTCGGCGCGCTGGCGGATCGGCGGGTTGCGCGGCCACAGCCAGGCCGGTTCAGCGATACGTACCGCCTTGCAGGGCAGGGTAGTGAAATCGCCCAGGTCGAGCGGCGCCTGCAGGCGTGTCATGGCGGCGGCATCCGGCACGCCTTCCACCTGCACCAGGTAGGTCTTGGCTTCCTTGCGGTCGGGATGGGCGATCTTGTGCTGCAGCTTGCCGTCGTCGGTCATCAGCATCAAACCTTCGCTGTCGTAGTCGAGGCGGCCGGCTGGGTAGACGTTCGGGATCTTGATGTAATCGGCCAGGGTTTCCTTATCTCCCGAGGGGGAAAACTGGCACAATACCTGGAAAGGTTTATTAAAAAGTATCAGAGGCATAGGTTGGTAGTATAGCGCCCAGTAAAATACTGGTGCATAATGTGGAACGCCAGTGTCTTATGTCTTATAGAAGACTGCCAAAACCCTTCTTCGGAGAACACGATGTACCAACATATCAAAGTACCTGCCGACGGCCAGAAAATCACCGTTAACGCCGATTTTTCCCTGAACGTGCCTGACACCCCGATCATTCCTTACCTGGAGGGCGATGGCACCGGCGTGGACATCACCCCGGTGATGATCAAGGTGGTGGATGCGGCGGTTGCCAAGTCCTATGGCGGCAAGCGCAAGATCAGCTGGATGGAAATCTTCGCCGGCGAGAAGTCGACCAAGGTCTACGGCCCGGACGTGTGGCTGCCGGAAGAAACCCTCAAGGTACTGAAGGACTATGTGGTGTCGATCAAGGGCCCGCTGACCACCCCGGTCGGCGGCGGCATCCGCTCCCTGAACGTGGCCCTGCGCCAGGAGCTGGACCTGTACGTCTGCCTGCGCCCGGTGCGCTACTTCAAGGGCGTGCCTTCGCCAGTGCGCGAGCCTGAGAAGACCGACATGGTGATCTTCCGCGAAAACTCGGAAGACATCTACGCCGGCATCGAGTGGCAGGAAGGCTCGGAAGGCGCCAAGAAGCTGATCGAGTTCCTGACCAAGGAAATGGGCGTGAAGAAGATCCGCTTCCCTGGCACCTCCGGCATCGGCGTCAAGCCGGTTTCGCGCGAAGGCACCGAGCGCCTGGTGCGCAAGGCGATCCAGTACGCGATCGACAACGACAAGCCATCCGTGACCATCGTCCACAAGGGCAACATCATGAAGTACACCGAAGGTGGCTTCCGTGACTGGGCTTACGAGCTGGCGCAGAAGGAATTCGGCGCCGAGCTGATCGACGGCGGCCCATGGTGCAAGTTCAAGAATCCGAAGACCGGCCGCGAGATTACGGTCAAGGATTCGATCGCCGACGCGTTCCTGCAGCAGATCCTGCTGCGTCCGGCGGAGTACTCGGTGATCGCCACCCTGAACCTGAACGGCGACTACATCTCCGACGCGCTGGCGGCACA
>CAMLSG010000002.1 GCA_946482635.1 uncultured Duganella sp.
ACAGGCCGGAGTTCGCCTTGATGGTGATCTTGTTTTCCTTGCCGGTGGCCTTGTCTTTCGCGCCCACGTGCAGGATGCCGTTGGCGTCGATGTCGAAGGTCACTTCGATCTGCGGGGTGCCGCGTGCTGCCGGCGGGATGCCTTCCAGGTTGAATTCGCCCAGGCCCTTGTTGCCCGCTGCGATTTCACGCTCGCCCTGGTACACCTTGATGGTCACGGCCGGCTGGTTGTCGTCGGCGGTCGAGAACACTTGCGAGAACTTGGTAGGAATCGTGGTGTTCTTGTGGATCATCTTGGTCATCACGCCGCCCAGGGTTTCGATACCCAGCGACAGCGGGGTCACGTCCAGCAGCAGCAGGTCCTTGCGGTCGCCCGACAGCACGGCGCCCTGGATCGCGGCGCCAACGGCCACGGCTTCGTCAGGGTTCACGTCCTTGCGTGGGTCCTTGCCGAAGAACTCTTTCACTTTTTCCTGCACCTTAGGCATACGGGTCATGCCGCCGACCAGGATGATGTCGTCGATGTCGGACACTTTCACGCCGGCGTCCTTGATCGCGGTGCGGCAAGGCTCGATGGTGGCGGTGATCAGCTCCTCAACCAGGGACTCCAGCTTGGCGCGGGTCATCTTCAGGTTCAGGTGGACTGGAGCGCCGTTCGCCATGGCGATGTAAGGCTCGTTGATTTCGGTCTGCTGCGAGGACGACAGTTCGATCTTCGCGCGCTCGGCCGATGCCTTGATACGCTGCAGGGCGATTGGATCCTTCTTCAGGTCCAGGCCGTTGATCTTCTTGAACTCTTCGATGATGTAGTCGATCACGCGCTGGTCGAAGTCTTCGCCGCCCAGGAAGGTGTCGCCGTTGGTCGACAGCACTTCGAACTGCTTTTCGCCGTCCACGTCCGCGATTTCGATGATCGAGATGTCGAAGGTACCGCCGCCCAGGTCATACACGGCGATCTTGCGGTCGCCCTTGTCGGTCTTGTCCAGGCCGAAGGCCAGTGCAGCTGCGGTAGGTTCGTTGATGATGCGCTTGACGTCCAGGCCCGCGATACGGCCGGCGTCCTTGGTTGCCTGGCGCTGCGAGTCGTTGAAGTATGCCGGCACGGTGATGACCGCTTCGGTCACGTCTTCGCCCAGGTAGTCTTCAGCGGTCTTCTTCATCTTGCGCAGCACTTCTGCGGAGATCTGAGGAGGAGCCAGCTTCTTGTCACGCACGCCGATCCAGGCGTCGCCGTTGTCGGCCTTGGTGATTTCGTAAGGCATCAGGGAGATGTCCTTCTGGACTTCCTTCTCCTGGAACTTACGGCCGATCAGGCGCTTCACCGCGAACAGGGTGTTTTTTGGGTTGGTGACGGCCTGGCGCTTGGCAGGTGCGCCAACCAGGATTTCGCCGTCGTCTTGGTAGGCGATGATCGAAGGGGTGGTACGCGCGCCTTCTGCATTCTCGATGACCTTCGGCGTGCCATTTTCCATGATGGCGACGCAGGAGTTGGTGGTGCCCAGGTCAATACCGATGATTTTGCCCATGATTTGTTCTTCCTTGTGTACTAAGTTTAATTACTTCTTATATGTGGAATTCGTGTTTCTTTTCAAGTGCTTACTTTGGCTGGGCAGCCGTCACGATGGCGGGACGCAGCAGGCGGTCCGCAATCATGTAACCCTTTTGCAGCACGGCGACAACGGTGTTCGCTTCCTGCTCGGCAGGCACCATGGCCACGGCCTGGTGCTTGTTCGGATCGAGTTTTTCGCCGGCCGCCGGCATCACTTCCACCAGGCGGTTGCGCTCGAAGGCGGAATTCAGCTGCTTCAGGGTCATTTCGACGCCTTCTTTCAGCGATTCCAAGGTCGGGTTTTCGACTTTCAGGGCCATTTCCAGACTGTCTTTCACCGGCACCATGGCTTCGGCGAAGCTTTCAACGGCAAATTTGTGGGCCTTGGCAACGTCTTCCTGGGCGCGACGGCGGATGTTCTCGCCTTCGGCCTTGGCGCGCATGAAGGCATCATGCATTTCGGCCAGTTTCGCCTCGGTCGCGGACAGCTGCGCTTCCAGGTCGGTCATCGCTGGAGCTGCGTCTGCTGGAGTCGTTTGCTCTTCTGCCTGTTCCACTTCCGGGTTCTGGCTTGGCTGGTTTTCCTGGTCTTGCATCTAAAAGACTCCTACAAAATCGTGTTTATCTGACATCTGTTGCTGAATGCACGAGCAAGAAATGGGGCTTGCCCCTATCTTTTCAAGGGGTATTCTGCCCCTCGGTGCAAAGGCCCGGCGCACGCCGGAGGGAGTGTTGTTGTAACTGTAGAGTTACAAATTTTACAAAGCCCAGAGATACGTAAACCGGGGGTTTTGACTAAGATGAATCTATGCGGTGCCTGGACACCGCGTCCCCTCGGAGCGCATCATGAAGTTGCCATTTATTACAGCGTCGATCATCGCGTGGAGCTTCCTTGCTACAGCGGTGATCGTCTTCAGCGAACTCTTCCCCTAACCAGTTATTTTAGCAGGTTAGCACTCCTCACCCGCAAGTGCTAACAACGGGGCTACCTGGGTTACCTGCGCAGCTTGCGCATGGACGACATGGTCGGCCAGCCGATCATGTGTTGCTCGGCAACCTCAGTCAGCGCTGCGATCCAGGCCGGATGGCTGTTCAGGCAGGGAATGTAATTGAACTCCTTGCCGCCATTGGACAGGAAGTCGTGGCGCACTTCCATTGCAATTTCTTCCAGGGTTTCCAGGCAATCGCTGGTAAAGCCCGGACAGATCACGTCCAGCTTGCGCACGCCGTCTTTTGCCAATTGCGCCACAGTCGGCGCGGTGTAGGGCTGCAGCCATTCAGCCTTGCCGAAGCGGGACTGGAAGGTGACCAGGTACTGGCTTTCGTTCAAGCGCAGCTTGTCGGCCAGCAGGCGGGCGGTTTCCATGCATTCACGCTGGTAGGTGTCGCCCAGGTCGATGGTGCGCTTGGGCACGCCGTGGAAGCTCATCACCAGCTTTTCGCCGCGGCCGTGGGTTTCCCAATAGGCCAGCACGGTCTTCTTCAGCGCATCGATATAGCCGTCGTGGTCGTGGTAGTCGCGCACGAACCGCAGCTCGGGAATATTGCGCACCTTCTTATAGTGGTCGAACACGGCGTCGCTGACCGAAGCGGTGGTGGTGCCGGAGTATTGCGGGTAGGCCGGCAGGATCAGGATGCGGTCGTGGCCGTCGGCTTTCAGCTTGCCCAGCACCTCAGGCAGGGATGGCGCGCCGTAGCGCATGGCCATCGCCACTGTCACGTCGTTGTGACCGCGCTCGCCGAGCAGGCCGCGCAGCAGCTTGGCTTGTGCTTGCGTGTGGTATTTCAATGGTGAACCGTCGCTGGTCCAGATCGAGGCGTACTTCTCCGCCGACTGCCTGGAGCGGAAAGGCAGGATGATGCCGTTCAGGATGAACCACCAGACCGCTTTCGGA
The DNA here is from genome assembly GCA_946482635.1 of uncultured Duganella sp. The sequence goes on from CAMLSG010000002.1 coordinate 3,444, forward strand.
ATCTCGACCACGCGCGGGTCGGACAGGAATTCCTTCAGGTAGCGGCGCACGGCGGCGGGCGTCGGCTCATCGGGAGTGCCGAGGTTGACCAGCACCACAGCGGTCCTGGAGACAGTGCCTGGTGCGAGTTGGGGTTCTTTGGCGAACGGCATCTTGGTTACTTTTTGTTATTCGTAGGCGCGCCATTATAAACTGGGCAAAGCCTGAGCCTTGGTAGCGGCGGCGCTAAGGCCGAACCCGGACATAGATAAGGCACCGGCCTGATTGCAGTGCTTCGTCCAGCGCAGCAATTTGAGATTTAAGAAACGAAAAGAAACTTGACTCGTGAGAACCCTCTTCTGCATCGACAAATTGCGATTCAGTCGCTTCTGCAATTTTTCGAACAACGTCTTCACCAGACAGGCGCAATGAATCAGCGTAAGCTGCGGGATTCTGTTTGATTGCATCAACCAAGCCCTCGATTGCCTTACGTGCTTGCACAAGGTCTTCGCCACGTAGGACACATAGCTCTTCAGTCAAGTACGAAGCCCGGTCGAAGCCGGGATAATCGTGCAACAAGCGGACGACATAGGCTAAATACTCCCCACCACGAGAGCTGCTTCCCCACAAATTCTCACCAAGCAGGCTTAATGCGCCGTCGTATGTGACTCCATTCAACGGAATGGCGGAAACTTCTACCAGGGAAGAAAAGACGAAAATCGTATCAGCCATCGCGACTACCGCAGTCCGAACAATTCTCGCTCGACTTCAGCGAGCAATTTCCCAAGTGCGCGAGGCGCTGGCTCCGCGACGTAAGCGGCAGCCACTTCAAATGGATCAAGCATCAACGCCCGCTGGCTCGGGATATCGAATTTTCCGACGACGAATCGAGCAAAGTAGCGTGAGTTTGGTATGTCATTCACATACCAGCAACCCGAGTACTTTTGTGCGAAGTACTCGCCAATAAAATATCCCATGCGTGCAACCAGCCAAGTCCGGTCATCTTCACCTTCAATGACAAAATCCGCTGTCGCCTGAGACACGTATGGCTCGAATTGGGCTGCATGCTTCAACACTTCGTGTGCGGGTTGAATCCCCAGCCTGCCCACAAAATCGACAAGTGCCGGAATCAACTCCTCATAGAAATCCGAAAAATCCCTTTGTCGTTTCTGAAGCAGCAGAAGTTCTTCGGACGTCATAATTGCCTTACTTTTTAGGAATCCATCGGTGCACTGTGCCGGGCATTGGCTCCTCAGGGGTGTGCGTCAGTATAAAGCCGGCAAGTCCGGGCCTCGGAAAAAGCAAATGGACTTCCGGCTCACATGCCCCAAATTCATTCCTGAGGCGCCATCCAGACCAGGTTCCACAGGTGCCCATCCAGATCCTCAAAACCTTGGTCATACATGAAACCGTGGTCCTCAGGAGGATGAGGTATGCGGCCGCCTGCGGAAGCTGCCTTGGCGATCAGGCTGTCGACCTCTTCCCGGCTTTCGCAGTTCAGGCAGATAACCACCTCGTTGGCTTCCTTCGCCTGCACGACAGGTTTATTGATGAGCGACCTGAAGAAGGCTTCGGTCGTCAACATGACATCAATAGCGCCGTCGACGATGGTGATGAATGCGGCGTTCTCGTTGCTGAATTGTGGCTTGGGACTGAAACCAAGGGCGGAAAAGAAAGCCTGGGATTTGTTCAGGTCTTTTACAGGCAAGTTAAATATGACCGACTTGTTCATAGCGCCTCCATGAAGTTTGGATGAGGTAAAGGGTGATACCTCTTTACGACGGATGACGGCATGTGAATTCGACATTGCTGATGCACTGCCCCAATCGGCATTTCCTGCGAGCGCCGGCCCTGTGCGGGTTTTGCAGCATGCCAGGCCAATTGTCAACAGCAGGTCATTCTCGCATTGACTGCGCTAGCTGCCATTTGGTTTCGTTGGGCCTCAGAAGCCATATGTGTTTCCATGCATTGCGCTTTGTCCCAGCAAGCTGGTTGAGCAGGCATGCTGGCGATATTGCTTGGCCGTTGAAAATAATCTGGTCGCCGACCACAGCTGCATGGAATGTCTTGCGCTTGACTACGATTCGCAGTTTGGTTCCCTCTGGCAGGAACACACGCTTCCATTGATACCCGCCCAGCAGAGATGAGGACTCTTCCGGTGGTGGTGCACTTTGCTGCTCGATCCATGCTGTGATTGCTTTGCTTGCCACTGCTGCGACTTCTTCACTCACGGTCGATCCATCGAGAAATTTACAAAGGTTCTCGAACACGGTGAATGTGATGGGGATGCTGATGGTCGGTTCCATTTTTCCCTCCTTCTTCGGGTTGTTGCGCAATGCTGCGCAATCGTGCGCAAAATGCCTCTTTGCTGCTCTTTCGCTGCTCCTTTGTGCTCTTTTGTTGCTCCTTTGTGCTCTTTTGTTGCTCCTTTTTGCTCTTTTGGTGCGCTTTTTTGCTCCTTTTCTGCTCTTTTTTCTCCCGAGTCCAAGAGCAAAAAGGAGCAGTGAAAGAGCACAAAGGAGCACCAACAGAGCACAAAGGAGCAATGAAAGAGCAAAAAAGAGCAGCGAAGGAGCAAGAAAGAGCAACAAAGAGCAGCTCTGCGCGGGTTATTCGAGTAAAAGTAAAAGATTCGGAATTGGGAAGGACATCCCGGAATCCTCCGATTAACTGCAACTGCTTAGATGGGCGTGCATGGCAATTGTTCCGGCGACGATGAGTTCATGCTTCGGGCTTCCCGATCCAGGCGCGAACGTCAGGTTTGCCGCAGTGGATCACAGGCCTGCGTGTACTGTTAGCAGGCCGTACCCTGAATCCGCAGCTCGCTTGACGCGATCGGCGAATAAGGGATACGCGTCGCATTCGACCAATGCACGGCTCTCCCAACGATCCAGCTCGTCGCAAAGACGCATTACTTCGCCAGGTGACAGGTACCCGGCGAAAGAGAGATCGTCATACCCTGGCCATACCGGTGACTCGGATGGAGACCAAACGCCCGGAATTATTTGCTGATAGAGGAACAGCGATTCAAATAGCTGCTGGAGCTGATTGGACGTGCCTTCCTCGCGACGCGAGTACCTGTAGTGTGACGTTTCAGGGCACCAGTTCACGTGGAATGCAGTCTCCAGGAACGAGTATTTGTTCTTCGTCCCCGCGACCTGTTTTTTTACGAAGTGAACGTCGGTGCTGGCGTAATAATTCCCAGCGAAAGGGTCGCTCCCCTTTAAATTGACTGCCGCAGACTGCTTGATCGCTTCCGCAAGCAAATACGAAATGGAGTCAGGGGCATGGCAATGCTCGGGATACCCGGAGTATTCGTGAAACTTGGCGCGAGAGTACGGCGGATGCAACGGTGCGGGGAACAACGATAAGTACTTGGCTGGCGCAACGAAATGATCTTCAAGCAAATCCCCGTACATATCGCCAGCAGGAACGTACCGCGCGTAGAACTCAGCCGGCGTGATTGCCCCTGCAAGAAGCGACAGCCAGGCAGGGAGAACGTCCTCCCAAAGCAATTGCCAATCCACAGGTAGCACGCAGCTGTAGGAAGACATGCCGCGGTCAAGAGGCCAGCAGCTCGCGGGCGTGCTTGCGGGTGGTGGCGGTAATTTCCAAGCCACCCAGCATGCGCGCCACTTCTTCGATGCGCGCCTTTTGGTCGAGCACTTCGATGCGCGAGGCTGTGCGGCCATTGTCCGACGTTCCCTTGGCGACCTGGAAGTGCTGATTGCCCTGGCTTGCGACTTGCGGCAAGTGCGTCACGCACAGGACTTGGCGCTCCTGGCCGAGGCGCTTGAGCAAGCGGCCCACGACTTCGGCCACGCCGCCGCCGATGCCGCTATCGACTTCATCGAAGATCAAGGTCGGCACCGTCGTTGCGTGCGAGGTGATGACTGAGATCGCCAGCGAGATACGCGCCAACTCGCCGCCCGAAGCCACTTTGGCCAGCGGACGTGGCGCTACGCCGGCATGGCCGGCGACCAGGAACTCTACTTGCTCCACGCCGTAGGCAGTCGGCTCGCACGGTCGCAGCGCAATCTCGAAACGGCCGCCGGACATGCTCAATTCCTGCATGCCCTGGGTGACGGCGGCGCCCAGTGCTTGCGCGGCCGCCGCACGCGTCGCAGACAAATCCGCAGCCAATGCAAGATAGGAGGCTTTCAGCTTTTCTTCCTGCTTGCGCAAGCCTTCCAGGTCGGCCGCATCTGCCAACTGCGCCAGCTTTTCCGACAAGCGTTCGTGTTCGTCCGGCAGGTCATCGGCCTGCACGCGGAATTTGCGCGAGGCCGAATGCAGCGCTTCCATGCGCGCGTCGACTTGGCGCAGGCGCTCAGGATCAAGCTCCACGCGGTCCATGTAGTTGCTCAAGGCGTAGACGGATTCCTGCAACTGGATGCGCGCCGATTCCAGCATTTCAACCACGGGCTGCAGCTCGGCATCGACCGATACCAGCTTGCCGAGCCGCGTGCCGATTGCCGTGACTTGCGACAGCACCGGGTTCTCGTCCGATTCGGACAGCACGCCCAGTGCCTCTTGCGCGCCTTCCAGCAAGCTCGCCGCGTGCGACAGGCGCGAATGCTCGTTGCCGATCTCCGCCCATTCGCCTTTTTTCGGCGCAAGCTTGTCAAGCTCCGTCACCTGCCACTCCAGGCGCTCACGCTCGAACTGCAGGTTGGCCGCATTGGCCTCGTACTCTTCCAGCTGTTTCGACAATGCGCGCCAGGCACGGTAAGCAGCAGTGACGTCGCGCACGTTGGCGCCACACTGGTTATCCAGCAGCTCGCGCTGCGAATCGGTTTTCAAGAGCGACTGGTGGGCGTGCTGGCCGTGGATGTCCACCAGCATGTCGCCGAGCTCGCGCAGTTGTGCAGCCGTCGCGGCCACGCCGTTGATGAAGGCTTTGGAGCGGCCGGCATTGTCGATCACGCGGCGCAGCAGCGCCCCGCCCTCTTCGACCGCGAACTCGTTCGCCACCAGCCAGGCCTGGGCCTGCTCGGTCAACGCGAAATCGGCGGTGATGTCGGCCTTGGCCGCGCCTTCGCGCACCATGCTGCCATCGCCCCGGCCACCCAGCGCCAGCGTCAGTGCATCAATCAGGATGGATTTACCGGCACCGGTTTCGCCGGTGAAGACTGTGAAGCCAGGGGAAAATTCCAGTTCAATCGAATCGACAATAACGAAATCGCGGATGGACAGGGTTCGAAGCATCAGATTTTGCCGTCAGTAGATGGGTATTCGTTCCAGTGCAGTTTTTCGCGCAGGGTGTTGTAGTAGCTCCAGCCTTCCGGATGCAGGAAGGTGATGGTGTGCGGCGACAGGCGGATGTGGATCTGGTCGCCGTTGGCCAGGCTGGCGAAGGTCTGCATGTCAAAGTTCACGGTGATGTCCTTGCCGCGCTTGATCTCGATCACGATCTCGCTGGAATCGGGCAGCACGATCGGGCGGTTGGACAGCGCGTGCGGTGCGATCGGCACCATGACGATGCCGCCCAGCGTCGGGTGCAGCAGCGGGCCGCCGGCCGACAGCGCATAGGCGGTGGAGCCGGTCGGGGTCGAGATGATCAGGCCGTCCGAGCGCTGGTTGTACATGAACTGGTTGTCGACATCGACGCTCAGTTCCACCATGCCGGCGCCGGCGCCGCGCGAGACCACCACGTCGTTGACGGCGGTGCCGAAGAAGATCGCCTTCCCTTCGCGCATGACGCGGCCTTCGAGCAAGGTGCGGCGCTCGGCCTTGTGGGTGCCGCCGAGGATGCGGCCCAGCACCGGCAGCATGTCTTCCTGGCGGATGTCGGTCATGAAGCCGAGGCGGCCCTGGTTGATGCCGATCAGCGGGGTGTCGTAGGAAGCGAGCTGGCGAGCAATGCCCAGCATGGTGCCGTCGCCGCCCATCACCACCACGGCATCGGCGCGTTCGCCAATGCCCTGCACGCTCATTGAGGGGATATCCGAGATGGCGAGGTGCTCGGCCGTATCCGACTCCAGCACCACGCTGTAACCGCCCTGCTTCAGGAAGTCCAGCACATCGCGCACCGGCTCTTCGATGCCGGTGGTGTTGGGGCGGACAACCAGGGCAATCGTGTTGTACATCGGATGCGTAACGGACATATCAATCTCGGTCAAAATATGGGGGTGGCAACACGCAGCAGAGTAACCCATAATGCTTGCTCATGCCATGCATTGCGACGCTGGCCGATACGCTAATAAATACTGTATGTTTGCACAGTATATAACAAGGGAGACTGGAATGGCAAAAGCATTGGGCATCGGCGGGATTTTCTTCAAATCCAAAGACCCGCAAGCGCTGATGGCCTGGTACCAGGCCTGCCTTGGCTTGCCGGATGAGGCCAAGGAGTATGCCTCCTTCGCGCCGGCCACCATGCCAGCAAATGGCGCTACCGTATTCAGCCCGTTCAAGAGCACCACTTCCTACTTCGCCCCGTCCAAGCGCGAGTTCATGATCAATTTCATCGTGGATGACCTGGATGGCGCGCTGAAACAGGTGGCCGATGGCGGCGGCACGCTGGTGGGCGATGTCCAGTCCTTCGACTACGGCCGCTTTGGCTGGTTCATCGATCCGGACGGGAATAAGGTCGAGCTGTGGCAGCCGACTGCTGCGGAGTGAGGTACTGACCGGGCGCGGTTGGCTTTCCCCACCTTAGCAGGACCGTGAGCAAGCGCAAACCTTCGGCAGAGTTTCATTTCCATCTGGCAAGATTGATGTAAAATTTAAATCATCGACGATTGCCGCCACCTGCCGCCATGGATTCCGTATCAGAAGCACAATTCGAGCTTGACCAGTTGCGCCTCCAGGCCAAGCGTCAGCTGCTGGGGACTGTGCTGCTGGGCGTCATGGCGGGGCTGCTGGCGTTTGTCGGCCAGAGTGCGCTGGGGCAGGCGCGTCCCCTGCTGGAGGGCTCGTTCGGGTCTTGGCAATCGTTCTACACTTTCGTGCTGTGGGCTTTGGCGATTGCCTGGGTGGTGGCCCTGGCCCAGCAAGCCATCCACTTCCAGAACATCAGCGAGCGCTTCGAGTCGCAGCGCCGCCTGGATACTGTCTACGCCGAGCGCGCCGCCAAGGCACAAGCCGCCGAAGAAGACCGCCAGCGCCAGCGCGCCGAGACCGAAGCCCGCCAGGCAGCCGAGCGCATCAAACGCCAGAACAAAAATGCCCGCAGCACTAAGTTCGACTACTGATCGCAAGTGGACAAGATCGTCAACAAACTGATTGTGCCTGCAGCAGCGCTTCTGCTGCTTCTCATTCTTTTTTCGCTCAACTATGCGCTGATTCTGGCGGCCGTGACTTTCGCGGTGGGGCTGGCGATTGCCGGTCCTGCACACTGGTTCAAGTGGACCATCACTTTCCTGGCAGCCAGCACACTGCTCGGCGCAATCGCAGGATATTTTTTTCGGCAGGTTCCGGACGGAGTCGTGGGCGGCTTGATCATGTGTGCCCTCATGCCGCTCGTGCCCGCTTTCCTGCTCTGGCTGGCTCACCTGATTAACGCCCGTTCCAACAAAGCTCGCTAACGCCGGCAAGCTGCGCGCATGCAGGACTCAACCCTTTCGAGACCTACCCTCATCCTTCTTCCCGGAATGGATGGCACCGGCGAATTGTTTGCGCCCTTCGTCGCAGCGCTTGGGGCCGGGTTTGAGGTGCGAACGGTGCGCTATCCCGGCGACCACTGTGGCGGCTATCGAGAGCTGGAAGAAATCGCGCGGCAGGCAATCCCGGCCGACCGACCATACATCCTGCTGGGCGAATCCTTCTCGGGGCCGATTGCGATTTCGATCGCTGCATCGGCGCCAGGTCAGTTGCGGGGGCTGGTGCTGTGCTGCACATTTGCGCGCAATCCAAGGCCAGCACTGGCGGCGCTGAAGCCCTTCATCGGCGCGCTGCCGTTCAAAGCGTTGCCAGCGAGCTGGCTGGTGGATGCGTCGATGCGCAAGGCCTTCAAACAAGCGCTGGATCACGTAACGACGCCAGCACTGCGTGCACGGATGCGCGCAGTGCTGGCCGTCGATGTCAGCGACCGGCTGGCGGCATGTGGTGTGCCTATCCTTTATTTGCGTGCGAAGCGCGACCGGCTGGTGCCGCGAACAGCGGCGGAACTGGTCGCAAAAACCAAGCCGTCAACCAAGGTGGCCGAACTCGACGCGCCGCACTTTCTCCTGCAAACGGTACCTGCGCAGGCCGCGCGCGAAATCGCTGCCTTTGTCCGGCTTAATGTGCGGACATAATCCCCAGTCCCATCACGCCCATAATTGCGATCACCAGTGATATCCCGTGCAGCACGCCAAGCAGTGCCCAGCGCCAGAACGTGCCCCACTTGCCCTTTTGATAGACGCGTTGCATGGCCCACGGCAGGTAGCCAGCGACCCAGCAGAACGCTACAAACTTCAGGAAGCCATCGGGCAGGAAAATGAACACGCCGAGCATGACGAACGCAAATGCATTGGTGTGCAGCGCGAACAGCATATGCTCGCCATACTTCTTGCCGGTGCCGAGATACAGCACCTTCATCCATAGCGCAAAGATTGGCATCAGCAGGAAGATCGCGTACGGCGCGTACTTGTAAAAGCCCGCTTGCATCACAGCGCTCTTCTGGCGGTCGTCCATCTTCTCGAAGCGGTCGACGGCGTGGTAAATGCCCGGGTATTTCTGCTGCAGCGCCCGTTCCAGCTTATCGTTCACGATCGGCGGATGATCTTCCTGGTTCGCCTTCACTTCGGCCATGGCGCGTTCGGCCTGCTGCCTGACGGCCGGCGGCGTCGGACGCGGATCGACCGTCGCCACGTCGGCATCGCTGAACTTCAATACAGCGAAAAAGATGATGCTCAGCGAGAGGTAGAGCCGCAGCGGCTCGACGTAGCGCTTGCGGCGTCCCGCCAGGTACTCGGTGGTCAGCAGGCCGGGACGGAACAGCAGGCGCGAGATCGTGCCCCACAGGCGCCCTTCCAGCGCAACGTAGTGGCCAATGAACTCGTGCATGAACTCACTGAAGCTGGGTGCGTGCAGGTGGGTCTCCTGTCCGCACATATGGCAGAAGTTCCCGGAAGTGGTGGCGCCGCAATTGCGGCAAGTATTGTCGGTGGCGATATCCATATTGCAATGCTACCGGTGGAATTGCTTCTATTCAAGCTGGCGACCATCGCCCCTCGCCTTCGCTACCATGAATTGAGGAGGACCACACCATGGAACCGAACAGCAAGGACCGCAAGGTCAATACGCAGGCGCCCGTGGACCGCAGCGGCGGCAAGCGCCTGCCGCACGAGCGCGACGAGTCGCCGCAGGGCGAAACGCAGCAAAAGACGCGCAGCGTGATCCGCCAGGCCGCCGAGGACATCGAGCAGGGCCTGGTCGACACCGACCTGCACGGCAAGCCGGGCCTGCAAAAGCCGCAAGGCAACGAATCGAAAGCCAATCCCCTGCCCGGCACCAAACGCGATTGAGGCCTACTATGCGAACCGCCATCCTTTCCCTTGCCGCTTGCATTGCCGCCGGCGCCGCGCTGGCGCAATATGCACTGGCGCAGAGCTACCCGCCGGGCTGGGGCCCGAATCCCAGCCTGCCGGAGCCGAACAAGAAACTGATCCCGACTGTCAACGTGGCGCCGGTCGAGCGCTGGAAGGGCGACGACAAGCCCGTGCCGGCCGCCGGCTTCAGCGTCAGCGCCTATGCGCGCGACCTCGACCACCCGCGCTGGCTGTACGTGCTGCCGAACGGCGACGTGCTGGTCGCCGAGACGGCCGCACCGCCCAAGCCGGAAGACGGCAAGGGCATCAAGGGCGCGATCATGAAGCACGAGATGAAGAAGGCCGGTTCGGTCACGCCATCGGCCAACCGCATTACGCTGCTGCGCGATCTCGATGAGCGCGGCCTGGCCAAGACGCGCAACACCTTCATCAAGGACCTCAACTCGCCGTTCGGCATGGTGCTGGTCGATAAGGACCTGTACGTCGCCAACACCGATGCGGTGGTGCGCTACCCCTACACCGAGGGTGCGACCTCGATCAGCGCCGCCGGCATCAAGGTGCTCGACCTGCCGGCCGGCCCGCTCAACCACCACTGGACCAAGAACATCACGGCCAGCCCGGACGGCCGCTTCCTGTACGTCACCGTCGGGTCGAACAGCAACGTCGCCGAGAACGGCATGGACAAGGAAGAAGGCCGCGCCGCGATCTGGGAATACGAGCGTGCCAGCGGCAAATCGCGCCTGTTCGCAACCGGCCTGCGCAACGCCAACGGCATGGCATGGGAGCCCAGGAGCAAGGCGCTGTGGACCGTGGTGAACGAGCGCGATGAACTGGGCGAGGACTTGGTGCCGGACTACCTGACGTCGGTGAAGGACGGCGGGTTCTACGGCTGGCCCTACAGCTATTACGGCCAGCGCGTCGACACGCGCGTCAAGGAGCCGCGCCCGGACCTGGTGGCGAAAGCCATCATGCCGGACTACGCGCTTGGCGGGCACACGGCATCGCTCGGCCTCGCCTTCTATGACGCCAAGCTATTCCCGGCCAGCTGGCAGGGCGGCGCCTTTATCGGCCAGCACGGCTCGTGGAACCGCAAGCAATTCAGCGGCTACAAGGTGGCTTTCGTGCCGTTTGCCGAGGGGCGTCCTTCCGGGCCGCCGGTGGACTTCCTGTCCGGCTTCCTGACGCGCGACGGCAAGGCCAAGGGCCGCCCGGTCGGCGTGGCGGTGGACAAGGCGGGCGCCCTGCTGGTGGCCGACGACGTGGGCAATGTGGTGTGGCGTGTGACGCCGGCGGCGCGCTGATACAATAAACCCATGCGTATCCTACACACGATGCTGCGGGTTGGTGACCTGCAGCGATCCATCGACTTCTACACCAAGGTGCTGGGCATGAAACTCTTGCGCACCAGCGACAATCCCGAATACAAGTACACGCTGGCCTTCCTCGGCTACGGGCATAACCCGGAGCACGCGGAGCTGGAGCTGACCTACAACTACGGCGTTGAAAAATACGATATGGGCAATGCCTACGGCCATATCGCGATTTCCGCGACCGACATCGTGGCAGCGTGCGAGGCGGTGCGCACCAATGGCGGCAACGTCACGCGCGAGCCGGGCCCGGTCAAGGGCGGCACCACGGTGATCGCTTTCGTCACCGATCCGGATGGCTACAAGATTGAACTGATCGAGCGCAGCTTCGACGGCCAGGGCGGCGGCCTGCGCTGAGGAGATCCGCCGCGGCGCCTTCAGCGGCGCCGCGGCAGCATTGATGCTTAGTGCTGCAGCAGGGCGTTGATCGGCTCCAGGTCTTCTTCCTTGAGCGAACCAGCCGCCGACTTCAGGCGCAGGCCATTCATGATGGTGTCGTAGCGCGCCTTCGACAGGTCCTTCTGCGTGGTGTACAACTGGCGCTGTGCATTCAGCACGTCGATGTTGATGCGCACGCCCACCTGGTAACCCAGCTTGTTCGATTCCAGCGCGGACTTGGACGACACTTCCGCCGCTTCCAGCGCCTTGACCTGGGCCAGGCCGCTGTTCACGCCGAGGAAAGCCTGGCGCGCGGTCTGCGCAGCCTGGCGGCGCGAGGCTTCCAGGTCGTTGCGGGCCTTGTCTTCCAGGGCGATCGATTCGCGCACCTTGCTGGTCACGGCGAAGCCGTTGAAGATCGGGATATTCCAGCTCACGCCGATGGCGTTGTTGTTGCCCAGGGAAGCGCCGCTCACCGAATTGCGGGTCTTCTGCGCAACCAGGTCCAGCGTCGGCATGTGGCCGGCGCGCTGCTTGCTGATTTCGCGCTTGGCAATTTCCACATTCAGCTTGGCGCCGGTCACGCCGTAGTTCTGTTCTTCTGCCGCCGACACCCAAGGCTCCAGCGTTGCCGGCTGCGGGCTGGCGATGGTGACGCCGGTGCGCAGCGGCGCCAGCGCGCCCGGCGCCTGGCCGATCACCTGCTGCAGCGCGGTGCGCTTCACTTCCAGGTCGTTCTGCGCGGCGAATTCCTGCGCCACCACGAGGTCGTACGCCGCTTGCGCTTCATGCGTGTCGGTGATGGTCTGGGTGCCCACCTCGAAATTGCGCTTGGCCGATGCCAGCTGCTCGGTGGTGGCTGCCTTCTGCGCCTGGGTCGCGGTCAGGTTGTCCTGCGCGGTCAGCACGTCGAAGTAGGCCTGCGACACGCGCAGGATCACGTCTTGCTGCGCTTGTGCAAACACGGCTTCCGCGGCGGCGGCGGACAGCTTGCTCTGCTGGTAGTTTTCCCAGTTGGCCCAGCGGAACAGGGGCTGGGTCAATTGCAGCTGCATCGTGTGGCTGTAGTTTTCCGTGTCGCCCGAGATGCCTTTGAGGCGGTCGGTCTGGTCACCGTCGTTTTTCAGGGCGGTGCCGCTGAGGCCTATGGTTGGAAGCAATTGCGAACGTCCCTGCACCGTGCGTTCCTGGCCAGCCGCCAGTGCGGCGCGGGCGCTGGCATACGTGGCGTCGTTGGCGAGCGCCTGTTTATACACCTGGACCAGGTCGGCCGCCTGGGCATTCAGCGAGAACAGGGCGCTGGATACCAGCACGGCGAGGAGGGGTTTCTGCATTTGCATCTCCGTTGGAGTCGTCAAAAAGGATTAGTTTTCGTGCCTAGTACTGCGGCATTGAGCTGTCTACCTGCACAGCCCAGGCGTGAATCCCGCCTGTCAGATTGCTTACCTTGCTGAAACCGTGATGCTCGAGGAAGGCTGCCACCTTGAGGCTGCGCGCCCCGTGGTGGCAGATGCAGACAATCTCTGCATCCTCGTCGAGATCGTCGATGCGGGCCGGGATGGTCTGCATCGGCATCAGGGCCGAGCCTGCGATATGGCAGGTCTCGAATTCCCAGTTCTCGCGCACGTCCAGCAGGAAAGGCTTGGCGCGGCTCTCGTCATTGAGCCAGCCTGCCAGTTCCGGTGCGGTCAAGTGCTGCATTGGCGTTCCCTCAGAAAGTGAACGCCGAAGGTTTCACCGCCAGGTCGAGCGGCTTGACATCGGTCTCAAACAGTTTGACGGTGTCATAGCCGTGGTCGCCGGTGCGGGTAATGCGGTGCGCGGACATCACTGGCGAATCGCCGATGATGGCCACGATGCGGCCGCCTACCTTCACTTGCTGCAGCACTGCTTCAGGCAGTACCGGCAGCGAGCCGGAGAACACGATCACGTCGAACGGTGCGCCGTTGGCCCAGCCCTGGGCGCCATTGCCCAGTTCCACGGTCACGTTGGCGATGCCGTTCGCCGCCAGGTTCTTTTCCGCCAGCGCCTTCATTTCAGGGGCGATCTCGACGGCGGTAACGTGGCGTGCACGGTGCGCCAGCAGCGCGGCCAGGTAGCCGGTGCCCGCGCCGACCAGCAGCACGTTTTCATGTTTCTTGATTTGCGCGTCTTGCACGATGCGTGCTTCCAGCTTCGGGGTCAGCATTTGCTCGCCGCCCGCCAGTGGAATGAAAGTGTCGACAAAAGCCAGGTTCTTGTAGGCTTCTGGCACGAAATTCTCGCGTTTTACGACCAGCAAGAGATCGAGGATGTCCGTATCCAGCACATCCCAAGGGCGGATTTGCTGTTCGATCATATTGAAACGGGCTTGTTCGATATTCATCTTTGTTGACTCGGTGAGGGATAAATAATCCGTCATTTTATCGTTTGTCTGGTCAGGTGGGCATATTAACGATTAAGACAACGGATCGCGGGAAATTGCGACAGTCTGCAGATTTGGGGGGGTGAACGACCGAAATCGGCAATTTAAGCTGGTTTTTGCGGGGCCAGTCCCAGCTGCACCAGGCCGAGGAAGGTGTCCATGAAAGCGTCGGCGTCGATGCCCTCGTGGGTTTCGCAGGGGAAGAAACTGTGCTTCCACATCATCAGCGTCATCACCGGGGCGACCAGGACGTTGGTCATCATGACCGGGTCGAGCGGCCGGAATTCGCCGCGTGCCACGCCGCGTTCCAGAATGCGCGTCAGCAGCGCGCTGCCGCGTTCGATGACTTCTTCGTTATAGAACAGGGCCAGTTCGGGGAAATTGCCCGATTCGGCCATCATCAGCTTGGCCAGGCCGGCGGCCTTGGTGGCGCCGACCTTGGTCCACCAGGTGCGCAGCATCTGGCGCAGCAGCTCGTCGCTCGGCATGTCGCGGGCGGCGGCGGCATCGGTTTCGGCCTGGCCGATGGTCTGCACGATGGTGTCGCGCACCACCGCCTTGAACAGTTCCTGCTTGTTCTCGAAATACAGGTAGAGCGTGCCCTTGGAGACGCCGGCGGCGCGCGCCACGTCTTCCAGGCGGGTGGCGGCAAAGCCGCGATCGACGAACAGCTCCAGTGCGGCGGCCAGCAATTCCTGCGGACGCGCATCCTTGCGCCGTTCCCAGCGGGGCTTGGTATCAGTCGGGTCTTGCATACTTAAAGTTGCGTTTCAGTAACTTACTCATGAGTCAGTTATCTTAGTTCCCGCGCCCGCCGGCGTCAAGTTTCAGGTCTTGACTTGGATTCGTAGCGGCGTAATAGTGAATGCGAACCCAACTCCGCTCGACCCAGGATCATGGGACGCCTCTTTTACGCGCTATGCCTTGTGTTCGCCGCCTGGTGTGCGGACGTGCACGCCGACACGCTCAGGGTCGGCTTCTACAATTACCCGCCGATGATGATCGAAAGCGAGCAGGCGGGCATTTATCAGGAAATCCTGGACGAGCTGAGCAAAATTACCGGCCATCGCTTCCAGATCCGGTACTTCCCCTACGCACGCCTTGCCAAAGAGTTCGACCAGGGGCAGATCGACTTGGAACCTGGTGTCTTCCCCGGCTGGGTAAAGCAGCAACGGGTTCCTGGCCAGTTTTCAGTGCCGTTTGGCAAAGTGGTTGACGTGCTTGTGTTCGCCCCGGGCAAATATTTTCGGATGAGCACGCCGAGGGACCTTAGTGGCAGGACAATCGGATTGGTCAGGGGCTACACCTACCCGGACTTGCGCGAGCTGTTTGACAGTGGCCTCGTGCATCGCGCAGACGCCGTGAGCGAGGCGCAGCTCATGGCCATGCTCGCTGCCGGGCGGATGGACCAAATCCTGATCAACAAGGCGGTGGCGCAATACAACATGCTCCTGGTGCCCAAGTACCGGGAGTTCGTCCTCGGTGACATTCTGGGCTCGTTTGATGTATCGATGCGCATCCACCCCAACAAGAAAGCCTTGTTGCCGGAACTGGATGAAGCCATCCTGGCAATGAAGCGCTCGGGCGCCATCGCCAGAATCTACGCCAAGTACGGCGTAACTCTTTAGCCCCGGCTGAGCACCGCGTAGACCGACTGCACGACCATCGCCATCCGCTTGTAATCGAGCTTGTCGAACGTATCGCCGGCGCGGTGGTAGTTCCGATTGCGCATGAATGCCGTGTCGGTCACCATCAGCGCGGGATAGCCCTGCGCCCAGTAACTGCGGTGATCGGAAAAATCGACACCTTGCACAAAGGCTGGCGCGTTGAGCGAGTGGACCGGCAAGTCCGTCGCTCCAGACATTGCAGCTTTCACCGAACGGCTAAGGCCAAAGTCGCCAAACTGCCCCACCAAGGCAATGAAATTGCCGCGATCCGGGTAGGCAAGCTTCATCGCGGCCAGCGGGTAGGCCTGGCTTCCCGGACTGTCGCTAAAGTAGCCGATCATCTCCAGCGACAGCATCAACTCCACATCACGCCCGTCTGCTTTCAGCGCGCGGGCATGCCACACGCTACCCATGTGGGGCGAGCGGAAGTGCGGCGGCTCTTCCAGGGTATATGCCACCAGTTCGACCGGGCGGCCTGGTGCGGACTGGCCCAGCAAGTGCGCCAGTTCCAGCAAGCCAGCGATGCCACTGGCATTGTCGTCGGCGCCCGGTGTGCCGCCGTGGCTGTCGTAGTGCGCGCCAATCACCAGCAGGCG
The DNA here is from genome assembly GCA_946482635.1 of uncultured Duganella sp. The sequence continues at coordinate 19,311 of CAMLSG010000002.1, forward strand.
CCCGCGCTCGGGACCAAAGCGGGCGACGACGTTCTTGTACCGTGCTTTGTCGACGATCACGTCCTGGATAGATACCTGCGCACCAGCTTCCTTGAATTGCTCTTCGATGTATGCCGCCGTACGTTGCAGGTTTGCGGCGTGATCGAACGAGCGCGGGTAAAAATCGACGCTCAGTTTTTTCACGTGTGCCTCGAGCCGGGCAGGATCGACAGAGGGAGGCGTGGATGGCACCGAGGCCACCATGGGCTGGCAGACCAATACGGTCAACATCAATATCCCCGCGCAGATGACCGCTGACGTAACGATGAGGCGGCGGGAGCTACTTGTGAAGGACTGCAACAAATCCATTCCTGTGCCTTGTTATCAAATCGCACATACTACCCGGGCGGCCGCCAGATCCCAAGCGGCCTGGCCGACCGTTTTGAAGACCGGTGCCAGCGGCCCGCGCGGCGCGGCGCTGGCGAGGATATCGGCAATCGGCAGTACCCGGTCCCAGGCGATGGCCGCTTGCAGCAGGTCGCCGGCTTCGTGCCGCGCCCCGGCCAGGTCGTCCACCACAACCTGGCGGGCATGCAGCAATGCAGGCGGCAGTTCAGCCATGCCAGGACGAAACGCACCCACGCCGATAGCCAGCGTATGCGGCGGTAACGCAGCGGGAACGACCGGCTGGCGCGAGGTCGTCAGCGCAATGACCACATCAACGGCTGCGGCGTGCTGCTCCACCTCGCCCTCGCCGACCGGCACGATGGTCACGCCGGGATGGCGGGCGTGCAGCGCGGCGGCAAACTGCACTGCTTTCGCCATGCTGCTGCCCGCGACATGCAGTTCCGCCACGCCGAAGTAGCCGACCAGCGCCTCGGCGTGCGCCGCCGCTTGGGCGCCAGTGCCGATCAGCAGCACCGTTGCGGGCTTGCGCGGCGCCAGCGTGCGAATGCCAAGCAGCGACATGGCCGCTGTGCGGCGCTGCGTGACGGTGGGTCCATCCAGCAGCGCCAAGCGCTTTCCCGTCGCGGAATCGAACACCACCACTTCGCCCTGGATCGCCGGCAATCCGTGCCGCGCATTATCGGTATGGACGGTAACCAGCTTGGTGACGCCAAGATCGGGGGCGACGGCAGGCATGCAGAGCAGCGTGCTGCCCGCATCGATCCCGACCGCCAGTCGTTCCGGCGCCTTGATGATGCCTGAGGCCAGTTCAGTGGCGGCTTGGGCCAGTGCGTCGACCAGGTGGTCATAGGGCAAGGCCTGGGCGGTTTGCGTGGGATCGAAAATCTGCATGGCGTCAGCGGAAGAAGAAACCGGTCGGGAACGGGTCGGAGTCTTCCAGCACCCATTGGTTGAAGCCACTGATATGGGCGCTGCCTGTGACTTCGGTAATAGCGCCGTCGAACTCGCCCACTTTCACTTTTTCGGTTACGCGCACGGTGAAGGCGCTGCCGACGATGCTGCCGTTCACATAAGGCTGTCCCAGCGGCAGTTGGCCGCGCAGGAACAACTGGGCCGCGCGGCCGGAAGTGCCGGTGCCGGTGGGCGAGCGGTCCACCTCGCGGTCGGCAAAGATGCAGACGTTCGACTGGTCCACGCCGGGACGGTTCGGCGCGCCGTCGATGATGGTGCCGTACAGCTGGTCCAGGCCCGGCTCGAGGGGATGGCGAATGTGCGCCCTGGCGATGACGGCGGCCTTGGTTTCAGCGCCAAGCTGGATCAGGGCGCGCACCTGCTCCGGCCGCACTTCCAGGCCCGCTTGCGCGCCGTTGATGTAGTAATAGAAGGCGCCGCCGAATACGATGTCGCCGGTGATGCTGCCAAAGCCCGGCGTTTCCACTTCGAGGTCGCGCGCCAGGATGAACGCCGGCACGTTCCTGAAGGTCACCTCCCCTGCCCGCTGGCCGTCCCACGCCACGCGCGCTTCGATGAAGCCGGCCGGCGTATCGAAACCAATGCGGGTGACCGGGCTTTGGCGCTCGACGTGCCCCATTTCCACCAGCACCTTGCCAAGGGCGATGATGCCGTGGCCGCACATATCGCTATAGCCTTCGTTGTGGATGAAGATGACGCCGAAATCCGCGTCTGCCGTGACAGGCGGCAGCAGGTAGGCGCCGTACATGTCGGCATGGCCGCGCGGTTCATTCATCAGGAAGCGCCGCAGGTCGTCGCGGTGCTCCTTCAACCACGCCCTTTTCTCGAGGATGGTCGCACCGGGAATGGCGGGCAAGCCATTCATCAGGATGCGCAGCGGCTCGCCGCCAGTATGGGCGTCGATAGTGTGGATGGTACGGGAAAAGGTCAGCATGGTTGGCAGCAGGCTTGGTAAAATTGGTTCAGATTATAACCACATTGGATTATTAAAAAGACCAAAATGAGCAAACTCGCTTCCGCCCTGCAGGCGCCGCAACTGTACGAGATCGTCGCCGACCGCCTCCAGGGCATGGTGCTGGCCGGGGAATATGCAACGGGCACGCGCCTGCCGGCGGAACGCAGCCTTTCGCTGGCGCTGGGCGTTGGCCGCGCCACGGTGCGCGAGGCGATTGCGGCGCTGGTCAACCGCGGCATCCTCGAAACCCGGCCCAATTCCGGCACTTATGTGCTGCCGGGTGCGCTGGACGCGATCCGCGCGGCAGGCGCGCCGCTGGCGGCCGATACCAGCCCAAGCGCAACCTTGGCCGCGCGCCTGGCTATCGAGCCGCTGATCGCCGAGTTCGCGGCGGCGGTTGGCAAGCGCGATCGGGAAATGGAAGCTTTGCTGGACCAGATGGAGGCCATCAGCGACTGGGCCGATGCGGGCGCGCGCCAGCAATGGAATGAACTCGACCGCCAGTTCCACCAGCGCATTGCCGCGATGAGCGGCAACCCGGTCATGATTGCCATTGCCGGCGTCGTCGCGGGCGCGGTCGACGAGCCGCTATGGCGCCAGCTGCGCGATACCGGCATCCACGATCCGGCCCGCGCCCGCCTGTACGTCTACGAACACCGCCTGATCTACGAAGCCATCGCCAGCGGCAACCAGGAGGCGGCGCGCTTTTACGTGCGCCAGCACCTGGAGCGCGTGCAGAAGGACATCCTCACCTACGCTTAAGGGCGCGGGGCCGCTTCGGTCTTTGCGGGTTCGATCAGCACCAGCTGGCCGGTCTTGGGGTCGCGGAATACTTCGCCGACGCGGTCGTAACCGCTGCCGGCTTGCGTCACGCCGTCGGCGGGGCGCTCGATCTGGCGGCCCTTCTCCACCGGCTTGTGCTGGAGCGCGCCCTGGCTGCCCGCGATAGCTGCGATCAGGCCGCAGGCAAACACCAGCATCACGTCGACCAGGTTGACCAGGCTGGCGCGCGGGTCTTCATCGCTGTCGTCGAAGCGGGAGTCGAGGTGCCGGTACAGGCGCAGGCGCTTGCGGGCCGGGACGGCGGCATTGCCGGTGGCATTGGGCTGGTCCCTCATGCCGCGTGCTCCATGGCGTCGAGCGTTTCTTCGTACCAGCGGCGGCGCAGCTTGCCGATTACCAGGCCGGCAATGCCGGCAACCAGCCCGAGGACCGTGGCGTCGAAAGCGACTGTCACGGCGCTGGCCAGTTGTGCGGGGTTGCCCTGTCCAAGGGCTGCCAGGCCCGGGCCAAGGGGGATGATGGTGGCCATCAGGCCCAGCATCGGAGGGATCCGGGCCAGCAGGTCGGCGCGCTCGAGGCGATGGCGGGCAAGGGCCTGGATGTGGGCGGCGTTGCCGGCTGCGCGCAGCTTTTTCAGGCCGCTGAAACGTTCGCCGGCGGCGATGCCTGCTTCCACCGCCGCAATGGCGCACGCGACGAGGAGTGCCAGCAGCGCCGGCGCGAGGAGGTAGCTGACGCCGTCGTGCAGCCAGGCGTAGGTTTGGTTGTCGATCATTGGTGTGCTCCTTTGAGGATGGGTGTCTGGGTGCCGCGATGCACGCCCAGCGCAAACAGGGCCAGGCCGGCGGCCAGGGCGGCCAACAGGGCAAGCAGGCGCATGGCGCGCTCGGCGGGGGATTGCGTGGCTTCGGCAAGGTCGCGCAGCTCGTAGGCGCGCGGCTGCGCCGACTGGGCGTTTGCGCGCGCAACGGCGCCCATCTCGGCCACCTCCTGCGTGGTGCGCCGTTGCTGCGCTGGGCGGGCTGCGTCCGGCTCCGCGCTGTTGCGCGCAGCAGGGCCTGACGCGGCTTCGGCTTGCGCGGTAGCGGCGCTGGCTGGTGCAGAGCCGGGTTGCGCGTTGGCGGCAGCAGTAGCGCCGGCAGGAACGGCCGTGGCGTACGCCTCGGCGGCCAGCGCATCGCCGCGCGCCTTGGCAAGGGTGCTGGCCAAGGCCTGCGCGTCGGCCGGATCAAGCTGCGGCGACAGCCATTGCCACATCGGATGGTCAGGCGCGGTGTGGCCGCTGCCCGGCAAACCGTTACTGGCAACCAGGCGGGCCAGCTCGCCGCCCATTTTGCTGATGGTGGCCTCGTCGGTTTTCCAGTAGCCCTTCTCGGCCGCCACCATGAAGATCGCCAGCATGTGCGCCTTGGCGTGCGCGTTGTGGCGCTGGCCGAGGAATTGCGGCAGGCCGAGCTTATGCGCATCGTCGAAGTAGACCGACTTCACTTCATCCCAGGCCCAGTTCTTCACAAGGTCCGGCCGCGTGACCTGCCAGCCCCACAGGTTCTCCAGGAACTCCTGCCCCATGGTGCGGGCGCCCGCATAGCCGTGCCCCATCAGGGGCTTGATCCATGCCGGGTTGAGGAAACGGCCGCGCAGTTCGCCCAGCATGGCGGAGGCCAGCGGCTCTACGTCGGCGCGTCCCGGTTGCGCATGCTGCAGGATCAGCGCTTCCGGCACGCGGCCGGTGCGGCTCTCGACTGCCAGCGACAGGCCGCCAAGGTAATCGAAGGCGTCATTGTTATCGAGCAGGCCGTACAGGTTGCTGGCGCGGCCGTGGTAAGTGCGCGTGATGCCGTCCAGCGCCACGTCAAAGGCGGCATGGTTTGCCTCGCCGCTCGCATCGAGGCCATAGGCGTGGCCCATGCGGTTGCGATAGGCCTTGCCGATCTCGTCGCGCTCGCGCCAGGCGCCGGAACGTTCGGTCAGGCGGTTGACGCCGGCGCCGTAAGCGCCAGGAGCGTCGCCGAAGATGCGCTGGGCGGCGGCGCGGCCGGCGTCGGCCAGCGGCATGCCGCCCGCTTGCAGCGCGCGCACGCGCACCAGCCATTCGCGCGCCACGCGATTGTTCGCAGTCGGCTCGTGGCCCCAGGCGGCGCTGGCGCCAGTGCTGCCGCCACCGGCGCCGGCGCTGCTGCCCAGCGGCGCCAGCGCGGATTCCAACGCCTCGCGCAATCCAGGTTCCTGCTCGGCGATACCGGCGGCGGAAGCAGCCAGCGACATGCGCCCCGCACGGTCAATCAGGCGGATCAGGTTCGGATACAGGTCACGAAACAGGCCGGACGTGGTCACCAGCGCATCGCGCCGCACGGCGCCCGGCACCAGCCGCACATCGTTGACGATGCCGCGCGCATTCCATACCGGCTCCGCGCCCATCATCGCCAGCGCAAACGCCACCATCACGCCTTCATCGCGCACCGCATCTGATGCCCACAGCAGGATGCCTTCGCTGCCGGCATCGGAGCGTTCGCGCGCCGAAGCTTTGGCCGCCAGGCTGGCGCCCATCTGGTAGCCGATTCTGGTCGGCAGGATATCGCCATCGACCGCGTGGAAATTGCGGCCCGTCGGCAGCGCTTCCGGCGAGCGCAAGGGGTCATTGCCCTTGCCCGGTTCAATGAAGCGGCCGTCCAGGCCCGCCAGCAGCGCGCGCATTTCATTGAGCGGCGAAGCGGCCAGCTTGCGCGCCACCTCGGGATCGTCGATGCCGCCCTTCTTCATCGACTCCAGCATCAGGTCGATGGATTCCTGCTTCCATGGACGGCCAAAGATGTGCAGGCCGTGCGGCATGAATTTTTCCTGCAGCTTGGTCAGGTAGTGGCCCACTTCGTGCGCCAGCAGGTCGTCGTCGGCCGCGTCGAAGCCGATGCCGCGCACCGCCAGCACGTCCGCCATCGACGCTTCCAGTTCCGCCTTCAGGTTCAGGGCCACCACGCGCTCGCGCATCAGCTGCGCGGCTTTTGCCTTCAGCGTGTCGGAACTGGCGGCCTCGTAGCTCTCCACAATCTGGCGCAGCGACAGCAGTTCGTCGTACAGCGGCGTGGATGCCAGCGGCGGCGTCAGGTGGTCAACCATCACCGCCAGGCCGCGCCGCTTGGCCTGCGTGCCTTCGCCCACGCCGTCCACGATGTAGGGATAGATGCCGGGCAGGTCGCCCGCGATCAGGCTGGGAAAGTCGTCGCCCGACAGCCCGACCGCCTTCCCCGGCAAAAACTCATAGGTCGAGTGGCGGCCGATATGCACCAGCGCATCGGCCTTGAAGCGGTCGCGCAGCCAGTGGTAGAAGGCCAGGTACTGGTGCGGCGGCGGCACGCTGGTATTCGCATGCAGCAGCTCTTCGTCCACTTCCCAGCCGCGCGGCGGCTGCGGTCCAATGAAGACGTTGCCGAACTGGATGCCCGGCACCAGCAGCTTGCCGCTGTCGACCATGATCTTGCCCGGTGCGGGGCCCCAACCCTTCAGGCCCTCGATGCCGTAGGACGCCACACGGCGGCGCAACGGTTCCAACGCGGAGCAGCGGCGCGGCGCCTTCGCCTGCAGGCAGCCCGCATAGCCATCGGCCAGCGCAGCCAGGTCACGGATCGCTGCCTCGCGCTGCGGATGATCGGCGCCTTCCACCAAGTGCTGCAGTTCCTTGATCACGACTTCCGCCTGCTTGCGGCCGAGCGCCCATTCGCCCGCAGTTTCCGCTTCCAGCACGTCGGCGTGCAAGCGGCCCAGCAGGCCGCTGGTCATTTCGCCCTGCACGCGCGGCGACAGCGTCGCGAACCACTTCGCATAATCGGCGGCGCTGACGCTGTTCACGGAGCCGGCCAGCTCGCGCAAGGCGCCGCGGTCCTCCGGCAGGTTGACGCCATGCGCCATGATGCGGTCAAGCAGCGCTTCCGGCGTGGCTGGCAATTCACCGACCGTGTAGCCGGCGTCCCTCAAGGCATGCAGCATGTCGAACAGCGAAGCCGGCACGTCCAGGTTGTCGGCGCCGATGTTCTGGCGGCCCGGCGGGTGGTTGTAGTAGACCAGCGCCACGCGTTTGTCGCGGTTGGACTTGGCGCGCAATGCCAGCCAGCGCTCGACGCGCGCCGCCAGGCGCTCCGCTTCCGCCGCCAGCACCACAGGCGGACGGTTCTCGATGCCGGTCAGCTTGTCGCGCTGCGGCTCGCCCAGTGCCGCCACCACGATGGGCTGGCCGATGCCCTGCAGCTCCGGCAACGCCACGCGGTATTGCACCGAATCCGGCGGCAAGCCGTCCGGCGACAGGCGCCATTGCATGGCGGTGCGGTCGGACAGCCGGATCGCCTTGAACAGCGGGATGTCGAGCTTCTTGAACGCTTCGCTGACGGCTTCGCGCCCTTCGGCGGCGCCCACCACAAAGTCCTGCAGCACCACCATGGCGGCCGGCACGGCAGGCGCAATCAGTTCCGGCAAGCGCTCCAGCGCCTCGCGCGAGGCGCCGCCCCAGCGCGGCAGCACCTGCACGCATTGCTGGCCAATGCGTTCGACCTGCTTGCAGACCGCATCGGGCACCGTACCATCCATGTTCGACAGGTCCAGCACCACCACGGTGGGACGCGCCTGCAGGCCTAGCTGCGCCGCCCTGCCCCATGCCGCCGCATCGTGCAGTTCGCGCTGGCCGGCGCGCAGGCGCAGCGTCGGTTCCGGTTGCGGCTCAGCCAGGGCGCGCGAAGGGTCGAGCAGGTGTGCGAACAGGGCTGCCGTGTTGTCGCGGCCACCGGCCTGCCAGACCTGGCGCGCAGCCAGCCACTGGCCCGCCGCCGGCCGCGCCCTGGCTGCCTGCAGCGCCGCTTCCGGCGGCTGCTCGCTCGAGAGCTGGCGCAGCGTTTCCGGCGAAAAGCCCTGCAGACTGCCTTGCCGCCCGCGCGACATCAGGCTGAGCGTGGCCTCGCCGTTCATGGCCAGCACGCTGGCCTGCGGGCGGGCGTGGCGCGGCAAGAATTCCTTCAGGCGCCGCGCCGGGTCGCCGAACAGCGATACGGCCAGTATGCTATCGGCCTGCGCCAGCCACTGGGCCGCTTGCTTGTCGTCGGCCGCCATCCATTGCGCGGGCGTGCGCAGCACGATGCGGTCCTGGGGATGACCGGCCAGGTGGCGATGGGCCGCCTCGATAGCGACGGGCGCGGCGCGTTCGGTCACGATGGCAAACAGCACCGCGGCGTTGGCACGCGCGCAAGCGAACGCACATAGCAGGACCGCAATGGTCCGGGCAAAGGTAGTGGTAGGCACAGCAGGATTCCGAGCACGCAAAACCACACCCCGGGCTTCGCACAATCAAAAGTGACTGGCCGGTCTTCTGGCTCGCCTTCATCCTCCGCTGGCCTGGCCTTCCCGTGCGATGCACAGTGGCGTTGGTCAGCTTCGTCCGGCTTACAGCAGCGGGGGCTGCGCCGGACTGGCGCAAGATGGCTATCCCGCGCGGCACCGGCTTCCCGTTTCACCTCCCGGCAGGCTTGCAGGAAGGCACCAATCACATAACGTGCGCCATTCTAACAGACTGCACTTGGCCAACAATCTAGCCAGAAGAACAACGACTGTTGTTATAAAGATCCACTTCTTAGAAATGATTGGTAATTCGTGAGAATTAGGTATTTACTGCTAAGTACGCGTCAAAGAACGTGTCTGGGAGAGTAAAAATGCATAACAAGACAACATTACAAGTCCTGGCAGCCGCCTCCGGACTTGGGGATGAGCGCATCCAGGAACTCTGGGAGGGGGCGGATATGTATGCCCGTGCCCAAGCCGGAAATCCGGATTCGCCGCGCTACCAGCAAGTGCTGCACGAGCGCATGGCGGCCATGGTCGAACGTGAAGTGGCCAAGCGCCATGCCACGGACGGCGAACCCTGGGTGCTGGCTGACGCCCACCTGGGACAGATCGAAGTGTCGCTGTCCGACGCCCTCAAAGCCTTCGGCGGCCGCACGCACCACGTTATCCATTAGCAAGGCAAAGCCGCCCGCACGGCTGTGAACCGCACCCCGATCCCGTGCCGTCCACAATGCGGCGCCTGTTGTACGGCGCCCGCAATCTCCAGCCCGATTCCCGGCATGCCTGAAGGCAAACCGGCGGGCGTGCCCTGCATCCAGCTCGATTCACACATGCGCTGCAAGCTGTACGGCTTGCCCGAACGCCCCCTCGTGTGCGTCGAATTCAGGGCCGACGAGGCAGTGTGCGGCGAGTCGCGCGAGCAGGCGATGCGCTGGCTGGGGTGGCCGAAGCTGTAAAATACTGCCCCACCATGAGTTTCCAATGCCGCCCAGCCTGTGGCGCCTGCTGCACGGCGCCCTCGATTACGTCCCCGATTCCCGGTATGCCTAACGGCAAACCGGCCGGGGTGCGCTGCGTCCAGTTGGGCGACGATCAGCTGTGCAAGATCTTCGGCAAGCCGGAACGCCCGGCATTTTGCGGCGGCCTGCAGCCTTCGGCCGAGATGTGCGGGGAAACGCGCGAACAGGCCATGCACTGGCTGACGACGCTGGAACGCGCCACCGCTCCCTGATGGCAGAGATGGAAACGGTTCCATGCTAGAATCTTCAGCCATGAACCAAACCATCGACCACCGCCACCGCCTGTCCACCCGCCTTGCTTTCCTGACTGCGGGCCTTGCCATGTCTGCCTGGGCGCCGCTGGTGCCCTACGCGAAGGAGCGCCTGCAGCTGGCGGAGGGTCCGCTTGGCCTGCTGCTGCTTTGTCTCGGCCTCGGCTCGCTGCTTGCGATGCCGCTGACCGGCGCGCTGGCGGCGCGCTTTGGCTGCCGCAAGGTGGTGCTGTGGTCGGCGACGGTGGTCTGCCTGTCGCTGCCGGCCCTGGCGCTGGCGCCAACCCCGCTGCTGCTTGGCCTGGCGCTGTTCGTCTTCGGCGCCTCGCTCGGCACCATGGACGTGGCGATGAACGTGCAGGCGGTGATTGTCGAAAAGGCCAGTGGCGGCGCCCTGATGTCCGGCTTCCACGGCATGTTCAGCCTGGGCGGCTTTGCCGGCGCCGGCGGCATGGCCCTGTTGCTGTGGCTTGGCAGCGGCCCGCTGGGCGCCTGCCTGGCCATCGTGGCCCTAAGCGCCATCCTGCTGTGGCGCGCCAGTCCCGACATGCTCCACGAGCCGGAAGCGCGCGACGGCAATACGCCAACCTTCGTCATGCCGCACGGCGCCGTGATCTTCATCGGCGTCCTGTGCTTCATCGTCTTCCTGGCCGAAGGCGCGATGCTGGACTGGAGCGCGGTGTTCCTGACCGCCGAGCGCGGGCTGCAGGAAGGCCGCGCTGGCCTCGGTTACGCCGCCTTTGCCGTCGCCATGACCGTCGGCCGCCTGACCGGCGACCGCGTGGTGCGCCGTTTCGGCGGGCGCCGCGTGCTGCTGGCGGGCGGCCTGTGCGCCGCCGCCGGCTTTTTCACGGCGGTGGCCTCGCCGTCGCCGGCCGCGGCCCTGGCCGGTTTTGTCCTGGTCGGCCTGGGCGCCTCGAACATCGTGCCCATCCTGTTTACCGCCGCCGGCAACCAGCATGCGATGCCGGCCAGCCTGGCAATCGCCGCCATCACCACCATCGGCTACGCCGGCGTCCTGGCCGGCCCGGCCCTGATCGGCTTCATGGCACACCTGACCAGCCTGGAGCTGGCGTTTGCCGTCCTCGGCGGCGCGCTGTTGCTGGTTGCCGCCAGCAGCCGCCTGGTACGCGTTCACTCCTGACGCAGCGCAAACCGGCGCCCCGGCAGGGGCGCTACTCTTGACTCAAGTGCATCGGTGGGCCTCGCTCATGGTAAGCTTCGTGCCCGCGCAGCATCCCGCCCGCGTCCGCCTACCGACACACTTAACAAAATCACAATGGATATCGTTCTCGCGCTGAAGGCTCTGATCATGGGTCTGGTCGAAGGATTTACCGAATTCCTGCCGATTTCTTCCACCGGCCACCTGGTGCTGGCGGGCAGCCTGCTGAATTTCACCGGCGAGAAAGCCAAAGTGTTCGAGATCGCCATCCAGGGCGGCGCGATGGTTGCCGTCATCTGGGAGTTCCACAAGAAGATAGGCGAGGTACTGTTCGGCATGTTCCGCGAAGCGCGCGCGCGCCGATTTGCGCTCAACGTGGCGGTGGGCTTCCTTCCTGCCGCGGGGCTGGGTTTCCTGTTCGAGCATAAGATCAAGGCCGTGCTGTTCGCGCCACTGCCGGTGGCGCTGGCCTTCATCATCGGCGGCCTGGTCATCCTGTGGGTCGAGCGCCGCGCCAGGGACAACCCGGTCGCCGTGCGCGTGCAGTCGGTGGACGACATGACGACACTGGATGCGCTGAAGGTCGGCTTCGCCCAGGTCTTCGCCCTGATTCCCGGCACCAGCCGTTCCGGCGCAACCATCATTGGCGGCATGATGTTCGGCCTGTCGCGCAAGGTGGCCACCGAGTTCTCGTTCTTCCTCGCGATCCCGACCCTGCTGGCCGCAACTTTCTACTCGCTGTGGAAGGAACGCGCACTGCTGTCCGCGGCCGACCTGCCTTTGTTCAGCATTGGCGCCGTGGTGGCCTTCGTGTCGGCTTTCGCCTGTATCCGCTGGCTGCTGCGCTACATCAGCACCCATACCTTCACCCCTTTCGCCTGGTACCGCATCGTGTTCGGCATCGTGGTGATTGTTTCCGCCTATACCGGCGTGATCACCTGGGCCGAATAAGAGAATGACCGACCAGGACACCAGCCAGCGCGCCCTCCACCTGCTCCAGACCGTCTTCGGCTACCCAGCCTTCCGCGGCCAGCAGGGGCAGATTGTCGAACATGTCGGCAATGGCGGCGATGCCCTGGTGCTGATGCCGACCGGCGGCGGCAAGTCGCTGTGCTACCAGATCCCGGCCATGCTGCGCGAAGGCGTGGGCGTGGTGGTGTCGCCGCTGATCGCGCTGATGCAGGACCAGGTCGACGCGCTGGCCGAAGTGGGCGTGCGCGCGGCCTTCCTGAACTCCACGCAAACGTATGAGGAAGCGGCGCGCATCGAACGCCTGGTGCGCACCAACCAGATCGACTTGCTGTACGTGGCGCCGGAGCGCCTGCTGACGCAGCGCTGCTTCGACCTGCTGCAGGATTCGCAGATCGCGCTGTTCGCCATCGACGAGGCGCACTGCGTGTCGCAATGGGGCCACGACTTCCGTCCCGAGTACATCAAGCTGTCGGTGCTGCACGAGCAATTCCCGAACGTGCCGCGCATCGCGCTGACCGCAACCGCCGACCAGCAGACGCGCGCCGAGATCATCCACCGCCTGGCACTGAACGATGCCGCGCAGTTCGTCTCCTCGTTCGACCGCCCGAACATCCGCTACCAGATCGTTGAAAAGACCAACGGCCGCAAGCAGCTGCTGGACTTCATCACCGCCGAACATGCCGGCGACTGCGGCATCGTCTACTGCCTGTCGCGCAAGAAGGTGGAAGAGACGGCGGAATTCCTGAACGAGCACGGCGTGCGCGCCCTGGCCTACCACGCCGGCATGGAGCACACGGTGCGCGCCGGGAACCAGGCGCGCTTCCTGCGCGAAGAGAACATCGTGATGGTGGCGACCATCGCCTTCGGCATGGGCATCGACAAGCCGGACGTGCGCTTCGTCTGCCACCTCGACTTGCCGAAGTCGATCGAAGGCTACTACCAGGAGACCGGCCGCGCCGGCCGCGACGGCATGCCCGCCAGCGCCTGGATGTCCTATGGCCTGCAGGACGTGGTGCTGCAGCGGCGCATGATCGACGAGTCGGAAGCCGACGAGAATTTCAAGCGCGTGCTGTCCACCAAGCTCGATTCCATGCTGGGCCTGTGCGAGACCCTGAGCTGCCGCCGCGTGCGCCTGCTGGAATACTTCGGCGAGCCGGCCACGCCTTGCGGCAATTGCGACACCTGCCTGATTCCGCCGGTGTCCTTCGACGGCACGGTTCCGGTGCAGAAGCTGCTGTCGGCGATCTACCGCTGCGACCAGCGCTTCGCCGCCGGCCACGTGATCGACGTGCTGCGCGGCGCCGAATCCGAGCGCATCCAGACCTGGCACCACGACAAGCTGTCCGTATTCGGCATCGGCGCCGACCGCAGCGAGCAGGAATGGCGCGCCATCCTGCGCCAGGTCATCGCGCTGGGACTGGTGACCGTCGACCACGAGCAATTCAGTTCGCTCAAGCTGACCGACGCCGCGCGCCCGGTGCTGAAAGGCGGCCAGAAAGTCCAGCTGCGCCAGTACCAGAAGCCGGTCAAGCAGAAGCGCAGCTCGGCGCCGAAGGGCTACGAGGAAACCAGCCTGGATGGCGACGAACAGCGCATCTTCGACCGCCTGCGCTCGTGGCGCATGGGCGCGGCACGCGAGCATGGCGTGCCGGCCTACGTGATCTTCAACGACGCCACCCTGCGCGAGATCGCCAAGGTCCGCCCTTCTTCGCTGGACGAGATGCGCGGCATCTCCGGCGTGGGCGAAAAGAAGCTGGTTTCCTACGGCGACGAGATCCTCAGGCTGATCGCCGACCTGGCCTGATACGCGCAAATCCCAGCAAGCCCAGGCCGGCCAGCAGCATCGCGCCCTGCGCCGGTTCCGGCACTGGCGATAGCAGGAAGGTGGCCCGCGCTTCCCACTCGCTGCCGGCCCTGGCAAGCACCTGGCCGCTGGCATTGATGTCCCACGCACTTTGCAAGAACCAGCCGGCGTATTGCTCCTCGTTCCATACATGGTCCATCACATAGGGGTGGCCCTGGTGCCACAGCATGGCGCGCCGGTAATCGGCCATTTCACCTACCGCGCTGCCCGCATCGTTGATGCCGTAAGCATAGCCTGACCATAGGTCCTGGTGTTGCCATTGGCCGTCGCCCATGAGCAGCGTGAATGCATTGCCATTATCCTGGAAGCCGGCCAGCCGCCCTTCGCTGTTCAGGGCGCGCACTTCAAAGTCATACGCCAGTTGATATTCGCCGAAAACACCATCCTGCCAGCTCCTGGCGCCAAATTCGTCGCTACGGCCACCGATGACAAGGCCCAGGTCGTTGATCAGCCGCGGCCGGTAATCGTCGAACAGTTGCTGCGCGCTGCCGTCGCCCCACTGGATGAAGCCGATCGGACCGGAGCCGGCCTCGCCGGTGCTGTAGCCGACAATGTCGCCGCGGTTGTTAAGCCCTGCCGCATAGGCGTTCGATCCGGCGAAATGCAGCAGCTCCATCGCGCCGCCATTGCGCCATATGACCGGCTGCGACTGCGAAGAGCCCGGCACCGAGATATTGCCGATGATCGTCCCCTGGTTATTGAAACCGGTGAGGGTGAGCTCCCCGGCAACGCCTGCCAGGTGCACGAGCGAGCCGTCGGGATTCCAGATCATCGGCTTGCCGTCCTGGCCAATGCCCGCCACCTGCCCGGCGTCATTCAGGAACTTCGGCGCAAACTGGTCGTCGAACTTGAGTGCCCGGTAGGCAGGCGCTTGCTGTGCATACGCGGTACAGGCGAACAGCGCCAGCAACGAGGATGACAGCAGGCGCGCCGGCAGTCTTTTCTGCACCAGCCAGCGCGCTCCCAGCAGCAGCAGGCCGGCCAACAGTAGAGTGACGACCTGCGGCTCGGGCACAGGCGACAGCAGGAAAGTTCCGGACCCGCCCAGTGAGCCGATGCCACTGGCGAGAATTGCACCGCTGTCGTTGATGTCCCATGCATTGAGCAGGGTCCAGCCCGAGTACCGGGCGTCATGCCACAAGTGGTCCAGGTCATAGGTCCGGTCCTGGTACCACAACATGGCATGTACGCTGAGCTCAGTCTCCCCGACAATACTGCCGGCATCGTTCATGGCGTGGGCGAAGCCGGACCACATGTCCTGGATGTCGCGCTGACCGTCCCTGTCAATGAGCGAGAACGCCTGGTAATTGTCGTGCCAGCCCGCCAGGCGTCCTTCGTTGTTGAGCGCACGGATGAATAAATCGCTATATGGGGATGCGCCGAATGCACCGTCCTGCCAGCTCCTGAGGCCATATTCACCGCCCACCTGCCCAAGGACGAGGCCATGGTCGTTGACCATCAGCGGTGCGTAGTTGTCGAACAGTTGCGGCGCGCTGCCGTCACCCCACTGGATGAAGCCGACTTGCCCGGAGCCCGTGTCGGACGCGCCGACCATATAGCCGACAATGTCGCCACGGTTGTTGATGCCTGCCGTAGTGCCGCCCAGTCCTTGCAGCGGCAAGCGCTCCACCGCGCCACCATTGCGCCACATGACCGGCTGCTGCAAATTGTAGCCCGGCAGCAAGGCATTGCCGACGATCGTGCCCTGGTTGTTAAATCCTGTGATGGTGAGCTGGCTCACTGCGCCAGCCAGCTGTATGACCGAACCATCCGGATTCCAGATGACCGGCCTGCCATCCTGCCCGATGCCGGCGACCTGGCCCAGGTCATTCAGCATTTGCGGCGCGAACTGGCCGTCGAACTTCAACGCCTGATACGTCGGCGCACCCTGCACGTAGGCGCTCCATGCCAGCAGCGCCAGCAAGGACAAGAGCAAACGAACGAACCTGGGCATGGCAATCTCCCGTTAATTAAACAGGAGCCAATGCTGCGCCAACGCGGCAGGCCACGCGCGCGCCGGCTCAAATCGTGCGCAAGGGCGCGATAGCATTGCGCGCTATAGCGCGTTGCAAGCTGCTGCGCTGGTGAGCTGGCGATAGCGGCCGGGCGGTGCGCCGACTGCTGCAGTGAAACGGTGGGTGAAGTGGCTGAGGTCGGCATAGCCGCAGGCTTGCGCAACCTGCTGCAACGGCAGGTGTCCCGTACGCAGCAGGCCGCGCGCACGCTCGATGCGGTGCGCGGCAATCCATGCCGAGGGCGGCATCCCGAAGCTGATGCGGAACATGCGGGCCAGGTGGAATTCGGACATGCAGGCCAGCTGCGCCAGCATGCCAAGCGTGATGTTCTGGTCGAGGTGGGCCTCGATGTATTCGTGCAGGCGGCGGCGCACCAGCGGCGCCAGCCCGCCGCGCAAGCGCAGGCCGGGCTTGGTCATCGATTGCGATTGCAGCAGTTCGCTCAAGGCTTCGTGCGTGATTTCATTGGCGCGCAGCAGCTGGTCAGCGTCTTCCCACGGCTGCTGCAGCAAGTCGCCGCATAGCTGCACCAGGCGCTGGTTCTCAAAATAGGTCTTGTCCTGCAAGGTCAGCTCGCGCGGCTCGCGGTCCAGCTCCGCCACGGCGCGCTGCGTGAAGTGCTCCGGCATGAAATACACGTGCAGCATGCGCAACTGGCCGCGCACCACCCACTCCGACTCATGCCAGTCAGGCAGGGAGCACAGGCGCTGCGGCGCGCCATACTGCCCCGGCAAGCCTTCGCGTTCGACTTCATAGCCGCCGCCCAGGTAGCAGGACAAGGTGTGGTGGCCCGGCTGGCGATACTCGGTGAACGCCTCCGGCGTGCTGCGATGCCAGACGGCAGCGGCCAGCCCGTCCCCCAGCCACGCAAAGCGCTCCAGCGTCGCATCGGTGCCGGACATGGTGCGGAACACGGCGTGCGACATCGCATCGCCCGGCTGGCCAGCCAGCGCCGCGCGCGCCGCCGCCCCCACGCGCTTGCGCGGAACGGCGACCTCAAGTTGTCCATTCAGTGGCTTCACGCCGAAAAGTCTAGCACGGCCATTTTCGCCCTGCCGGCACCCGCCACGGATTTGCGCAAGATCAGACAAGTGTCGGTGAAATTTACAGTGCAGTCAGAGTCAGATACCAGGTATCCATAAGAATCAGTAACTTGCGGGTGAGGGGCATACAATTTGCTTATTGCCGTGAACGCAATATTGTCAATAATGCTCCTAATTTGAAAGGAAGTGTCGATGAAAAAGCTCGCTTGCCTTGCAGCCCTGGCGCTCTCGTTCTCCGCAGCACAGGCAGCCCCGATCCAGCTTGACCTGACCAGTGGCACCGACGCGAATAATAATGGCTCGGTGGTGTTCGACACCTATACGGAAGACGGTTTCCGTATCCGCATGATGCCCCTCGGTGCTCACTACGATCGCAATTTTGTCGGTGATATCGGCATCCACAATGGCTTCTCGAATCCTGCCGACGTTAGCTGGGTACTCGATTTCTTTGGTGCCAGCTTCAGCCTGCTCAATATCAATATCGCTGCCTACACCGATGGCGCGACTTCCCTCACGCTAACCGGATCCAACGGCGCTACGCAGACCTTGTCGGGAACCGGCTTGCTCGCCATCGCCGGCATGGGCGACGTGACTTCCGTGGTTTTCAATATCGACCAGGACGCCGGCACGCAAGGCGTCGGCCTGACCGAGATCAACGTCGACACCACGCCTGCGCAGCAAGTGCCGGTGCCGGGCACGCTGGCGTTGCTCGGCCTTGGCTTGTCGGCATTGGGCATTTCGCGCCGCAAGCGCGCGGCGAAATAAGAAATACAGCAAGCTCAGACAACTGCCAGTGTGCTGCAGGCGGCACACTGGCAGGACCATGAATACTGCCCTCTACCTCACCACGGTGCTCATCTGGGGCACCACCTGGATCGCGATCAAATTCCAACTCGGCGTCGTCGCAGCGCCGGTGTCGATCGCGTATCGCTTCTGGATTGCGGCGCTGGTGCTGATGCTGATCCTGCTGGTGCGCAGGCAGCAAATCCTGCCTCCGCGTTCCGCCTGGCGCTACCTGCTCGCGCAGGGGCTTGCGCTGTTCTGCTGTAATTTCCTGTGCTTCTACTACGCCACGATGTGGGTGCCGAGCGGACTGGTGGCCGTGGTGTTTTCGACCGCGCCGATCTGGAATGCGATCAATGGCCGCCTCTTCATGAACCGGCCGATCCGGCCGCAAGTGCTGGGCGGTGCGGTACTGGGACTTGCAGGCATCGTCATGTTGTTCCTGCCTTCGATGCAGGGGCACTGGAACGACAGCGGCATGCTGGCCGGCCTGGGACTGGCCCTGCTTGGCACGCTATGCTTCTCGACCGGCAACCTGCTCTCCAGCCGCATGCAGGCACTGGGCATGCAGCCGTGGCTGACCAATACCTGGGCCATGTTGTGCGGAGCCACCATCCTGACGCTTGGCGCGCTGGCCCTCGGCATGCCGTTCAACTTCGACCCAAGCCCGCGCTACGTCGGTGCGCTGCTCTACCTGGCCGTGCCGGGATCGGTGGTGGCCTTCACGGCTTACCTGCTGCTGGTGGGGCGGATCGGGCCGGACCGCGCGGCTTACTGCACCGTGCTGTTCCCGGTAGTGGCGTTGACCGTGTCCACCTTCTTTGAAGGGTACCAGTGGAGCAGCATGGCGCTGGCCGGGCTGCTGTTGGTGATCGGAGGGAATTTGCTGGCCTTCATGCCGGCGCGTGCCAAAGCACAGGCGCCGGCGGCAGCCTGATTTACTTCTTGGTGAACACCAGGTCCCAAACGCCGTGGCCCAGTTTCAGGCCACGGTTTTCGAACTTGGTCAGCGGGCGGTACGCCGGCTGCGGCGCGTAGCCTTCGGCGGTGTTCTGCAGCGCCGGTTCGGCGCTCAGTACTTCCAGCATCTGCACCGCGTAATCTTCCCAGTCGGTGGCCAGGTGGATATAGCCGCCCGGCGCCAGGTGCTCGCACAGGGTTTTCACGAATGGGGCCTGGATCAGGCGGCGCTTGTTGTGACGCGCCTTGTGCCATGGGTCCGGGAAGTAGATATGCACGCCCGCCAGCGAGCCGGCCGGGATCATGTCGCGCAGCACTTCCACCGCATCGTGCTGGATCACGCGCAGGTTGGCCAGGCCTTCTTCGCCGATCAGCTTGAGCAGGCTGCCCACGCCAGGGGTATGCACTTCCACGCCGATGAAGTCCTTCTCAGGCATCAGCTTGGCGATGTGGGCGGTGGTGCCGCCCATGCCGAAACCGATTTCCAGGATCACTGGCGCCTTGCGGCCAAAGGTCTTTTCGAAGTCCAGCGCTTCCTTCTTGTGCTCGACCATGAATTGCGGGCCGAGATCGCTCAGCGCACGCTCCTGTGCCGTGGACAGGCGTCCCGCGCGCGTGACGAAGCTGCGGATGCGGTGTTCGGTCGGGTCATAGAGCATTTTGCCCTTTGGCGTGGATTCGGAAGACATGGCTAAACGTGCAAGGAAAAGGGGCGATTATACCATTCCGGTTTTCCGCGCCGGCCTGCGATAATAGCGGGTCTTGTCCCTTAGGAAGCCCACTGTAATGGCCCTCGCACTGAATATCCTGATCATCGTCCTGGCACTGGTAACGCTGTATTTCCTGCTGAAAGGCGGCCCGAAAGCCGTGCCTGCGCCAGTCGGCAAGCCGGCGGGTGGCTCCTACACCCCGCTGCCGCAGGGCGAGCCGGTGCACCATTGGAGCGACGAAGGCCGCTACCAGCTCGAAGTGCTGGGCGAGTCGCGCTATTCCGACACCATCCGCGCCCTGGCCGGCGAGCATGGCGAGGCCGCGGCTGACACCCATCACAAGGCGCTGCTGCTGGCGGACGATAACAATCCCTATGAGGACAAAGCGGTCGCCGTCTTCCTCAACAACGAGATGGTCGGCTACCTGGCGCCGAAGGATGCCGTGGCTTTCCGCACCATGCTGGCGCGACAGGAAATCACCGGCCAGCTCACTTCCACCGACGCCGTGATCCGCGGCGGCCAAATGTACGAAGGCAAACGCCTGGCCTACACCGTGCTGCTCGACGTGAATGTTGCGTAAATATCACTTAGTAACTTACTAAACCCCGCGCACGATTGAACGCAGGGCGGGTTTGTGACATCATCGGCGGCTTGTTGTTTTGATAATCAATAAGGGAGCCGTCATGAAGACAAAATACGCCTTGCTGTTACCCGCCCTGCTGCTTGCAGCCTGCGCCAAAAAGGCGCCTGCCCCGGCACCCACCTCTGAAGCGACTCCAGCGCCAGCCGCTGCACCAGCCGCACCAGCTCCAGCCCCTGCGGCGGCACCGGCGGCACCTGCCGCCAACACCGCGGCCACCGGCAATGGCCCTCTGGCAACTCCGCAGCTGGACATGGAGAACATGAGCACCGAGCAGAAGGAAATGGCCAAGCGCCAGGCCAAGCTCGATTACTCCAATATGGAAGACGGCTACATCAATGACGCCAGCGCGCAGTGGGCCAGCACCGCCAGCGCCACCTCCGAATACGGCGGCAGCAGCTACGAGCCGGCCAACGCGACCGGCAAGGTCGACGGCAAGAATTTTGCAACCAAAGGCAGCGACGTCGGTTTCGATTCGCTCGAAGTCGGCTTCCAGAATCCCGTCAACGCAACCCAGCTGCGTGTCGCAATCAGCGATGGCTATGGCCTGGAAGGCATCACCAAGGTTGAGCTGCAAGACACCGATGGCAAATGGAATACGGTCTGGAGCGGCATCAACACCGTCAAGGTCGACCGCCGCGGCGCCCGCACCTGGTTCGTGCAGCCAATCGAAAAGACTACTTACAAAGCCAAGGCGGCCCGCATCACCAAATCCAACAACCTGAGTACCGACCGTCTCTATGTGGACGCCGTACAACTGGTAGGTTCCTGACCGGGCGCCCTGCCTTTCCCGACAGGCGTATCATGGTTGCTGCTGCTTGCAGGAGGCAATCATGGAACGCGAACGGGCAAAGGCAGGGGATGCGGTGCGGCCGATCGGCTGGCGCCATAAGATGCTGGTGATTCGTACCACGCCGGGCCGCTCGGGCCGGAACGATGACGAGGATGTGCTGTGCCGCTGGCACGATGCCGACGGCGAGCACCAGCAAACATTCAAATCAGGACAGCTTGAAATCCTGAACTCAGCCGCGCAAGCCCGCAACCCGCGCGGCCGGACGCTTATTTGAGCAGGCCGAAGACTTTGGAAATCGCCTTGCTGCCGTAGGAAATCGGATTCTCGCGGATCTTCTTCTCTTCTTCCCCGATCATCAGGAACAGGCCATCCAGCGCGCGCTGGGTGACGTAGCTTTCCACCGTCGCCTGTTCTTCGGTGGCCAGGCCGAACTTGGTCGCTTGCGCCATGGCGCTGTTGAACTGGCCGGACAGCTTGGAGCGATCCGTCACGCCTTTCACGATCGGCTTGAATTTCACCGCCAGCGGCGCCGCGGTCTTCTCCTTGAAGAAATCGGTGACCGAGGTTTCGCCGCCGGTCAGGATGGCCTTCGCGTCGCTCAGCGTCATCGACTTCACGGCATTGATCAGCAACGGCTTCGCCAGCGGGACTGCTTGCTCGGCAGCGCGGTTCATCGCAGTTTCCAGTTCGTCCAGCTGTTCACCGCGGCCGGTCATTTCCAGGATCGGGCGGGCTTTCTCCAGCACGCGGGGCAACTTGATGCGCACCGCATCGTTGTTCATGAAACCGCCTTCAACGCCCAGCTTGCCCACGGCGGCCACCGAACCGGCTTCCAGCGCAGCTTTCAGGCCGCCGCCGGCTTCCTTCTCGGTCAACGCGTCCAATGGATTTGCAAAAGCGCTGGCGGCGAGCGCCAGGCCGGCCAGCAGGGTGGATAGTTGTTTTGTGATGCTCATGGCGCACCTCCTTGGTTACAAAGTCTCAACCCTACCATAAGGAGTACGCTTCCAGGCAACACTCGCCACCGCCGCCAACACGCAGGCCATGCCCGCCAGTTGCGGCGGCGTGATGGCTTCGTGCAAGAAGGTATTGGCGAGCAGCGTGGCGGAGATTGGCGACAAGGCCGTGAACAAGGCGGCCTCCGTCCCGCTCACGCGCGCCGCGCCGGCGTACCACAGCACGAAGCCAAGCACCGTCGGCACCAGCGCATAATACAGCACCGCCTGCAGCGCACTGGCGTCGACGGCGATCTGCCACGGCCGCTCCATGGCCAGCGATGCAGCGCCTGCCAGCAGCAGGCCGAGGGCGCACATCAGCGTCGACAGCGGCAGCGCTTCAATCGGCGTGCGCAGCCGCTTGTTCAGCAGGATGAAGAAAGCCTCGCAAGCCACTGCCGCCAGCACCAGCGCTATGCCAAACAACCGCCCGGTTCCCATAGCGCCATCCGCCCCGGCGACTGGCCAACTCACTCCGCTCGCGATCAAGACTCCGATTGCAGCCAGGGCGACCGCCCCCAATAGCCTCAGCGTCGGGCGCTCGCCAAGCCCCACCACCGCGAATGCCGCACACACGATCGGCAGCGTGCCGACCAATACGCCAGCGGTAGCCGCGCTGGTGAACGACATGCCCGAGATCAGCAGCACCGTATAGCCAACGCTTCCCGCGCCTGCCTGCAGCACCAGCAGCGCTGCATCGTGGCGGCCGATTCGCGGCCAGCGCGCCCGCAACAGCCAGCACATAACCAGGAACACCGGCAACGCCACCATGAAGCGCAATGCCGTCGCAGTGAACGGTGGCAGTCCCGCTGCAATCACCTTGCTGGCCACCACCGTGCTGCCGACTGTCACCATCGCCAGCGCGCAATACAGATATCCCACCATTTGCAGCCTCCAGGAACAAAAGCTGCATGTTAATTGCGCAGTGCCGGTCAGGTCTTGAATGAAATTGCAAAGGCGCCGGGCGAGACGCCGTATTTGCGGGTGAATACGCGCGTCATATGGCTCTGGTCCGCGAACCCGCTGGCAGCGGCGGCATCGGCCAGCGCCATGCCGCCGGCAATCAGGCGGCGTGCCAGCAGGATGCGGCGATGCAGGAGGAAGGCATGGGGCGTAAAGCCCGTATTGCGCGAAAAAGACCGCACCAGCTGGAAGCGGCTCAAGCTGCAAGCATCGGCCAAATCGGCGAGCGACCAGTCAGCCAATGGGTCGTCCTCCATCATCGACTGGGCGACCGCGGTGGGTGCGGCAGCACGCGTGGCGGCCACGCGGCGACGGAGCAAGGTCTGCGCCATCAGGTCGAGCAGGTGGTGTTCGGCCGCCAGGCGGGCGCCCGGCAATGCCGAGGTGGCAGCGGTACAGGCCCGCACAAATATCGCCGCCAGGCCCGCGTCCTGCAGTACCGGCGCCTTGAACTCAAGCGATGCTCCGTCAACGCCGGTATCCGCATCGCGCAGCAGTTCCGAAGCAAAGCCAGGCTCCAGATACAGCATTTTTCAGCTACGCCCACCGTCGCCAAGCGGCGCACCGTCGTGGACTTCGTTCGGATTCACGGTGATCACATCGCCCGCGCAAGCCTCCACCATGCCGCAGCCGCTGAATGACTTCGATGCGCCGTGCGTGAGCAGGCCGATGCCGAATTGTTCGTGGGTATGCCGGGAAAAGGATTGGCTGCTATGCGCTTCCACCGCCTGGATGCGTGTGTCGCCGCACGGTAGCACCTGGAAGTTCGCTTTGGCCATGGACAAAGGAGAGTTGGAGCGGGTGAAGGGAATCGAACCCTCGTATGAAGCTTGGGAAGCTGCCGTTCTACCATTGAACTACACCCGCGTGCATCGCATTCTAAGCGGCTTCCCACTAGTTGACAAGATCGCAAACCGAAAGGATGGCATCGAAAATCATCGGCCTCAACGAGCGCATAGAAAAGCTCAATCCCGCTGGCGGGCCCCCCATGTTATGGTATCCCCCTCTCGAAATTCCTGACAGGTTACCAATCACTCGACAGAGGAGGAGGTAAGAATGCTATCGGAATTAGATATTGAGGATCGCCGTGCTCTGGACGCTTTGGCCGGCGTAGTCGATGAGGGCCTCGACCTCGCCGAGCAATGCGGATGGCGCTATGCCCTCGCCTATCTCATCAGCGAACGCGTTCCACCAAATGTCATCCAACGATTGCTTTCGGGCGGCGGGCGCGTCCGGCACAAGCGAAGCCAGAACGAGCCAGGGACAGTTTTCCACGACCACAGTTTTGGCTGGACGGGGCGAAACCGCGATGAAATGCTGCGATTGTTCGACGCACTCCGGCAACGCAGGGCTGCTGAGTCGAGCGGGGCGAACGATATACCGCTGGCATCGCGCGCCAGCGTGTCTTCCGACGAGAAAGATTGATGGGGTAAGGGGCCCGGGTTCAAAAAAGGGCTAGGGATGGCAGTGCATCCGGCCTACACTGAACTAGCATATCCTCAAGTCGAAGCATTGTCGGCCCCTTCCTGTCGCGCTCTACCCGAGCCATTTCAGATTGAATCCTTCAGTAAGCGCCTCTTGATAAGGGATGCTTCGCGGACAGCATCGTCCGCCCCACCGAAGGAGATCATCATGGCCGTACTGACTGGCACAGTAAAATGGTTCAACGACGCAAAGGGCTTCGGCTTCATTACGCCGGATGGCGGAGGAGCCGACGTGTTTGCGCACTTCCAGGACATCCAGAGCGACGGATTCAAGAGCCTGAAGGAAAATCAGCGCGTTTCGTTCGAAAAAGGCTCAGGTCCGAAGGGCGAGAAGGCTATCAACATCAAGGCCATCTGAGTTCGTTGCCATTAGCGGCGGCGTTGTGGCGCCGGTCCGGAAGGGCCGCGCTTCTCAATGTGACGGAACACGATCCGGCCTTTGTTCAAGTCGTACGGTGAAAGCTCGAGGGTTACTTTATCGCCGGCCAGGATGCGGATGAAGTTCTTCTTCATGCGGCCAGCGGTGTAGGCGATCAGTTTGTGTCCATTGTCCAGGTCGACGCGAAAGCGCTGGTCAGGCAAGATTTCGACAACGACGCCGTTCATTTCAATCAATTCTTCTTTAGCCAATTTGCTTGCTCCTCGGGTAATGCATGGGGGATGCAACTTGTCAGGCTGCGGCGTGGCGGCTGCCCGCAGTGTGGGGCGCCATCGAGAGAATAAAAAAAAGCCCGCGTCATGCGGGCTTCGTTTCAATGTAATGCCAATGCTTAAATCAGCGCTCCAGCCCGTGCTATCTGCGCGGTGCGGAGCTTGGGAGCCCATGCTATCTGCGTGGTGCCTCCAGTTGTGACCTACGAATTTGGTGCTACAAGGGCGAAGTACTCGAGAACTTCACCACGGAACGCAGTATAGCACAGTATTTTGTGCGGTGCACAAAATATTTATCTGCTCCCTGATTTGGCGCTAAGGGCGTCCCAGGAGTCCGCCCAGGGCAGCGCCCAGGCCGCCGCCGGCATCCGGGAGCGAGCCGCCGGGCGTGAGCTTGTCGACCACTTGCGGCAGCAGCTGCGCCAGGTGGCCGGCGACATCTTGCGTGTTGAGGCCAAGGCGGCTGGCGATCGCCTGCACTTGCTCGCTGCCCAGCACCGCCTGGATCTGCTCGGCGCTGATTGACTGGTTGGCGCCGGTACCGATCCAGGACGCGATCATCCCGCCCATGCCGCCCTGCTCGAACATCGTCACCAGGCCTTGCAGGCCGCCGGTCTTTGGATCGTTCAGCATCGTGGTCACTGCATCCAGCATCCCTTCCGGGTGATTACTGCCTGAGAACTGGCTCAGCACTTCGCCTGCCAGCGAATCGAGAATACCCATGGCACACCTCCTCAAATAATCGGCGACTACCAACAGTATCACAACGAGCTCAGCATTATCCGGCCGGGATGCGGAGCGATTCCTTACTTGATGAACGGCCAGCCGTCGGCAGTGAAGCCGAGCTGGTTGATGCCCAGCTTGGCGCGGCCGCCGTCATTGCCGTCGTAGTAGTGATAGACGTAGGTCGGCGTATTGTTGTTGCCGGCATCGGTGAACACGCTGCCGCCGCCCGGGCCGATGATATTGCCGTGGGTGCTGAGCAGGATGGTGCCGCCACCGGCGGTCAAGGCCACGCCGCCGCGATCCACATAAGGGCCGGTTACGCTGGTGGAGCGGCCGACGATGGTGCGGTAGGTGCTGGTCGAGCCCTTGCAGCATTCGTTGATCGGGGCGAAGTAATAGTAGTAGCCGTTGTAGTAGTAGATGAACGGGCCTTCCTCGCCTGCCGATGGGTTGCCGCGCTTGGCCACCGTGTACACCGGGGCATTCGCCTTGATCAGGCCATTGGCAGGGTCAAGCTGCACCAGGTGCGTGCCGTCGGTCCACGAACCCCACGCCATCCACCAGTTGCCGGAGGCATCGCGGAACGGCGCCGGGTCGATCGCGTTGTCGGTGGTCGCCCAGAAGCCGGGCGGCGGCGCGGTGGTGGTGCTGTTCCAGGATTTGGTGACGAAGCCCTTGTCGGTCCACGGCCCCTGCGGCGACGAGCTGGTGGCGACGCCGATGACCGCTTCCGCGCCGGTGCTAGGCAGGTAGGGAATTGAGTAGTACTGGTAATAGGTTCCGTTCACCACCATCAGGCTTGGCGCCCAGACGTCGGTATTGGCGCCATTGTTCCATCCCTTCGGCGTCTGCAATCCGCTCCAGGAACTGAAGTCCGGCCCGATCGACGGGCAATTCGGTGCATAGCCGCCCATCTGGGCCGTGGTGCAGCTGGTGTAATTGGTGAAGTTGACGCCATCGGTCGACGTGGCCAGCGTCTGGTGCGAACCGTACAGCCAGTACTTGCCGCTGCCGTCCCGCAGCATGTAGGGGTCGTGCACGAAGATGCCGTTGCCGGTGACGGCGCGCGGCGCCGGGTACGGGCTTGCGCCGGAGTTCACCAACTGCCATTCCTGGCAGGTGCAGCCGGTCAGGCCCCACTGGTCGATGGTGGCGGTATTCGCGGTGCTCGCCATATACACTTCCAGATACTTGCCGCTATTGGCGTTCTGGATCAGGAAGTTGCCGCTGGCTGCCTGGGTGACGATCCACAGGTGATCCGACGTACCGTTATCGGACCATTGCACTACCTGCGCGCCGTCGGAAGTGGAGGCATTGGTCACGCCCAGCACCTGGTGCGTCAGCATGTTCTCGATGTTGTAGCGCCCATTCCCCATGGGCATGAAGTGCCACAGGTGGTCGCTGGTGCCGTTATCGGCCCATTGGATCGCTTTGGCGCCAGCTGCCTGGCTGGCGCCATCGATGCCGAGAACCAGGCCGCTGTTGACGTTCTTTATCTTGTATTGAACGCTGGTGTTGATGGTGATGGGTGTTGCGGCTTGCGCGCCCGGCGCCATGCCGGCCAGGCTGGCCAGCATGGCGATACATGAAAGCAGTCTTTTCATTCGTTGGTCTCCTTATGGTTTTACTGCCTTTGCAGACTAACCATGACAAGCGAAAGACACCAATCGAAAGATTAACGTGCTCAATATGGATTTCAGTATCAGGAAATCCTTATATCAGTACGCGACTGTAAAGCGTTTGCGCGAGTGGGCAGGCTGCTCCAGCTCATCGATCATCGCGACTGCGTAGTCCTGCACCGAGATGCGGCTGTTGCCCTCGGCGTCCGTCAGCATCTGGTCGCCGCCAAGGCGGAATTTGCCGGTACGCTCACCCGGCTGGATCATCGCGGCGGGGCTCAGGAAGGTCCATTCCAGCGCCTGCTCCTTGCGCAATTTTTCCAGAGTGTCGCGTGCACCCAACGCAGAGGCCTTCCATTGCTCGGGGAATTGCGGCGTGTCGACTGCCTGCACACCCGGCGCAACTTCCAGGCTGCCGGCGCCGCCCACTACCAGCAGGCGCGGCACGCGGGCCTGTTTGGCGGCGCCGATGATCGCATCGGCGCCGCGGCCGTAGTAGCCGCGCACGTCTTCCTGGGCATGGCCGCTGAAGGCACTAATCACCGCATCGTGGCCTTCCAGCTTCGCCGCCAATTGCTGTTGATCGAGTACGTCAACGCCTTCAACCTTCAAGCCGGCTTGCGGCGCCAGCCGCTCCGGACGGCTGACCAGGGCGGTCACGCTGTGGCCGCGGGACAGAGCTTCGGCCAGCAGGCCGGAACCGATAAAGCCAGTAGCGCCGATCAATGCGATTTTCATGGAAATTCTCCGGGTTGGTTTAAGATGGACTCAGTATGCAGTCTTTACAGTGCCGTGATAAGACGGTCGAATTCGCAATCACTATGAAGCCAGACTTAACAATCGACCGTTTAAAGCGCATGGCCGTCTTCGCCCGCGTGGTGGAAGCCAATTCGATGAGCGCTGCCGCGCGCGAACTGGGCATGACCACATCGGCCGTCAGCCAGCAGATCCGCCAGCTCGAAGCGGAAACCGGCCTGGCACTGCTGCACCGTTCGACCCGGCGCCTGAATACCACCGAAGCCGGGCAGGCTTACTACGAAGACTGCGCGGCCATGCTGCATGCGGCGCAGGCCGCCGAGCAGCGCCTCTCCGATTTGCGCGACGAACCGCGCGGCGAACTGCGCGTCGCCTTTCCGGTCGGCTTCAGTGCGCACCTGGCGGCGGCACTGGCGCCGTTGCTGCGCGCGCATCCACGACTCACCTTGCGCCTGTTTGCGGAAGACCGCCGCGTCGACCTGATCGGCGAACGCATCGACCTTGCCATCCGCGCCGGTGCGCTGGCCGATTCGACACTGGTCGCGCGCCGGCTGGCCGAGTGGGGCCACATCATGGTTGCATCAACCTCGTTCGCCGAGGAACACGGCCTGCCCCAGGCGCCGGAAGAGCTGACGCGGTATCCGGTGCTGAACCTGAGCGTCATGAACCAGGCCGAATTCATTGAACTGCACAGGGCCGGCGAACCGGCGCGGCGCGTGCGCGTGAACGGCCACGTGGCCGGCAACAGTTTCATCGCGCTCCAGCACATGATGCTGCAAGGCGCCGGCATCATGCGCATGCCGGGTCCCGATGCTGCGCCGTTGATCGAAGCCGGCCTGGCCGTGCAAGTGCTGCCGGATTGGTCGATGCCGCCAATGGTGGTATATGCCATGACGGTGCAGCGGGATTCGCAGCCGGCGAAAGTGCGGCTCGCCATTGCCGCGCTACGCGATTACATGGAGAAGACGGAGTGGCGCGGCTGAATGTGGCCGAATGTAACGCTCTTTATCGTAATGAAAAAAGCTCCCCTGCCGCAGGCGGCTGCGGCAGAATGTCCGAGCCATTCAACTTCATGGACGTCCCGATGAAACCTACCCTAGCGCTCTGCATCGCACTGGCCTTCGCGACAAACGCCGCGCATGCGCAAACGGCGCCCGCAGCCGATCCGATTTCAACCCTGGTCAGCCAGCTCGAACTGGAAAAGTACAAGGCCACCATCAAGAGCCTGACCAAATTCGGCGACCGCCGCCAGGGCACGGAGCGCAACCGCCAGGCGCTGGACTGGATCGAAGCGCAGCTGAAGGCCTACGGCTGCTCCAACGTGGAACGCCTGCAGTACCAGTTCACCGAGCCTGCGGTGCGCGGCAAGCCGGCCGTGGCGGCAGGCGGCGGCGCCGGCGGTCCTCCGGGCCAGGGCGGCAGCACGCTGTTCGGCAACCGCGCGCCGACCGGCGTGAACACCGATCCGATGAAGCAGCCGGACGAGCGCCTGCGCGCGCTCAACGCGGAACAGACGCCGCAAGGCACCTCGCTGCGCGAGAACGTCTACTGCACCAAGATCGGCAAGACCCGTCCCGATGAAATGTACATCGTCAGCGCACACATGGACGGCATCGGTTTCGGCGAAGCAGCCAATGACGATGGTTCCGGCACCGCGCTGGTGATGGAGCTGGCGCGCATCTTCAGCGCGCCGGGCGTGGAAACCGATCGCTCGATCCGCTTCGCCTTGTGGAACAACGAGGAGACCGGCTTGAACGGCGCCGCCGCCTATGTCGAGCAGCGCAAGGACCTGCAGGGCATCGAGTCGCCGAAAGGCTCCGGCAAATATCCCGAACCGCGCTGGCTGGGCATGATCCAGCACGACATGATGCTGTTCGACCATGGCATGCCGGTTCCAAAACTCGACGAGGCCGGCAAGCCGGTGCTGGACGCCAAGGGCCATCCGGTCTACGTGCTGCCGAAAGAACAGCGCGCCGAGGCGGACGTGAACATCGAATTCCAGTCCAACTCGAAACAGGCGGAAGGTTCGGCCAGGCTGGCGTGGAACTTCCGCGCAGCGAACGACAAGTACGCAACCAACTATCCCGCTGCCGTTGGCTTCCACATGACCAACACCGACTCCACGCCGTTCATGGACCTGGTGCCTTCGATTTCACTGCGCGAAAACGAGCGCGGGCAGCAGATCGGCTCCGGCTGGAATCCGCACTGGCACCAGCCGACCGACCTGTATTCGAACTATTCGGACAAGGACTTCCTGCTTGGCCTGAACGCGGCGCAAACCACGCTGGCAGGCGTGGCGAAGCTGGCCGGCGCCAGGGTCGTCAAGCCTTAACGCCACAATGGGTCGCTGGCCATCAAGGCAGTGGCCCAGTCGGTAAAGGCGCGCACGCGCGACGACAGCCGGCGCGCATACGGGTAGACAAGGCTGATCGGCATGCTGCCCAGGTGCCAGTCGGGCAGCACTTCCAGCAGCGCGCCGCTGCGCAAGTGCGGTGCCGCTTCCGCACGCGGAATATTGAGTATGCCCAGGCCCGCCACGCCTGCCGCAACGTAGGCAGCAGCGCTGTTGAAGCGCATGGCAGGCTGTTGCTCGATCACGTAGCGCTGGTCGCCACGCTGCAGCGACTGGACGTGCTGGCGCCCTGTCGCGGCAAACACGAAGCCCAGGTAGCGGTGCGCGGGCAAGTCTTCCACTGACGCCAGCCGCGGGGCCGACGCCAGGTAGGATGGCGCCGCGCACAGGCAGAAACGCATATTCCCCACCGGCCTTGCCACCAGGTCCTGGTCCGCCACCGGGCCGCCGCGCAAGGCGCAATCGATTCCCTCCTGCACCAGGTCCACCACGCGCTCGCCGCAGCCGATGTCGAGCTGCACATCCGGGTAGCGCGCCGCGAAGTCCGGCAAGGCGGGGATGATCAGGCCCGTGCCGACCGGCGACGGCATTTCAACCCGCACCCGGCCGCGCGCATCGTGGCGCGAGGACTCCAGTTCATCCAGGTCGTCGAGCAGCGCGCGGGCGCCTTCGTAATAAGCCGCGCCGTCGGTGGTGGGCGAAACGCGGCGCGTGGTCCGGTGCAGCAGCTTCATGCCGAGGTGCGCCTCCAGCCCCTGGATCTGGCCGGAGATGGTGGTCTTCGGCACGCCCAGCGCTTCCGCCGCGCCGACAAAACTCCCCACTTCCACGATGCGGCAGAACGCGCGCATTGCCTCAAGACGGTCAAAGGCCATGATTGTTCGACTTTCCGTACATTTAAAACGATAAAGACCAGTTTATCCGCAATCTCGTCCGGACTAAAGTGGATTCATCGAAACCCACTGGAGAAATTCATTATGAAACGCATCAACTACTACGCCGCCGCCCCGACCGCCATGAAGGCCATGATGGGCCTCGAACGCGCCATCGCCGAATCGCTGCTGCCGCTTTCGCTGCGCGAGCTGGTCAAGATCCGCGCCTCGCAGATCAATGGCTGCGCATACTGCATCGACATGCACAGCAAGGACGCGCTCAAGAACGGCGAAGATGTGCGCCGCCTGATGGCGCTGCCGGCCTGGCGCGAAACGCCTTTCTTCGACGAGCGCGAACGCGCCGCGCTGCTGTGGACCGAAACGCTGACCGAGCTCTCCAAAAACGGCGCACCGGACGAGGTGTACAGCGCGGTCGCCGCCCAGTTCAGCGAACAGGAGCTGTCGGAGCTGACTTTCGTCATCGGCGCCATCAACGCCTGGAACCGCTTTGGCGTCGGCTTTGCGATGGAGTTGCCAGCTTAACTGCGCGACAACAGTTTTGGCGGAAAAACCACGAAATGGCCACGCTTTCGGCGCGGCCATTCGTCGATCTGCTAGTATGCTCTGCGATCTTTCCCAACTGAAACAAAGTGTCAAAAATGCGCAGCACACTCACCGCAGCCGAACACGAAACCCTGCTTGAAGACGGCAAACCCATTGTCATCACCACCGACCTGCAGGGCCGCCTGACCTACACCAATTCGACGTTCATCGCAGTTGGCAACTACGCCGGCGAGGACCTGATCGGACGTCCGCAAAAAGCGTTCTATCACCCGGACATGCCGGCGCAAATCGACGAAGACATGCTGCACACCACCATGTCGGGCGAACCATGGCGCGGCCTGGTCAAGTATCGCCGCAAGGACGGCGGCTATTTCTGGTGCATTGCGAACGTCACGCCGGTGATCGAGAAGAACCGCACGACCGGCTTCATGTCGGTCTGCACCAAGCCAAAGCCGCAACAGGTCAAGGATGCTGAAGCTTTGTACCGCACAGTCAAGGGCCCGAACCCGGGCGGCGTGCGCATCGCGCGTGGTGGCGCCGCACCGAGCGGCCGCAAGAAGATCGCCAACGCGCTGCGCGACATCTCCCTGTCGCAGCGCATGGCGCTCTGCTTCGGCAGCATGGCGCTGCTGGCGCTGTCGATGGCGCTGCATGCCGTGCTGCCTTACGCCGACGCTGCGCTGCACGTGCAGGCTTTGCTGCTGGCCGTGCTGGCGCTGTATGGCTGGTACAACCTGCACCGCGCCATCGTGGCGCCGGTCCAGGCCTGCATCAACGCCACCCGCATCCTGGCCGGCGGCGACCTGACCACGCGCATGGCAGTCGACCGCCATGATGAACTGGGCCAGTTGCAGGCCTTCGTGCGCCAGTTGAACCTGAACCTGGCGTCGATCCTCGGCGACATCCGCGGCAATTTTGCGCTGACCCGCAGCACCACCACGCAAGTGCGCACAGCCAATGTCGACCTGGCAGCGCGCACCGAAGCGCAGGCGGCCAACCTGGAACAGACCACGGCGCATATGGGACTGATTACCGGCACGGTGAGCCAGACTGCCGACAACGTGAATACCGCCAATGGCGTGGCGACCGAAGCGACTGCCCTGGCCGAACGCACCGGCGTCGCCGTGGCGCAGGTGGTGACGGCGATGGACGAGATCCGCCAGTCCTCGCACAAGATCGTCGACATCATCGGCCTGATCGACGGCATTGCGTTCCAGACCAATATCCTGGCCCTCAATGCCGCCGTGGAAGCGGCGCGCGCCGGCGAAAGCGGCCGCGGTTTCGCGGTCGTTGCAAGCGAAGTGCGCAGCCTGGCGCAGCGCAGTGCATCAGCGGCGAAGGACATCAAAGCCCTGATCGACGCCTCGGCCGACAAGATCGAAGGCGGCGCCAGCGTGGCGACCACGGCCGGCAAGGACATGGATGCCGTGATTTCCGCGATCGGCCGCGTGGCCTCCATCATGGGAGTCATCCGCGGCGCGACGCGCGAACAGAGCGATGGCGTCAACCAGGTGAAAGACGCCATCGTGCAGCTTGACGAAGTGACGCGTCAGAACAGCCAGATGGTGGAGGAAGCTTCCGCCGCCACCGGCGTGCTGGACCTGCAGGCGCAGGCCGTCGCCAAGGCGCTGGAAGTGTTCAAGCTGCCGCCGCAAGCCGGCGCCGATGCAAAGCGCGCCAGGCTTGCCTGAAGCGGCGCCGCTTACTCAGGCGCCTCCACCTTGTAGCCCTTGGCCTGCAGTTCGGCCAGGGGGCCTTTCGGATCAAGCAGGCGCACCAGCGGCAGCACGGCGAAAGTCGAAGTATTGGCCTCCAGCGCACGCTCGGCGTTGGCCAGCCAATTCTTCTGCATCGTTTCCTTCACCTGCTTCAGCTTCTCGTTCGACTTGAACGCGTCGTTGTTCAGCACTGCGTCGGTGCACGCGGCTTCGCGGTCGGCAAAGCTCAGGGAAGAGATCTTCGACATGTCGCCGACCGCCCACGCGTTGGCGCGCACGCGCATCGCATCGAGATCGGACTCGAGACGCTCCACTGTCCTGGCAAAGCAAAGCACGTCCGTTCCCGGTGAATTCTTGAATGCGCGCAGGGCCTCGGTCGGGCTTTCGAGCTCAGTCTGGACGTTGCTGGACGTGACCTTCACCTTGTATTGCTTGACCAGCTTGTCGAGCTTCGAATAGACGTCGGTGCGCATGGTCAAGCCATTCTTTTCCAGCCCTTGCTGGTACAGCGTGTCAGCAACAAACATCGGACGCTCACGTTCGATGCCGTCGTTCTTGCCGATGTACTTGGTCTTGAGCGCTTGCCAGCGGTCATACGTATCGGCAGGCAAGACGTCGATCAATTTGCCGCCATCCGGGTTGTTCTTGATGCCGATGGCAAATGGCAGCATCTTGATGCCGCCCCACCAGCCGACGGAAATACCGAAGGAAGGCCTGGGCAGGTATTCCTGCGACTTGGCGATGATGGCCTCCACTTCATTGGAGCGCCAGTCCATCTTGATCGGCAGCGGTGCATAATCGCCGAAGACGTACATCACATGTTCGCCTTTACTGACCTTCCACAGGCCCGGACCGGGGCGTTGGCCCGTGATCACAACCGTATCGCCTTCAGGCGCCTGGGCTTCTTCCTGCGCCCAGGCGCTTGCCGCCAGCAGGCTGAATGCCAGGGCGGATAGCACTTTCTTTGTCATCCTCTTACTCTTTCGAAATGGTTAAGAGAATGGCAATAGTACCTCAGCGACGTGAAGGAATGGTGAAGGTGCGGACCGCCACGCCTTTGTCGCTGGTCACCTTGACTGTCAGCATTCGCCCGGTGGCATCGATGCGCGCCAGTTGGTCCTGGCCCAGAATCAGGCGATGGTAAGCGTGCGCCTTGTCGGGCGGCTGGTAGGAAAAGGCGTGGTCATGCCCGGCGATCACCAGGTCAATGCCGGCCTCGTTGGCCAGCGCAGTCCAGGCGGCGCCGCTATCGGGCAACCAGCCCCAATCGCCCTGGTGCATCGCCACCACGCGGAACGGCGCACTGGCGAAGTGCTTGTCGCCGCCGGCCTGCCCGCGCAGCCAGGCCAGTTCGTCTTCGCGGTAAGGCGCGGTGCGGTTCAACTGGGCATAAACATTGGTGTCGTCCGGCTTGTCCTCGGCGGTGTCGAGTACCAGCAAGTGCACAGGGCCCAAGGCGCGCGCGTAATAGTATTTGCCTTCCGGCGTGGGCACGTAGCCGGCCAGTTGGCGCGCGAAGGACCCGCGCAGCTCGTGGTTGCCGCGTGCGAAAAGCAGGGGCTTGCCAGGTCCCAGCGCTGCAACCGTTGGCCGCAGCCATTTGGCCCACAACTGTTCTTCCGAATCGAGCCAATGGAAAGCATCGCCCAGGTGCAGCAGCGCGTCGGTATTGGTCCAGTCGACCATTTCCATCAGGCGGCCGATGCGTGCAGTGTCCTCGTGGGTATCGGTGACCACGCTGAACGAAATTTTGTCCTGCCGCGGGTTGAAGGTGGCGAAAGCAGCCGCCGGGCTGCTGGTGCTCAAGCCCTTGTCCGGCCAGTAGGGTTTCAGTTTCACGACGCGGGTGGAAATGGCCTCGTAAGAATAGCGCTTGCCGGGGGCCAGGCCGGTGATCGTCACCACATGCCGCTGGCCGACCGGCACCAGGCCGTCAACCTGGGGCTCGATTTCGCGCACTCCATCGCCGTCGCTCAGGCGCACCTTGGCGTGGCTCGGCGCATCGGTCATCCACACCACCGACACCGAGGTGTCGGACAGTGCGGACAGGTACGGGCCCTCGGTAATGACCGGCCTGGTGTCGAACACCTTGTAAGGCTCGGACTGGGCACTGGCTGTCGCATGGGCAGCCAGTGCCGCAGCGCCGAGGCAAATTGCACCGAATGCCTTAATAGCGGTCATCAATGGCGAAGATCGGCTTGCGCTTGCTCCACTGGCCGCGCGTGAAGTCAGGGAAGTCCAGCGTCTGGAAGTTCTGCGCGATCGATTGCTCGGACAGCGGCGTGATGGCGCTCCAAGTCACCGCGTCGTAGATATCGATCGGCATCGGCGCACGCGCCTTCAGCGCTTCCACGAAAGCGTGGATCACGAAGTAATCCATGCCGCCGTGGCCCGCACCCGCCGCTTCGCTGGCGTACTTGCGCCACAGCGGATGGTCGTACTGGTCCTGGTAAGACTGGAAGTCGTCCCACTGGTGGGGCTTGCTCTTGCCTTCGATATGGATGGAATGATTTACGTCCATCCACAAGCCATTGGTGCCCTGCACGCGGAAGCCCAACGAGTAAGGGCGCGGCAGCGAGGTGTCGTGCTGCAGGATAATGGTCTCGCCGTTTTCGCAGGACAGCGTGGTGGTCACCACGTCGCCCAGGCTGAACTTCACTTTGCCGCTAGGATGCTCGGCGCCACCCTGCTTGACGATGTAGTCGTGCAGGCCGCGCGCCTTGGTGGAGAAGGTATTGATGCGGGTGAAGCGGTTGCCGCGGTTGATGTTGGTGTACATCGCGCACGGGCCGATGCCATGGCTCGGATAAAGTTCGCCATTGCGCTGCACCGAGTGCTCGGTGCGCCACTTCGCTTCCGACCAGCCCTTGGCGCCGAACTCGATGCCGCTGCCGTACGGCTTGGCCGGATCGCCGTTGTTGAACTTCACGGCGCGCAGGTCGTGCTGGTAGCCGCCCTGCAGGTGCACCAGTTCGCCGAACAGGCCGGAGCGCACCATCTGCAGCACCGCCATCACGTCGCGGCGATAGCACACGTTCTCCAGCAGCATGTACGGCGTGCCGGTCTTGAGCTGGGTGTCCAGCACGTCCCAGTGATCCTTCAGCGTGATGCCGGCCACCACTTCGCAGCCGACAGGCACTTTGGCCTGCATGGCGTCGATCGCCATTTGCGCATGCCATTCCCAGGGAGTGGCGATGATCACGCCATCGAGCTGTTTCGCGTCCAGCATGCGGCGGTAGGCGTGCTTGTCGCCATCTTCGCCGAAGGTACGCGGCTTCGGCTTGCCTGCCTTGTCGAATTGCGCCAGGGCTTTGCCCAGCATGATCGGTTCGATATCGCACAGCGCTGCCACTTCCACGTCGTCGCGGCGCACCAGCTCGCGCAGCAGCACCTGGCCGCGCATGCCAGTGCCGATCATGCCGAGCCGGAGTTTCTCGCGGCCGCCTGCCGCAAAGGCGGAAGGCAGCAGCAGGCTGCCCGCCAGCGCGGCGCCGGCGGTGAGGAAGTGTCGTCGATTGAATTGCTTGTCCATCTAGTCTTTGCCTCTTTGGTTGGATCGCAGGTTACCAGAATTTGTAGTTGGCCGAGAGCGAGAAGACGCGCCCGAACAGGTTTTGCTGGTGGTTGTAGCCCTCCCAGCCGTTCGGGTCGTAGTACGGCTTCTTGTTGGTCACGTTCTTGATGTTCAGGCCCAGGTCCAGGTTCTTGACCGGCTTCCAGTTGAAGCCCAGGTTGACCGTGTAGTACGAAGGCTGGCCGCCGCACAGGTTGTCCGGCAGCGCCACGCCGCCGGCGGTGCAGTTTTCAGGTGCGTTGTCGGTGTCGTACGCACCGTATGCCCACTTGGCCTTGCCGGTATAGTTCACGAACAGGCTGGTGACCAGGTTCTGGTAGGTCCAGTCGGCGTTGAAGGTGGCGCGCAGGCGCGGCGAATCGTAGTAGCCGACGTAGTTGCCCGAGAAGCCGCCGCCGTCTTCGTAGTTGTAGGTCTCGCGCTTGCGGATGGTGAACGCGGCGCCGGTACCCAGCTTGCCGTACTCGCCCAGCGAGAAGCGGGCACGCGCATCGATGTCGAAGCCGTCCAGCAAGGTACGGCCGCGGTTCGAGTACGAGTTGATCAGGCCACCCAGGTTGCCCACCGAGTACTTCGGCAGCGGGCCGCTGCAGGCTGTGGCATTGGCAGGATTGGCGCACATGGTGGCCACGGCTGCCATATTGGCGCGGTCGGCATCGGACAGGTCATTGCGGATTGCCTTGTCGGTGCCGGCCAGGCTTGGGCCGTACTGGTCGACCAGCGCGGTGAACAGCTGGTTGAAGTCCTGGCGCACGATCTCGTTGCGGCGATAGACGAACCAGTAGTCCAGCGAGATGCTGACGTCCTTGGCTGGCTGCAGCACCAGCCCAAGGGTCGAGATCTTGGCTTTTTCCGGCGTCAGGTTCGGGTTCGGCGGGGTCAGGCCGCCCACCGTGGTCGAGCAGTTGGAATTGAACAGGGTCTTGCCCAGGTCGCGGTCGGTCGCGGTGACAGACATCAGCAGCAGGCTGGCGATGGCATTGGTTTCGTCGCAGCGCACGGTGTCGCGAATGCCGCCTACCTGCGCAAACACGCCGCCGCTGCCCGATTCGGCCAGGTTCGGTGCCCGGAAGCCTTCCGAGTAGGTACCGCGCAGCATGATCTCAGGACGCGCGCGCCATTGCACGCCGACCTTCGGCGCCAGGTTGGCGGAGAAGTGCGGGTATTTGTCCAGGCGGGCCGCGGCGTTGACTTCCAGCGTATCGGTGATCGGCACCACCACTTCGCCGAACAGCGCGCTGACGGTACGCTTGCCGTCGAACCAGGACCCGCCCTGCTGCGTGATCAGGCCATTGGCGGCATCCGGATTGCCCGGGGTGTCGAAGCTTTCGCGCATCAGGTTGGTGCCGAAGGCGGCGCGCACCTCACGCTCGCCCAGCTTGAACAGCGTGCCCTCCACCTTGGCGTCGAAGGTGATCAGCTTGGTCCAGGACTGGATGTCGAAAGTCGGGAAAGCTTCGCGGATCAAGGCCGCATTCGATTCGCTGATTTCGCCGAACTTGAAAGCAGGATTGTCGGCAATGTAGACGCGGCCGGTGACCGGGTCTTTGGAGGTCGGGCCGAAGGCCTTCTCGAAGCCCTTGGTGTTGATGTTCGTGGTCTGGTACAAGGTCGAGTGGCTGCCTGCCACCGCAAGCGCGGTCTCGAAGTCCCAGCTACCGGTCAGGTGTCCGCGCAGGCCGGTCAGCACCCGGTAGTTGTCATCCAGGTTCTTCTGGCCGAAGTGGCCGACCGCGTCCTGCAGGATGTAGTTCAGGCCTGCCGCGCCGCCCATCTTGGCTGCCATGTCGGCGTCCAGCTTGCCCTGCAGGTAGACGTTGTTCGGGCCCAGGTAAGGGTTGACGAAAGTATTCAGCCTGGTGCCGGTGTTGCGCGAGAACCAGTTGCTGGTGGTGCCGCTATTGAAGCTGCGCGGGCCGTTCTCGCCGCGCAGCTTGATGTGGGTGAACGCTGCTTCGGCAAAGACTTCCAGGTCCTCGCCGAGCTTCTTGCGGCCGGACAGGAAACCGGTCGCGCGGTCGGAAGTCGGGCCGGTGTCCAGCGCATACGGCAGGTTGTTCCACACGCAGCGGGTGCCGGATGCTTCGGTGATCATGGTGGAGCAGCCGCTTACTGCGCGCTGGGTGCGCGCATTGTTCTTGGCCGGATCGAATACGAAGAACGTGCCCGGGTTGGGCTGGCCCGGCTCGCTGCCGGTGCCGATGCGGAAGTTGGAGATGAAGTTCGGATTGTTGACGTAGAAGTAGTCGGGCCGCTTGTCGTAGGTGTCGGCCAGCGCAATACGGTCGCGCTGGTACACGTTCAGGGAAGCCATCACGTTGTAGCCGTCGTTGGCAAAGTCGCCCTTGCCGTACACCAGGCTGGCCTGGTGCTCGCCGTAGGCCGACACTTCCTGCGAATGGTCGGTGCTGACTTTCGCTTCCAGGCCCTGGTAATTTTTCTTGGTGATGACGTTGATCACGCCGGCCACCGCATCGGAGCCGTACACCGCGGAGGCGCCGTCGGTCAGGATTTCCATGCGCTCGATCGCCGCTGCCGGGATCGAGTCGATGTTGACGAACATGGTCTGGAAGCCGGCCGGCGCGCCGTAGAAGGACAGGCGGCGGCCGTTCAGCAGCACCAGCGTGCCTTGCGCGCCCAGGCCGCGCAGGTTGGCCTGCGAGGCGCCGTCGGAGCCGGTGAACATGGAACGGAAGTCTTGCTGCGCAGGGCGCGCGGCCGGCAGGTTGTCCAGCACCTGCATCAGGGTGCGGGCGCCCATGTTTTCGATCTGCTTGGCGTCGATCACCTGCACCGGCGATGCGGTTTCGGCGTTGATGCGCTTCAGGCTGGAGCCGGTCACTTCGACGCGGTGGATCTTCTCGCCTTTCTCGTCCTTCTTGTCCTCCGCCCCATCGGCCGCCAGGGCGCCGCCGGCAAATCCAATAGCTGCCAGCGCAGCGATCAATTTCTTCAGTTCCACTTGCATCTCCTTTTTTTAGTTTGCAAAACGCCCTCCCCGGTCCGAAGAGGGGTTCGTTCTTAGTGACGAAAAATGTGCGGTCAGCGCGTCCGGATCGTGGCGCCCTCTGTGCCTAGCAGTACGGCATTGGCCCAGTTGCCGCAAACCTGGGCTGGTTGGGCGCCGCGCGCACCCAGGGTCCGCAGGCTGAGTTGCCTCAACCCGCGTACATCGATTTCCGGCTTGACGACAGCCGGCGCAGTCACCAGGCCGCTGTCGTACAGCAGGCGCTCGCCGCTCCAGACCTGGAACTGCAGGCCGCCGGCGCTACGGCAGCTATCGTCCACGTCCAGGTCGGCGCGCAGCAGGCTCCAGTTGCCTTCCAGTTGCAGGTCGATGCGGCTGGCCGGGCCGACGCCCAAGCCCTTGCGGAACCATAGGCCGTTCATGCGCATTTCCTTGGCCTTGCCGGCAGGACGATCGCGTCCGACGCCCTTCGGCAACGGCAGGTCCGACAGGAAGCTTTGCAGCTCGGCGCCCTCTTTCGCGCGATGTTCGAGGATGCGGAAGGTGGACAGGGCAATCGGCCCCACTTCGGCCGGCTGCATGGCGTTGATTGCCTTGGCTGGCACTTGTGCGGCAGCCGTGACCATCGGGTCGGTCGATGCCGCGCCTTCGCCTTCCGGGTTTTGCGTGCTGAGCACGCGGAAGCGCAGCAGGCGGCCAGCGGTGGCCGGGAAGTTGATGGTCTGCGTTTCCTTCTCCAGCTTCAGGCGGCCGGTGAAGCTTGGCTTGCCCCATTCGCCATTGGTGTCGGCGATGTAGATTTCGTAGTCGCGCACCTGGCCGTGCTTCCAGTGTTCATCGTTGCGCGGCGCGATCTCGATGCCGTCGACCAGGCGGCGCTCGGTGAAGCCGATGGTCCATTCGTGGG
This sequence comes from uncultured Duganella sp., assembly GCA_946482635.1. The sequence goes on from CAMLSG010000002.1 coordinate 60,089, forward strand.
CGCCGGTGCGGATCGACTGGTTGCGGGTGGTGCGGAACCAGGTTGCCGGCTTGTCGTCAAAGGCGTTTTCCAGCGGATGGCCAGGTTCTTCGGCGGGACGGTTGACCACCAGCAGCGCGTCGGGCGGCAGTGCGCGGCCCAGCTCCGGCGCTTGCGGGAAATTGTCGTCTTGCGCGGCCAGTGTTTGCGCGCCCTGCACCTTGATTTGCAGCGGCTGGCGGATATCCTGTTTGGCTGTCTTCACATACAGCGTGCCGGTGCGGTCTTGCGGGTCGTAGAACCAGCCCTCCGATGCCGCATCGTATGCCGCGCGGTCGGCATGGGCGGGCAGGCTGCGGCTTGCCGCTGCAACGGTGGCCGGGCGCTGGCGCGTCAGCATGCGCAAGGCATAGCTGCGGCGCGGCTCCTGGCCTGCGTAGCTGCCTTCGACCGCAGCGATGTCGACACTCACGGCGCCGCCCGATTCGCGCATGCGCAGCACTTGCTGGCTGAAGGCGCCTTTCTGGTACTGGCGCGTGTTGCCGTCGTCCTCGTACAGGGTGAACGAGGACTCGCCGTGCGGGTACAGGTCCAGCGTCAGCACGTCCTTGGGCTTTTCGCCGTCATACAGCACTTCGGGGTACATCGGCAGGATCGCGCCGGCACGCACGAAGACTGGGAGCTTGTCGAGCGTGACCTGCAGGTCGAGATCACGGCCCGCAGCGCCGGCAGTCGCCTGGCGGCCATCCCAGTATTCGAACCACGTGCCTTGCGGCAGGTGGATGGCCTTGCGCCAGCCCTGCGACACCGCCTGGCTGCGGTACACCGGCGCCACCAGCATGTCGCGGCCCAGCAGGAACTGGTATTTGTGCGCTTCGGTGAAGGCGGCAGGATCGGTGGCGTAATCCCACATCAGGCCGCGCACCAAAGGCGCGCCGGTCTGCTCCGCCTCGCGCGCCAGGGTGTACATATATGGCGTCAGGCGCAGCTTGAGTTTCAGGTAGCGGCGATTGATGCTGCGGTAAGGCTCGTCGAACCACCATGGATGCTTGCGCGCATTGGCCGACCAGCCCGACATACCCATCAGCACCGGCGTGAATGCCTTCCACTGCAGGTCGCGCGTATAAGTCTCAGGGCTGCCGCCAAAGATTGCATCGACGTCGCCAGTCGCATACGCCTGGCCGGACAGGCCGGAACCCACCAGCGTCGGCACATGCCAGCGGATATAGTCCCAGCTTGCGCTCTGGTCGCCGGTCCATGCCACCGCATAGCGCTGCGTGCCGGCCCAGCCCATCACGGTCCAGATGAACGGACGGCTGTCGGAGTTGTCCAGGATGCCGTCGTACGCCGACTTGTTGGCGTCCAGCGAGAACTGGTAGCCCTTGCCGGTCCAGGCCACGTCCAGCTTCTGCACGCGGCTGCCGGCGGTGCCGACTTCCCACTTGATCTTGTCGACGCCGTTCTCGGTCCACAGCCCGGTGCGGAAGCCGTACTTGGCCAGGCCCTGCACGGTCTCCGGCAAGCTGGTGTAGCCGCAGCCGTAACCGTCGTTGGGCAAGATCCAGCCGCCGGGCATATCGTTCTCGCGGTATTTGCGCGCCACCGCATCGACAACGTCCGGCGTCTTGCCGCTTGGGCCATCGCTCCAGCCTTTTGGCACGGTGCCCGGCTTCTTCACGTTGTCGCCGTCGTTGTAGCAATCGGCGTCGCCGTATTCCAGCGCCCAGCGCGGCAGCATGCGCGCGCGGCCGGTCCACTCGGTGTAGCGCGCCAGGACGTCGCGCACATCCTTGCCGACGAAGTAGTAGGCATCGAAGCGCGGCTCGGCATGCTGCAGGGCCACCACGTCTTGCTGGCGCAGATCGTAGCTGCCGTCGGACCAGGTATTGCGCAGCATGCCCCAGCCGCGCGAGCTCATAAGGAAAGGCGCCGGACTTGGGCGGTCGCCCTCCTCCCATCCACCCGAATACGACACGTCAAGCTGGCGGCCCTTGAATTCGAAGCGGCCATTCTGCTGCCCGCCGCCGAAGAAGCGTTCCGCCTTGTCGCTGGACAGGGTCTGCACGCTGGCTTTGTCGCCCAGTTCCAGCGGCTGCACTTCGCGCCACAGCGGCTGCGTTTCGCCGGCGCGGAACAGGCTGAAACGCAAGGGGTTGCGGTCGATGCGCAAGGCCAGCTTCGCGGTGCGCAGCACAATATGGTCGGGCTGTTCGCTTACGCTATGCTCAATATGCGCAGCAGGCTTGCCGATCACGATGGCGGCCGCCTTGTCGCCGGCGCCGGTCAGCTTGCCCTTGGGGCCGGCCCAGATGCGCAACACGTCGTCCTGCAGCAGGCTGACACGCACGACGGCGCCGGATTCGGTCGCCAAGTCCCAGGATAAGCCTTCCGCAACGGCAGCCGGCGCGGCAGCGATGCTGCGCAGTTTTCCGAGCGGGGCTGCGAGGGCGGCGCCAGTGGCCAGGGCCAGCGCGGCAGCGGCGATTGCAGTGCGGGTGAGTCTCTTCATAAGCCTGCCTAAGGTGCAATATTTTTCGTTTTGATAGTCATACTTTAGGAATAAAAGCAAAAAAGGTCAACAAAAAGAAAGAAAACAGCACTTTCGCACCGTTTTTTCCTAAATTATTCTTTCGTTTAACCGATATTGCGGCGCAATAGCTTTCGATTAGTAGCGTACACGCAACGTGGCATGCCGAAATACCGACACTTCCGGTGCGTTTCCGCCTACCGGACGGGTAGCCATATCTTTCGTTTATCTTTCGTATTTGACTTTTCGAAATATACTATTTATGCTTTCAGCCAACGAACAACTTTTCTTTTTTCGATGACTACCCTCCTCCAGCGTGACCCGCAGTCCTGGCGCGATATCAACGGCCTCGATACCGCCGAAGAGATTGCGCAGCAGCCGGCCCTGTGGCGCGAACTGGGCGCCAGCCTGCAAAGCCGCGCCGCCGACGTTGCAGCCTTCCTCGGCGGCTGCCTGCACAATCCGCAGCAGCGCGTGATCCTGACCGGCGCGGGCAGCTCCTGCTATGTGGGCGAAATCGTCGCCGATGAACTGAATGCCGCCTGGCCCGCGCAGGTACGCGCCGTGGCGACCACCACCCTGTTGACGCACCCGGAGCTGTACCTCGAACCGGACGCGCCAACCCTGCTGGTGTCCTTCGCCCGCAGCGGCAGCAGCCCGGAAAGCCTGGCCGCAGTGGACCTGGTGCGCGAACTGGTAGCCGACGCACGCTTCCTGAACATCACCTGCAATGCGCAAGGCCATCTGGCACGCAAAGGCGATACCGACGCGCGCACCTTCAACCTGCTGATGCCGGCCGCCAGCTGCGACCGCGGCTTCGCCATGACCAGCAGCTTCACCTGCATGCTGCTGGCCGCCTTATGCGTGCTGGGCAAAGGCGAATGGCAGGAGCGCCTGGCGGCGCTGGCGCAAGCCGGCGACGCCGCATTGCGCGACTGGGCGGCACCGGTGGCTGCGCTGGCGGCGCAGCCGGTGGAACGCGTGGTCTACCTGGGCAGCGGCCCGCTGGAAGCGCTGGCAAAAGAATCCGCCTTGAAGATCCTGGAACTGACCGGCGGCCGCGTGCTGGCCATGTCGAACACAGCGCTCGGATTCCGCCACGGCCCGAAATCGGCGCTGAACCAGCAATCGCTGGTGGTGCTGTTCCGCAGCAGCAAAGCGCTGGCGCGCCGTTATGAAGAAGACCTTTTGCAGGAGCTGCGCCGCGATGGCGTGGCCGGCTCGGTGGTCACCGTTGGCAGCGAAGCCGACATTTCGGTCGCCGCGCCGGCCCAGTTGTCCGATTCGTGGCTGGCGCCACTGTGGCTGCTGATGGCGCAGCAATACGCCCTGCACCAGTCGGCCGCGCTCGGCCTGACGCCCGACAATCCCTTCGCCGACGGCACCGTCAACCGCGTGGTGCAAGGCGTCACCATTTACCGCCATGACCAGTTCTGAACAAACCGGCTATCACGGCATCGACATCGGCGGCACCAAGATCGAACTGGTGTCGTGGATCGATGCCGGCGGCGAGCTGCAGGAAGTGTTCCGCGAGCGCGTCGCGACGCCTGGCACGGATTTCAATGAGTTCGTCGCCGCCGTTGCCGCCCTGGTTGCGCGTGGCGACGCCGCACTCGGCCCGCTGGCATCGCCCGCGGCAGTCGGCATCGGCCTGCCCGGCGTGATCGACAGCGCCACCGGCCGCCAGCTCAGCTCCAACGTGCCGGCCCTGAACGGCCGCCTGGTCGCCGCCGCACTGCAGGAAGCGCTGGCGCGTCCTGTCATCATCGGCAACGACTGCCAGTGCTTCGCCCTGTCGGAAGCACAAGGAGGCGCAGCTGCCGGCCTGCCCACCATGTTCGGCGCCATCATCGGCACCGGCGCCGGCGGCGGCTATTGCGTCGAAGGCCGCCTGCAGCGCGGCTTCAACGCCATCGCAGGCGAGTGGGGTCATTGGACCATTCCCGCAACGCTGCTGGCCCTCTACAAGCTGCCGGTGCTGGACTGCCCTTGCGGCAAGAAGGGCTGCCTGGAGCGCTATGTCTCCGGTCCCGGCCTGTCGAAACTGCACGCCCACATCGGTGGCGACGGTGCCGAACCGCTGGCCATCGTAGTCCGCGCCAACAACGGCGATGCACTGGCGGCACAGGCACTGGCCATCCATCTCGACCTGCTGGGCCACGCGCTGGCCGGCCTGGTGCTGGCCCACGACCCGCACGCCATTGTGCTGGGCGGCGGCCTGTCCAAGCTGTCGCACCTGTACCAGCAACTGCCGGCAGCCATGCGCCGCCACCTGTTCCGCGGCGTGCAAGCGCCACCGGTGCTGCCGCCACGCTTTGGCGATGCCGGCGGCGCGCGCGGCGCCGCCCTCCTGGCGCGCCAACAAACGAAGTAACACGATCATGAATCAACTTGCCCAGCTTTCCCCAGTCCAGCAAATCGTCAATGCGCATCGCGCCGGCGAAGCGGTTGGCCTGTACAGCGTTTGCTGCAGCCACCCTACCGTGCTGCGCGCCGCGATGCAGGTGGCTGCGCAATACGGCACGCCGCTGCTGGTGGAAGCCACCTCCAACCAGGTGGACCAGTTTGGCGGCTACACCGGCATGAAGCCCGCCGAATTCCGCGATTACGTGCACCGGCTGGCGCAGGAGCAAGGCTTCCCTGCCGAACGCCTGGTGCTGGGCGGCGATCATCTCGGCCCCAACGCCTGGCAGTCGCAGGACGCCGCAAGCGCGATGGCGCATGCCGAAGTCCTGATCGACGCCTACGTGTCGGCCGGCTTCCACAAGATCCACCTCGATTGCAGCATGCGCTGCGCCGACGACGAGCCGGTGCTGAGCGACGAAGTCGTCGCCGCACGGGCCGTGCGCCTGGCCGCCATAGCCGAACAGGCAGCCGCCCGCGCCGGCCTGCCGCCGCCGGTCTACGTGATCGGCACCGAAGTGCCAGTGCCCGGCGGCGAAGCGTCGCTGGAGCAGGCACTGGCCGTCACCGCGCCTGCAGCCGCTGCGCGCACGCTGGAAGTTCACCGCCGCGCCTTCGCCGCAGCAGGCCTGCACGGCGCTTGGCAGCGCGTGATCGCCATGGTGGTGCAGCCGGGCGTCGACTTCGACCAGGCCAATGTGCAGCACTACAATGCAGCGGCGGCCGTGGCGCTGTCAGGCTTTGTGGCCGGCCAGCCCGGCCTGGTGTTCGAAGCCCACTCCACCGACTACCAGCGCGAATCGGGCCTGCATGAAATGGTGCGCGACCACTATGCGATCCTCAAGGTCGGCCCGGCCGCCACCTTCGCGCTGCGCGAAGGGTTCCTGGCGCTGTGCCAGATCGAAGAGGCCTTGCTGGGCAAGGAGAAGGCGTCGCGCCTGATGGAAGTGCTGGACGAAGCCATGCTGGCCAAGCCGAAGCACTGGCAGAAGCATTACCTGGGCAGCGCCGCAGAGCAGCGCCTGATGCGCCGCTACGGCCTGTCCGACCGCTGCCGCTATTACTGGGGCGAGCCGGAAGTCGCGACCGCCGTCAGCCAGCTGTTCGCCAACCTGGCCGGCCGCAGCATCCCGCTGCCTTTGCTGAGCCAATACCTGCCGCAGCAGTTCCTCGCCGTGCTGCAGGGCGAACTGGCCGCCGAGCCGCAAGCCCTGCTGGAACACAAGGTCGGCCGCCTGCTGGCGCAGTATGCGCGCGCCTGCAGCGCCAACGCCGCCGGCCAGCACATGGCTGCCGCCATCTGTTAAGCTCGACGTTTTCACATCCAGCGACAGAAGACATGCGAAATACCAGCCAACGCCGCGAAACCATCCTGCAGGCGATCGTACAACATGGCTCGGTCCAGGTGGCCGAGCTGGTCGACAAGCTTGGCGTCTCCGCCGTCACCATCCGCAGCGACCTCAGTGTGCTCGAATCGCAAGGCCTGGTGCAGCGCAGCCACGGCGGCGCCCTGCTGGCGCGCACCCCGCCGACGGAACACACCATCCGCCAGAAGGATTCCCTGAACCAGGCGCAGAAAGAACAGATCGGCCTGCTGGCTGCGCGCATGGTGCAGCCGGGCGACAACGTCATCATCGACTCCGGCACCACCACCATCTCGCTGGCGCGCCAGCTGCGCGACGCCAGCGACGTCACGGTGCTGACCAATGGCCTGAACATCGCGTGGGAACTGGCCGACGCGCCGGGCGTGGACCTGATCCTGACGGGCGGCCGCCTGCGCAAGCAATCGCTGTCGCTGCAGGGCGCCCAGGCTGAAGCCTGCCTGTCGGCCTACAACTTCGACAAGCTGTTCCTCGGCGTCGACGGTTTCGACCTGCAGTTCGGCATCACCACCCACCACGAGGCGGAAGCAAACCTGAACCACAAGATGGTGGAGCGCGCCAAGAAAGTCATCGTGCTGACCGACGCTTCCAAATTCGGCCGCGTGTCGCTGCACCGCATCGTGCAGCTCGACCGCGTGCACACCGTCATCACCGACGCCAGCATCAGCACCGAGTACCGCGAGGGGCTGGAGAAGCGCGGCATCGAAGTGATCATCGCGGAGTAACAATGCTGCAAGGCCGCATCCTCACTCCCGACGGCTGGATCAACGGCAGCATTGCCTTCGGCCAGCGCATCGCCAGCATTACCGAAGGACCGGTTGGCGAAGGCCTGACCATCGTTCCAGGCTTCGTCGACCTGCATGTGCACGGCGCTTCCGGCGTCGACATCATGGAAGGCGGCGATGCCGGCGCCGTGGTGGCGCGCAGCCACGCACGGCATGGCACCACCGCCTTGCTCGGCACCACGCTGACCGCCAAGGAAGATTCGATCCGCCACGCCCTGCAAGGCCTGGCCGGCGTCATCGCGCAGCGCCCGCAGCACGGCGCGCGCATGCTGGGCGTGCACCTGGAGGGCCCGTTCCTGAACCGCCGCCGCCTGGGTGCGCAGCCGCCCGACGTGGTGACCGGCAGCCGCGCCCTGGTGGAGAGCTACCACGCCATCGCGCCGATCCGCGTGCTGACCATGGCGCCTGAAGTGACGGGCCACCTGGAACTGATCCCGCACCTGAAGAACCTGGGCATCCGCGTCCAGATCGGCCACAGCGCCGGCAGCTACGACGACGGCGTGGCTGCCATGCGCGCCGGCGCCGCCGGCTTTACCCACCTGTTCAACGGCATGAGCGGCATGAGCCACAAGGAGCCGGGCATGGTGGACGTGGCCATGGCGCATGCCGAATATGCCGAAATCATCCCCGACCTGCTGCACGTGCACCCGGGCGCCATGCGCGCCGCATTGCGCGCCATCCCGCGCCTGTACGGCGTGACCGACGCCACCTCCGCCACCGGCATGCCGGACGGCGAATATGCGCTGGGTACCCAGCGCGTGTTCAAGTGCATGGGCTGCGTGCGCCTTGCCACCGGCTCGCTGGCCGGCTCCGTGCTGACCATGGACCAGGCGCTGCGCAACTTCGTCAGCCTGGGCATGGACGTGGCGGAGGCTTCGCAGCGCCTGTCGCTGTTCCCCGCCGATTACCTGGGCGAGTCGCAGCGCGGCCGCCTGGCGCCGGGAGCCTGGGCCGACATCGTGGTGCTGGACCAGTCTTTACACCCCGTGGCCGTCTTCGTCGAAGGCGAGGCCATTCCACTCTCATAACAATACAGGAGATCCAATGCAGGCCTTATCCATGCGCTATTTACTGTTTATCGCCGGGATGGGCGGCCTGCTTTACGGGATCGATGTCGGCATCATTGCCGGCGCCCTGCCATACCTCGAGTCCACCGCTTCCGTCGCCTGGAAGCTGAGCGCCCAGCAACTGAGCTTCATCGTTGCCGCGGTGCTGCTGGGCTCCGTGCTGTCTTCGCTGTTTGCGGGCGCCATTGCCGACGCCATCGGCCGCCGCTGGGCCATGGTGCTGGCCGGCGCCCTGTTCACGGTCAGCATTCCCTTGATCGCCCTGTCCGACGGGTACACGCCGCTGCTGCTGGGGCGCCTGCTGCAAGGCATCAGCGGCGGCTTGATCGGCGTAGTGGTGCCTTTGTACCTGGCCGAATGCCTGCGCGCCGAGCAGCGCGGCCGCGGCGCCGCCCTGTTCCAGCTGCTGCTCACCATCGGCCTGGTGGCGGCCGCCGTCATCGGCCTGCTGCAAGCGCAAAATGTCGAAGGCGCGACGCAAGCCGCGCAAGCCTTGCCGGAAACCGCGCGTGCCGCCGCGGTCTTCGAGGCCAAGGACCACGCCTGGCGCAGCATCTTCTGGATGTGCCTTGCCCCGGGCCTGGTATTCACTTTCGGCAGCGCGCTGCTGGCCGAATCGCCGCGCTGGCTGGTGCAGCGCGGCCGCATCGAACAAGCCCGCACGGCCCTGCTGCGCACCCGTGCCGCCGGCGAAGCGGCGTCCGAACTGCGCGCTATGCAGGCCGCAACCGGCTTGCCCGTGCACGGCGCCGCTGCCGGCGCAGGCGAGCCCACCGAAGGCGACATCGCCGCAGCGCGCGGCGTGGTTGCCGGCCGCGGCGGCGCGTCCGCCATCCGCCCTGCAGGCGCCGGCGCCGCGGCCATGGCCGCCGACGACCGCCTGCTGAGCCGCCGCTACGTGCTGCCCTTCCTGCTGGCCTGCCTGGTGCTGGCCTGCACCCAGGCCACCGGCATCAACTCCGTGCTGGCCTACGTCGTCAACATCCTGAACCAGGCCGGCCTGCCCGGCGCCACCGCCAACATGGCCGACGTCGGCCTCAAGCTGCTGAACGCCATCATGACCGTGGTGGCGGTGCTGCTGGTCGACCGCAAGGGCCGCAAGTTCCTGCTGATGCTGGGCAGCGGCGGCATCGTAATCGCCCTGCTGGCCGCCGGCCTGCTGTTCCGCAGCGCCGAAAGCGAGCAGCGCGACGTCAGCGCCATCGTGGCCGCGCAAGCCAGGGGCGATACCCTGTCGCTGCGCCTCGACGCGAAAACCCTGAAAGCGCTGGGCGCGCACGGCGGCAGCGCAGCAACGCCGCAGCTGCTGACCGTGTCTTACTCCTACGGCCCGTTCACCAACGTGCAAACGCGCCGCAGCGACGACCCGGCACTGGCGCCCATGGTGCTCTCGCGCGAGGACACCGTGCAGCCCGACAGCGTGATCGGCGCCTTCTTCCGCCGCCTGCACCTGAATCCCTTCGCCGACCCGGCGGAAGGCCGCGACGCGCCGCTGAAAATCGAGCAGGCGCAGATCGGCGCCCTGCCTTCCGTGACGCACGGCTGGCAAGTAACGCTGGCGATCTGCCTGTTCGTGGCCAGCTTCGCCGTTGGCCCCGGCGTCTGCGTCTGGCTCGCGCTATCGGAGCTGATGCCAACGCGCATCCGCTCCAACGGCATGAGCATCGCGCTGCTGGTCAACCAGTTCGTCTCCACCACCATTGCAGCCGTGTTCCTGCCGACCGTCGGCCGGCACGGCTACGCGGCGATGTTCTTCTTCTGGGCGGGATGCACGGTGGTGTACTTCCTGGCTGCCGCTTTCCTGCTGCCGGAAACCAAAGGGAAGACGCTGGAGGAAATTGAAGCGCACTTCGCGCGCTAGCGCGGTGGCGTAATGGAAGTCGGGGTCAGGTCTGGCAATCGGACAAAATGTCCGATTGCCAGACCTGGCCCCGACTTTTAAGGAAGGATTACGGCTTGCCGTAGTTGGCCGAACGCGGGCCGTACAGGATGCCGTTGCTGCCGCCGGCCGACATCAGGCGGCCGCTGGCCACGCCTGCAACCGGGTAGGCTGCATCGGTGCTGGTGTTGATGATCTGCTTGACCGCAGCCGCCACCAGGGCGCCAATCAGGCCGCCGCCGCTGTTATTGTTTTGCTCCGCGCTGGAAGCAGTGGCCTTGCCGTCCCACAGCAGGGTACCAGTCTTCAGGTCCACCAGCTTGGCTTCGGCCGCCACCACTACTTCGCTGTTCAGCACCGTGTAGACCGAGCCGTATTTGGTCACGGTCACGTACAGGGCCGCATCGGCGCCGAAGATTTCGTGCAGCTTCTTGGCGCTGACATTGTGGATATCGGCAGCGTTGGACAGGCCGTTCTGCTTGAAGGTCTCATCCACCGCGGCCACCGGTAGCACGTAGTAGCCGGCTTCGGCCAGCGGGTAGCTCAGTTGCGACAGCATGCCGTAGGTCGCTTTGACTTCCGGCGAGTTGTTCAGCGGCGGCAGCACCACGATCGATTTCGGCTGGGCGGCCTTGAACGCGGTGTAGTCGTAAGGCTGGCCCTGGTGGGCGCAACCCACGAAGAACAGCGCAGGCAGCAGGCAAGCCGCCAGTTTCATGCATTTCTTGATCATTGAACGGCCTTCTTCGTATTCTTCAGCAAAAAGTCCATATAGGCGGCGGATTCGGGGAACAGCTTTTTCTCAGCCTCGAATTCGGCTGCCATCTGGTCCGGACGGTTGGTCACGGAATACAGCAGGCCGAGGTGGGCGTGATAGCCGGGCGGCGGGGTCTTGCCTTCCGCGCTGATCTTTTGCAGGTCCTTTTCCAGCACCGCGATTTGCGCGTCAGGGCTCTCGCCCTTGAAGTACTGGTAAACCTGCGGCTGGTAGCTCTCCCACTGGTACAGGGACGGCTGCTGGTGTTTGCAGCCAACCAGCGCCACGGCGATGCCGAGGGTCAGGGCCAGGCGGCGCATCATTGGCGCACCTGTGCGAAGGCGCCGGCTTCCATGCCGCCGACCAGTTTTTCCACCGCTTCGCGCATGGCCAGGTCCAGCACCTTGCCGTTCAGGGTGGCGTCGTAGCTGGCGGTGCCGCCAAAGCCCAGCACTTCGCGGTTGGACAGGCTGTACTCGCCCGCACCGGCGGTGGAATACACCACTTCGGAAGTCGCGATATTGACCACGTTCAGGGTCACCTTGGCGTAGGCCACCTGGGTCTTGCCGCGGCCGGCCAGGCCGAACAGCTGGTGGTCGCCCACTTCCTTGCGGCCGAATTCGGTCACGTCGCCGGTCACCACGAAGTCGGCGCCCTTGATGTTCTGGCCCTGCTTCTTGTATGCCGCTTCCTGCTGCAGTTCCTGCATATTGTCGCGGTCCAGCACGTTGAAGCGGTTGGTCTGCTGCAGGTGCGAGATCAGGATGGTCTTGGCCTGGCTGCCGAGGCGGTCCACGCCGTCGGAGAACACGCCACGCATGAAGGAGGAACGGTTGTCGAACTTGCCGACTGCCACCAGGGTGCGCGGGCCGGTGTAAGGACGCGCTGCGCTAGCGACTTTTTCCACCTGGATGGCCTGGTGGCTTTCGGTTGCGCAGCCGGCCAATGCCGCTACCGCGACGACAGATGCCAGAATTTTTTTCATATCAATATCAAAATTAAGTTTTGGTTTTTATATTATATGGTTCCACATGGAAACATGCAAACTTTGATAGCAAAATTACTACTTTTGCGTCACTATGGCGTTCCCTGTCCTGCTATCCACCAAACATACAACCGATGACTATTTCCGCCCTGCTGCTGGCAACCGCACTAGCCGCCTCGCCCAGCGATGGCCTGTTCGAACCGGGCCTGTTGTCCGACAACGGCGTGTTCGGCTTCACGCTGTCGCCCGATGGCCAGCACGCGCTGTGGGTGCAATCGGGCGGCGCCCGCACCAGGCTGGTGATCGTCGAATCGCACAAGGTCGATGGCAAGTGGCAGCAGCCGGCGCCGGTGCCGTTCTCCGCCACCGACGGCTGGCGCGACATCGACCCGGCCTTTGCGCCGGACGGCAAGTCGATCGTCTTCCAGTCCAACCGCCCGGTGCCGGACAAGCCGCAGCGCAAAGGCTTCGACATCTACTCGGTGGCGCTGCAGGACGGCCGCTGGGGGCCGCTGCGGCATCTGGGCCACGACATCAACAGCGACGAATCCGAATCGTCCGCTTCGATTGCTGCCGACGGCACCATCTACTTCATGAAAAACGGCGCCGAAGGCAAGTCGGACCTGTGGCGCTCGCACCGTGTCGACGGCAAGTACACTGCGCCGGAACGGTTGGCCGAACCGGTCAACAGCGGGCCATGGCGCGAATCGAATCCCTACATCGCGGCCGACCAGGGTTACCTGCTGTACTTCTCCGATGCGCCGGGCGGGGCGGGCGACGTCGACCTGTACATCAGCTTCCGTGGCAAGGATGGCTGGAGCACGCCGAAGAATATCGGCGCGCCGTTCAACACCGCGCAGGCCGAGTTCACGCCCTGGGTGCACGGCGGCCGCCTGTATCTGGCGCGCCAGGCCAAGGAAGGCGAGCGCTTCATCGAGAACATCTACTCCTACCCCTTCGACCCGTAGTGCTACCGCTAGCCTACAGGTGCTCGCAGCGGCCCATCAGCGCGCCGCCCTTGACCATGTCGATGAACTGGCCCGGGACCGCCACCTCGGTGCTGCG
>CAMLSG010000003.1 GCA_946482635.1 uncultured Duganella sp.
AGTGGATGGCCAATGAATTGCCGACGCATGGCTATCGCGCGCTGGGCGAGGTAATCCCCGAAGACTTTGCCTGGTGCGTGCCGGTGGAGGCCCAGGATTGCGAGCTATACGTGGCTTGCACCAATTCGGAAGAGGGCTGGCAAACCTATGTCTTCGCCGATTGTGGCCTGATGGAGCGGCTCGCCGGCCACGATTCACGCGCGACGGCGGTGGCCGGGCTGTATTCGGCGGTGCGGTCAATTCTTGAAGATGCTCCAGGCATCACCTATCTGCATATCCAATGACTGATCCTGTATCGGCTGAGGCCGTGTCACCCTTGGGGCCTGACCCCATGGTGGGACACGGGCTGGACCGTAATCGCCTGTCGCGGCATTTTCTGACGGAGGCGTATAACAACGGCTGGGCTAACCATCGTCTGCTGCGGGCTTGTGCCCAGTTGTCGCAGGAGGACTTTGTGGCGCGGCGGACGGGCTTCTTCCCTTCGATTAAGGCGACACTCAACCACATCGTTACTGTGGACTGGTTTTATATTGATGCGCTGGAGCGGGAGATGCGCGGGGCGCCGCCGCATCCCGATTACCGCAGCGCGTTCTTTGCCGTGGAGGAGCCATTTGAGACTTGCGCGGCGCTGTGGGAGGCGCAGCGTGCTTCCGACCGCCGGCTGATCGCGTATTGCAGGTCTTTGCGCGATGAGGACCTGGGACGTGTCGTGACCATCGACCGTGGGGACGAGTTCCAGCGTGACACCCGCCAGCGCTTGCTGGCACACATCTTCGGGCACCAGATCCATCATCGCGGCCAGGTGCATGCCATGCTGTCGTCCACGCCCGTCGCTCCGCCGCAACTGGATGAATTCTTTGCAGCAGGGGAGGCGCCGCTGCGGGCGCAGGATTTCCGGGAGCTGGGCTGGTCGGAAGAGGAAATCTGGCCGTCAAACTTATCCTGAATCAAGGATTTTGCCCCCGCATTCAGGGATAGTCAGCCTCAGTTTTAACCTGAGCAGGACTATCCATGAATGCAAACGAAAAAATGTTCGGCAACCCCATGCCGCCCCAGGAAATCTCGCTGGACGTGCTGCGCGAAAAATACGCGAAGGGGGATGAGCAGGACATCATCGACGTCCGCCGCCGCGTAGCGCGCGCACTGGCTGCGCTGGAGGCGCAGGAACTGCGCGAAGACCTTGAAGAAAAATTCCTGTGGGCGCAGGAGAACGGCTTTGTGCCTGCCGGACGTATCAATTCCGCCGTTGGCCTTGGCCTGAAGGCTACCCTGATGAACTGCTTCGTGCAGCCGGTGGGCGATTCGGTGACCGGGGAAGATGATGGCCTGCCTGGTATTTACACGGCCGTGGCGGAGGCTGCAGAGACCATGCGCCGCGGTGGCGGCGTGGGCTACGATTTCAGCGCTATCCGGCCGGCTGGGGCGAAGGTGAAGGGCACGCAGTCGCGTGCTTCGGGGCCGGTGTCGTACATGGAAGTGTTCGACGCTTCCTGCAAGACCGTTGAATCGGCTGGCGCGCGACGCGGCGCGCAAATGGGCGTGCTGCGCATTGACCATCCTGATATCGAGCGTTTCATCGCCGCCAAGGACGATGGCGGCTTCCGCAATTTCAACCTGTCGATCGGCGTGACGGATGCTTTCATGCGGGCGCTGGCTTCGGATTCCGAGTTCGAACTGGTGCACAAGGTGGAACCAGGCGATGAGGACCTGGCTGCGGGCGCCAGCCAGCGCGAGGACGGGCTGTGGGTCTATCGCCGCGTCCCTGCGCGCCAGCTTTGGGACAAGGTGATGACTTCCACCTACGACCATGCCGAACCGGGCGTGCTGTTCGTGGACCGTATCAACGCCGAGAACAACCTGTATTACTGCGAGACCTTGCGTGCCACCAATCCCTGCGGCGAGCAGCCGCTGCCTGGCTATGGCTGCTGCGACCTGGGTTCGCTGAACCTGACCTGCTTTGTGCAGAATCCGTTCACCGATCGCGCAAGCTTCAACTACGAGGCGATGCGGCAGGTGGCCGGCATCGCGGTGCGCATGCTGGACCTGGCGCTCGATGCGACCCAGTGGCCGTTGCCGCAGCAGGCGGACGAGGGCGCGGCCAAGCGCCGCATCGGCCTGGGCTTCCTTGGCCTTGGCAGTGCGCTGGTGATGCTGGGCATGCGCTATGACTCGGTCGGCGGCCGTGCGATGGCGGCCAGCATTGCGGAGGCCTTGCGCGATGCAGCCTACACGGCGTCGGTGGCGTTGGCGCAGGAGAAGGGCGCGTTCCCGTTCTTCGACAAGGAGAAATACCTGGAAGGCGCTTTCGTGCGCCGTTTGCCGAACGCCTTGCGCGAGGCGATAGCCAAGCATGGCATCCGCAATTCGCACCTGCTGTCGATTGCCCCGACCGGCACCATCACACTGGCCTTTGCGGACAATGCCTCCAATGGCATCGAGCCGGCGTTCTCCTGGGTCTACCAGCGCCGCAAGCGCATGCCGGATGGGTCGTCGCGTTCTTATGAAGTCGCAGATCATGCGTGGCGCCTGTATCGCCATATGGGCTTTGACATGGGGCAGTTGCCGCCGCAGTTTGTCACGGCGCTGGATATGGCGGCGCTGGACCACGTGAGCATGATGGAGGCAGTGCAGCCTTTTGTTGATACGGCGATTTCGAAGACGGTGAATGTGCCGGAAGATTATCCGTATGAGGACTTCAAGGAACTGTACACCGAGGCGTGGGTGGCGGGGCTGAAGGGGTTGGCGACGTTCCGGCCGAATACGGTGACCGGCAGCGTGCTGAGCGTGGCGCCGGAACCGGCGGCCGCTAGTTCGGCAGCGACGGCGGTAGCGCCAATGCTGCGTGACGATGATCCGCTGCGCAAGCGGTTTGATGGGCGTCCTCTGGGCGAACTGGAGTCGGTGACGTCCAAAGTCGAATACTGGACGCAGGAGGGCAAGAAGTCGGCTTACCTGACCGTGAGCTTCATCACCGTGGACGGGACGCTGGAGGGTGCGCCGGTACGGATCGAGCGGCCGTTTGAGTTCTTCATGCCGGCTAACCAGCGTAGCGATGGGCAGCAGTGGATTACTTCGTCGATGCGCTTGCTGTCGATGGCGGCGCGGGCTGGTAGTTCGATTGCCAAGGCGCTGGCGGATATGCGTGAGGTGGCCTGGGAGAAGGGGCCGGTGCGCTGCGGGCTGCTGACGCGGGAGGATGGGGTGCAGGTGCCGGTTTATCACGATTCGGAGGTGGCGGCGATTGCCTTTACCTTGCAGCGGATTTTGATACGGCGCGGGTTCCTGGATGCTTATGGAAACCAGGTGCCGGTGCCGCAGCTGGCGGCGCAGTGCGCGTCGACGGGGCATGTGGCGCACGAGGCGATGACGGCGGCGGGGGCCGCGCCGACGAAATCGGCGGGCAAGTGCCCGGAGTGCGGGGCGCGGGCCTTGCATAAGGTGGATGGGTGTACGCGGTGCGTTGAGTGCCACTATATGGGTGGTTGTGGCTGAAAACCGGTAAACCAGTGTCTGACCCGCAGGGTCAGACACTGTCTGCGCCGCGGCTGGTGGTGTAGGCCTCCAGCCGCGAGACCGTTGGGTGTCTGACCCTGCGGGTCAGACACCGATTTACCGGTTTTTGCTTAAGCTGCGTCAAGGACGAAAAAACCGCCACTCCATAAACTTCCTCCCACACTAACCCCGAGGAGGACTTACAAATGCATCATTCTTTCCAACTTGCTTCCGCCCTGGATGCCGCCAACGTCACCCGCGTGCTTGACCTGCTGCGCACCGTCCCAGGCATCCGCGGCGTACACGCTCCAGCCGGCGCTGCCCACGTTGAAGTCGCCTTCGACGACTCCCTGACCAGCATCCACCAGGTGGGCAAGCTGCTGGAAGAACATGGCTACCCACCTGTGGCGCCACAACAGCGCAGTCACACCTGCTGCGGCGGTTGCGGCGGCCATTGACCAAGACTTGACCTGGATCATGTGAGCTGCCCGAGTGGCGGCTGTATTCTGGCTAAAAACATACATTTGAAACACCACAAAAGGAGCTATCATGCACGCCACTAAGAAGTTATGGACGTGGCTCGCCATTATCTGCCTGCTATCGTTTACGGTACTGGGCTGGGTGGGCCGCGAAATTTACCTGAAAGCGCCTCCAATAGCGCAAGTCGTCGACGACACCGGCGCGGTGCTGTACACGCCTGACCAGGTCAAATACGGCCAGAGCGCCTGGCTGTCGGCCGGCGGCCAGCAGCTGGGTACCGTCTGGGGCCACGGCTCCTACCTGGCGCCTGACTGGTCGGCCGACTGGCTGCACCGCGAAGCAGTCGCGCTGCAAGACCTGTTCGCCCGCAAGAACTTCAACAAGGACTACGCCCAGCTCGAAGCCGGTGCCAAAGCCCACGTTGACGCCCTGGTGAAGTCCGAACTGCGTACCAACACCTATAACGCCGACACCAATGAAGTGAAACTGTCGTCCATCCGCGCCGAAGCAGTGCGCACCGTGGCAAACCACTACGCTGGCCTGTTCGGCAACGCCGAGCAGTACGACAAGCTGCGCGAGCAGTACGCCATGGCGCCGAACTCGCTGCCGGAAGCGACCGACCGCACCGCGCTGACCGGCTTCTTCTTCTGGTCGTCGTGGGCTGCCGCTGCCGACCGTCCAGGCGAAACTGGCCTGAGCTACACCAGCAACTGGCCGCATGAACCACTGATCGACAATACTCCGACCGCCGGTGCCGGCATCTGGTCGATTGCTTCGGTCATCCTGATGATCGGCGCCATCGCCGGCATGCTGTTCTACCACGGCATGCACAAGGAAGAAGAAGATCCTGTGCCACCGAAGAACGATCCGCTGTTCTCGCTGAAAGCCACGCCTTCGATGAAGGCCACCAAGAAGTACTTCCTGGTCGTGATCGGCCTGATCCTGGCGCAAGTCGGCATGGGCGTGATCACCGCGCACTTTGCGGTGGAAGGCTCGAGCTTCTTCGGCATCCCGCTGGCTAACGTGCTGCCGTTCACGGTTAGCCGCACCATCCACACCCAGTTCGCCGTGCTGTGGATCGCAACCGCCTGGCTGGCTACCGGCCTGTATATCGCTCCAGCGATCTCGGGCGTCGAGCCGAAGTTCCAGAAGCTGGGTACCGACGTGCTGTTCTACGCGCTGCTGTTCATCGTGGTGGGTTCGACCGCCACCGGCTGGCTGGGCACCCTGCAGCACAAGGGCGTCGACTTCTCGTTCTGGCTGGGTAACCAGGGCCTCGAGTTCACCTCGATGGGCCGTGTGTGGCAGATCCTGCTGTTCGTCGGCCTGCTGTTCTGGGCCTTCCTGCTCGGTCGCGGCCTGTGGCCGGCACTGAAGAAACCATCGGAAAGCCGCGGCATCATCGCCATGGTGTTCCTGGCTGCGCTGTGCATCGGCGGTTTCTACGCTACGTCCCTGACCTGGGGCAAGGGCACCCACTACTCGATGATCGAGTACTGGCGCTGGTGGCTGGTCCACCTGTGGGTGGAAGGCTTCTTCGAAGTGTTCGCAACCGCTGTTATCGCGCTGCTGTTCACCCGCCTGGGCCTGATCCGCGCTGCTTCGGCCAATAGCGCCATCATCCTGGAAACCATCGTGTTCCTGTTCGGCGGCATCCTGGGTACCTTGCACCACCTGTACTTCACCGGCACCCCGACTTCGGTGATCGCTATCGGCGCCATGTTCTCGGCCCTGGAAGTGGT
Source organism: uncultured Duganella sp. (assembly GCA_946482635.1). The sequence goes on from CAMLSG010000003.1 coordinate 5,715, forward strand.
TCCGCTGTCGCTGATCGGCATGGAAGCCTACCGCAACTACAAGCGCTCCAAAGCTGCTCCCTGGATCGGCGCTTACAAGTGGGCCATCCTGTGCTTCATCGCAGTGGGCTTCTGGAACACCGTGGGCGCCGGCCTGCTGGGCTTCTCGATCAACACCCCGATCGCGCTGTACTACATGCAAGGCCTGAACATGACCGCCGCCCACGGCCACGCTGCACTGTTTGGCGTGTACGGCATGCTGGGTATCGGCCTGATGCTGTTCTGCCTGCGCGGCCTGGTTGACCGCTTCGCCTGGTCGGACAAGCTGCTGGCTTCGATGTTCTGGGCCTTGAATATCGGCCTGGCCATGATGGTGTTCATGTCGCTGGTCCCTGCCGGTATCTACCAGGCCGTGGCTGCGATCACCAAGGGCATGTGGTTCGCCCGTTCGCCGGAAGTCGTTCACTCGACCTTCATGGAGACCGCGGTGTGGCTGCGCGTTCCTGGCGATATCGTGTTCGCGATTGGCTGCCTGTTCCTCGCCCTGTTCGCCCTGCGCCTGATCGGCAAGGCGAAGAAGGAAGAGACCGTGGCAGAAGGCGTGGCGCTGGAGAACTAAGCAAATGCGCCTCACGGGCCACACCGACTACGCCCTGCGCCTGCTGATGTACCTGGGCCGGCAGCAGGGCAGGTTGGTGACCGTGCAGGAGATCGCCAAGGCACACGGCATCTCCGAACATCACCTGCGCAAGGTGGCTCACCGGCTCGGCCAGGCCGGGCTGGTGGCCACCTGGCGCGGACGGGCCGGTGGCCTGCGCCTGGCGCAGCCGCCGGCTTCGATTTCGGTGGGCGCCGTGGTGCGCCTGGCCGAAGCCGACTTTACGATCGTTGAATGTTTCAATGCCACGCGCAATACCTGCCAGCTGGCCGGCGCCTGCCGCCTGCAGGAGGGATTGCACAGGGCGACCGAGGCTTACCTCGGTCATCTCGACCGCCAGACCCTGGCGGACCTTATCTGAAGGAACCATCATGAGTGCGCCTGAAATTTTGCTGGAGCTGTGCGGCATGGTGCCGCCTGAACCGATGGAGCGTGTACTGGAAGCGCTCGACCTGCTGCAACCCGGCCAGCATATCCGCATGGTCATCGACCGCGAGCCGGTCCCTCTTTACCGCATCCTCGAGAAAAACGGCTACCGCTACCGCACCTCGATGCGCGAAGACTATATCTACGAAATCCTGATTTCCCAGAACGACTGATGCAACGCAAGCTGGCTTTCGAGCATACGCCCGGGCTGGCGCTGCCGCTGCGATTCCTGCTGGCGGCGCCATGGTTCGGCGCCTTGGCCGGCCTGCTGCTGGTGTGGCAGGGCGCCGACGCAATGAGCACGCGCTGGGCGCCGGCCACGCTGGCCGTGACCCATTTGCTGACGCTCGGCTTCCTTGGCATGGCCATGGCCGGCTCGCTGCTGCAGATGGTGCCGGTGGTTGCCGGCGTCGAGCTGCACTGGGCGCGCCGGCTTGGCCCCGTGATCTGGGCCGCCCTGGCCGGCGGCGCGCTGCTGCTGGCGGGCGGCTTCCTGCATGGGCTGCCGTGGTGCCTGCGCGCAGCCGGCATCCTGCTGGCCGGCGCCTTCATTCTTCTTGTGGCCGTGCTGGCGCGGGCGCTGTCGCAGCGCTCGGCGCCGAACGCGCTGCCGGTCGTTGCAGGCATGCGCCAGGCCGTGGTGGCACTGGCCTGCGCCGTGACCATCGGCGTGGCGCTGGCGGCTTTCCTGGTCGGCGCCGTGCGCCTGCGCGTAATGGAATGGACCAATGTGCACGCTGCCTGGGCCCTGGTGGGCTGGGTCGGCGTGCTGGTCGTTTCGGTCGTGTTCCAGGTGGTGCCGATGTTCCAGTCGACCCAAGTCTTCCCGCGCCAGCTTGCCTTCGTACTGCCGCCGCTTTGCCTGGGCGGCCTGGCCTTGTGGACCGTGGGCTACCTGCTCGGCTATCAGTGGCAATGGCTGGGGGCAGGGCTGGTCAGCATCTGCCTGGCGGTGTTTGCCGCTTACACGCTGGTGCTGCTGTTGCGCCGCAAGCGCGCGGCGGATGTCTCTACCTGGTACTGGTGGCTGTCGCTCGGTTCCCTGCTGGCCAGCGTGGCGGTGTTCCTGGCGCCGGGCGGCTTTGAGAAGGCGGTGGTGCTGGGCGTGCTGTTTATCGGCGGGTTCGCCATGTCGGCAGTGAACGGCATGCTGTACAAGATCGTGCCGTTCCTCTTGTGGTACCACGGTCAGCACGCTGGTTGCGACGTGCCTGGCGTGCGCCAATTGATGCCTGACAGCGAACCGCGCGTGCAATTCGCCTGGCATGCCGCCAGCGTGGCGCTGCTGCTTGCGGCTGCCATCGCACCCGGCTGGCTTGCCCAGCTGGCAGGTGCGGTACTGGCAGTATCCTGCATGCGCCTGGGTTTCGACCTGGCGCTGGCTGCGATCAGCCTTCGTAAGCTCGCAAACGAGCAGAATCAAGAATCCTGATCTGGCGGCCGTTTACGGCAATCATGCCCTGGTCGGCCAGCTCGTGCAGCACGCGCGAGAAGTATTCCGGAGTGAGGTTCAGGCGGGAGGCCAGCAGTTTCTTGCTGACGGCCAGCGTGATTTCCGAACCATCCGTCGCGTCGTCATCCTTCAACAGATAGCCAATGATCCGCTGGCTGCCGGAGCGCAGCGAATAGGCTTCCACGTCCGAAATCAGGCCATGCAGGCGGCGGCTCATGCCGGCCAGCATGCGGCGCGCGAACTGCGGGTTGCGCGCCAGTTCGGCGAACACGGTGTGCTTGGAAATGTGCAGCAGCATGCAGTCGCTGACCGCGTGCGCGGTGACGATGTAGGGCTTTTCCATGAACATCAGCGCTTCGCCGAAGCTGTGGCCCGGACCGATGATCTCGACGATCTTTTCGTTGCCCTGGGCGGAAAGGAAGCTGAGTTTCACCTGGCCGAAGATGACCATGTGGAAGCCGACGCATGTATCGCCGCGCTGGAAAACGGCGCTGCCGCGCGGGATATGGTGTTCGGTAGTGCCGGCAGCCACCAGCGTCAGCTCCTCCGGCGACAGGTCTGCAAAGAGAGGCAGTCGCTTGAGGAACTCGCGGGGGTCGATTTTGGGGCTTGGCATTTGGTTCTCCTGAAATGGCAAAAGGACCCGCCGGGCGGGTCCTGTCCTGGTTAAGGTAATGTCGGTGTTAATCCTGTGGATCAGTGACCCGAATCACCGTCAGGCTTGCTGTTGGTCCGGAAGATTTCCGGATTCTCCTTGCCGGTCACGTAGAGGAAGCCGACCAGGCCTTTCTCCATCCGCGACAGTGCGTGGTCGACCAGGATGAAGCGTCCTGGCACTTCGGTCTTGAACTCGACCATCGTTGCGCCGCCTGGAGCCACGGTGGTGGTCTGCACGTTCTGCAGCGGCGGCGAGGTCAGGTCGCCCAGGTTGTAGACGCGGTCGAACACTTCGCCGATCACGTGGAAGCTGGAGGTTGCGTTAGGACCGCCGACACCGAAGAAGATACGGACAGTCTCGCCAACCTTGGCTTCCATGCGGTGGGTCTTGGTCAGCGCGTCGTGGGTGCCGTTGAACATCAGGTGTTCAGGCTGTTCGGCCAGCAGTTTGTCCAGCGAGAACTCGGCTTCGCCCGGAGTGCCATGCTTTTGCGCGGTGTACAGCTCGCCCTGCATCACGTAGAACTCGCGGTCGACTTTTGGCAGGCCGCCTTCAGGTTCGACCAGGATCATGCCGTACATGCCGTTGGAGATGTGCTGGGCCACCATCGGGGTCGCGCAGTGGTACACGTACAGGCCCGGGTTGATGGCCTTGAAGGTGAAGCTCTTGGTGCTGCCCGGAGCCGCCTGGGTCACTGCCGCACCGCCGCCTGGACCGGTCACGGCGTGGAAGTCAACCGAGTGGATCATGTGGCTGTCCTTGGCGTTGGACATGTCCACGTTCACGGTATCGCCCACACGGACGCGGATGAACGGGCCTGGAACCTTGCTGTTGAAGGTCCAGTATTTATAGGTGGTGCCGTCCATCAGCTGGCCGAGGACTTCGGTGGTGTCCAGCTTCACGTTGACGGTTTGCGGACCACGCTTGCCGACTGGCGTGCCGACTTCGGTTGGGTTGCGCGAGATGTCGACGCCTTTTGGCGCGGCTTTGAGTTCGCCTTCGCCGACGATAATCTTGCCGATCATGCCTGCCGCCACGTGGCCTGGCAGGGAGCAGATGTAGGTGAATTCGCCTTTCTTGTCAGCCTTGAAGACGATGGCGGTCGACGCGCCTTTGTCTTTCAGCTGGTTCGATTTGACTTTGAAGTCAGGCACCGAAATGTCGTGGGTTGCGCCGTCGCCGTTGACCAAGTTGATCTGCACCACAGCACCTTCCGGCACGCGCAAGGTCGGATTGGCCTTGCCCTTGGATTCGCCGGCGTCGCTGATGAAGACCAGCTTACCGTCTGCGATATCGGTGTGCAGGGTAAAGGTCACGTCAGGACGATACTGGACGGCTGTGCTGCCGCCGTGCTGGCCATGTTGTGCATAAGCTGGCGCCAGGGTTGCGGCGCCGATCACCAGTGCAGCGATGGCTTTGGACATCAGGGTCGGTTTCATTTTCTTCTCACAGGTTTGTCCGGCACGGGATTGTGCCGTTTGACAGCTAAATCTTATGTTTTACATGCATGTTATTGAATTGACGCAGGTCAAAAATTTGGAAAGATCTGCGGATTCTCAATGCAAGTTGGATTTTTTTGATCTAGGTCAAGCGAGAAGAAGGCCCGGCGCAACGGCTACTGGAGGAGTTGCGGCAAGCGTGCCAAAAAGTTATCGCGTTCATCCATGCCGCTGGCGCCGCCCGCCTGGACGAAGACGATGCGCTTGCCGTCACGTTCCAGCCAGCCGACGTACCAGCCAACGTTTTTGCCGCTGCCGGTCTTGCCGAAGACCTGCCAGCCACCGACCGGTTCGGGGCGCCGTACCAGCGCGGCAGACATGGCATAGGCTTGCGGTTTGACGCCGAGTTCACGATTCAGCACTCGGCGCAGGAAGCCGATTTGTTCGTCCGGCGAGATGCGCAGCGAAGAACCGAGCCAGGATTCGGACAGGCCATTGTTCTTGCCAGGATCGCCGCTGACATCCGCATTGCCGTAGCCAAATTGCTTGACGTAGCTGGCGAAGCGTTCTTCGCCCAGTTGCAGCGTAATCTGCTGGGAGTACCAGACCACGGATTCCTTCATCCACGAGCTGGGATCGTGCGCCTGGCGCCATACGGGGCGCCAGTCCACGTAGCCTTGCTTGAAGGGGAGAACGGGCGAATGCTCGTCCCGCAGCACGCCCGAGTCATAGCCCATCAGCGCGATGGGCAGCTTGAAGGTGGACATCGGCGGCAGGCGCTTGTCGCAGACGCCCTCGTGCACCAGCCACTTGCCGGTGGCCGCATCGGCCAGCGCCAGGCAGTGTTCTGCAGAAAACGCGAGCAAAGGGAGGCCCAGCCCTGCAAGCAGGGCGAAGATTTTGCGTTTCATTTTTTGTCCTTGGTTAGAGTTTGGCGAGTTGCGCCGGGAGCTCGCGCAGGAAGGTTTCCTTGGTGCGCGGTCCTGCCGCACCTTCAGTCAAGACTTCATCCTGGGCAAGGCGGGCGAACACGATGGTGCGCTGGCCGTTGGTCGCCCAGCCTACGAACCAGCCGTAGGAATGGGAGTAATCGTCCTTGCCATCCGGCCCGACAGGGGCGCCGGTACCGGTCTTGCCGAAGACTTGCCAGCCGTTAGGCAGGTCTTTCACTTTCAGCAGGCGCGCAGTCTGCTCGTGCGCATACGGCGAAACGGGGAGTTCCTTCCGCACCAGCTTGCGCAGGAATGCCGTTTGCTCGTCGGGAGAAACCTGCATCGAGGAGCCAACCCACGACCAGGTAAGGCCGTTGTCTTTACCCTTGTCGCCGCCAGTGTCGCGGTTACCGTAGTTGAAGCCTTGCACATAGCGCTCGAATCGCTCGCGGCCAATATGCTGGGTGACTTGCTGGGCGTACCAGATGGCCGAATACTTGATCCATTGGCTCGGGTCCATATCGCGGTGCCATTCCTTGTTCCAGGCGTTGTAGCTTTCGCGATAAGGCAGCAGCGGCGCATGCTGGTCCTTCAGGAATCCGCTGTCGTAGCCCATCAGGCTGACCGCGATATTGAAGGTAGAAACCGGCGTGATGCGCGCCGTGCAGTCACCTTCGCGCAGCAAAGGCTTGCCGGTGGCGGCGTCGACAAAGGTGGTGCACTCCAGCGCCGCCACCGACTGCGCGGACGGCGAAACGCTCCAGGCCAAGGCAGGCTGCAACGCGAAATTCCCGCCGGCGATGGCAGCCAGCGCGGCGACCGTCGCGGCACGCGCCCACATGGTGCGCCGCGCATTGGCGGGGGTGCGGATCAGTGAAACGCGTTCCGTCAGCGTATTGGCATCAATGCTGCCGAAAGCCAGCGCCCCTTGCGGCGCAAGGTGCTGCAGCTTCAGTTGCGCCACCAGCGCCGCAGCATAGGCCTTGCGTTGCGATGCCGGACGGCCGCGCAGCACGTCGCGGTCGCAGCCCAGCTCCTGCGCCCAGGTCAGGTTGGCGCGCAGCAAGCGCATGAAAGGATTGAACCACAACAGCGTTTGCAGCAGCATGCCTGCGGCCATCCACTGCAGGTCGTGGCGGCGCAAATGAGTCATTTCATGTTCGACGATCATCTCGCGTTGCAGCTTGTCGAAACCGTCCAAATGGCGTGGCAGTAGCAGGCGAGGGCGGAACAGGCCAAGCAGCATCGGCGAAATCGGCGCATCCACCTCGATGACGGCCGCTCGAGCGCTGTTGGTAATTTCACCAACCGCGCCGCTTTGCGCCAGCCGGTCAAGCATGCGCTGCGCGCGCCACAAGCTGGCAATCGACCATGCCAGGCCTGCCATGTAAGCGCACAGCCACAATTGCGCGCCATGCAGCAGCCACACTCTTGCACCTGCTGTACTGTTCGCCGCCAGCGCCTGTTCTTCCGTGGTGGTGGGGAGTGCCGGCGTCTTAGGCGGCGCGATGTACTGCGCGACTGTTTCGGTAGCTGCTTCAAGCGGTGGGATAAGGCGGACACGCTCGCTATGCGGCAGCAACAGCAATACGAAGGTCGCCAGTACGGTCAACTGGCCAAGCAGCCACAAAGACCGCTGTGCGGCCAGCGCAGGCAGGAAGCGCCGGAGCAATGCGCTCAAAGCCCACACGCTGAAGCCGGCCGCGAAGCAGCCAAGGCTCGCCAGCAGGAAGCGCATCAACAATAAGTCGAAGTCGTTCACTTTGCGTCGTCCTCATCGGGCCAGTCGGACAGCATTTGTTCAAGCTGCGCCAGCTCGCTGGCATCGACCAGTTTACTGCCTGCGAACATATTCACTGGAAGTGGTGTGTCCAGTTCCATGATGCGCGTGCCGAAGTCGTGGGCGTAGGCGGCAAGCGTTTCGACTTTGTCGAGCAAGGCCTCGTACACCTGCACGCCGTGGCGGACGTGCTGAGCCACCATCTGCTTCTCCATCATGCGTTCCACGGTCTTTCGCGTCGACGAGAAAGACCAGGCAAGTTCTTCCTCCACCGCCTCATGGATTTCGCGGGCACTCAAAGGTGCTTGGCGCCAGAGGGCCTTGAGTACGCATAGTTCAGGGGTAGATGGGATCAACATGGTCTGACTAAGTTTGTGACGGTGTGCGAAAGTATGTGACAAATGTCGCAATGATGTCAAGTAATTGGCACGTCACGCATTGCAAATTAATCCATTGAATCTGAGCAATGGTGCTAACATCTCAGCAATGAAATTATGGAAAAAAATGGATAAGGAGGGGATGCTTATGCTGGTCAAGCGCATAGCGGCGATCTTGCTGATGGCCTGCTTTGTCCTTCCCCTTTCACGTTGCACCTCCAAGTCGGATCCGGGAGAACGGTTTGTGGGTGCCGACACTTATTTGTATGGCCACGAGATGGCACAGGACGCCTTGCGAGACCTCAACGTCGATCCGCTCAAGAGCGTAGGCACTTTGACCGCGCTGTTTATCGTGTTCTTTCTCCCTGCGGCCGGCCTGCGACTGAAAGACCGGGCACAAGCTCCAGTCTATTTGCTGAGCTCTTTCACGGCGGCGTACTTATTGTTTAGTTGGGCATTCCTGTTCAAATCCAGTGTCCAGATTGGCGCGGTGATCGCGGTCACGTGCTGGAGCCTCATATTTGCCGCGAGTTGCAAGACGATTTTCGAACTGTTGGCGTGCAAACGTCAGCGTCGAGATGCGCACGTTAAGTGAAACTTCTTCAAATTCTGTTTCGGCGCTGGATTGCAGCGGGCGGCCTGGCCTTGGTGCTGTCGGGAATCGTCGTAATGGTGGCGTCTACACCGTTAGAGAGCTTTTGTCGCAGACGCTGTTGGGCGGATCCGATCGTTCCCTTATTTGGGGACGCCGCCGGCAAGATTCTGTACGGTAGTTTCCTCGGCGGCCTTGGCGTCTTGCTTATCTACGATTTGGTTCGTGATCTGGTTGTGTGGCCGAGAAAGCTGCCCAAAGGCGCTGATCAACTTCCGATGGAAAAGACTGAATGAAGACCTGGGTGGCTATCGTCTTTTCGCTCATCGCGGCACTGTTGGTTGCGGGGGCGGTGTATGAGTATCCATACCTCGTCGCTCAATCTCGTGAAAAGGAGTGGCCGACTGAGTGGAATGCGGACTTGTACAACCTAAACCACCGGCAAATTGTCGAGAAGTTAGGGCCGCCAAGCGAGGACGTGTCGGCGAAGGAGTATCAGTCCTGGCTGAAGCGGGAGAATTGGGGAATGCTCCAGCTAAAGATCGAATTCAAAGACTGCTGCGATGAAGCATCTACTCCCAGCGGCATTTACAAGATCGTTCGTGTGAAAAACCGTTATGAGCCCTTGCAATTTGCCAAACTTGCTCCGCCCGACGGTATTCGACCAATCCGAACCGTTTCAGTGGCTGGGCAACATGCGCGAGCCAAGGTGATTCTCCATCCGAGGCGAGTCAAAGACGAGTCTGGCAGCTTGGAAAGGCTGGAAATCTTGGTCAATGATGAAGCACTGTTTGTCCCGCGCTCGGTCTACCTCGATTTGACCAACATACGTGATGCCACACTTCGTAGTGAAAGAAAAGGATATGTTCTGACATTGAGTGGTGGAGACGGTGCCGAATCCTACTTTTCTCAAATCTACTTTGAGGCTACGGGAGTTAAGCATAAGAAGTTGTTTAGTTCGCTTGTTCCTGACGAGCCAACAGAGGAGATTCGTTATTGGCCGCGCTTACTCAAGGATGAGTGAAATATGACCATCGAGACCATGCAAAGTGGAATTGGACGCAGCGCAGTGGTCAGGTTTGCTTTAACAGGCATGCTGGTGCTGCTTTTCATCTATGCCGACGTACTTTATCTGGGCGCCCCATTTTTTTCATTCCTTGTTTGCCCAATAATCTCAATTGGCCTGCTGATAAGCTTGCTGGTTCAAAGGGCGGGCCTAAAGAACGTTCTGCTTAGCTTGGTGATAGGACCGCCTGGGTTGTTTTTGATGGCGATTGTTGCGACGCTTGGGCTTGGAGAGCTCCACAATCACTGGGTTCTTCGAGAAGTTCGAAACTGGGGTATTGAGTTACGCCAGCAAAAAGAATCAAATGGAGCGTTCCCCGCTTCTCAGAAAAGGTTCATCCACGGGAATCTCGTCGTATTCATTAACGATGAATCTGCCGGGGCGCCAGTTATTTTGGTCGATTTGTTCGATCAGACGCGCAAATCGTATTCTGTAACGACGGATCGGTTTTTCGAAGATTAAGGAATTTGATTCATGCGGTTTGGCGAATCAGATAAGAGGGCAATCGAAATCGAACATAATTTCGACTGACATTCCGCCAATGCACCTGGCACCGGCCTTAAGCAAATGACAGACTTCGCATCCAATCAGGTTACAAGCGGCGATGCTGTGATCGTGCCGATAGTTGATGGATGAGGTGCAAGGCGCGCGTTTGAAGCGTCGTTCTGGTCGGGAGAACGTCCAGCGGTTGATCCCGAAGAAGATCCAGACGAATACTCGCTGCCATTCCACCCATGGCCTTCACGGTCGAGAAAAAGCCATGGTGGAAGCGTTGGTAATCAGAGATAAGCAGTGATATGGCTTAGTGCGCGGTTTGCGTAGTCCTCTTTTTCACCGATCGGGGCGACATAATGCAGTGCGGCGCGGGCCGCTTCGGGACTATCAAGCCGGGCCAGGACCCAGGCGGCGAGGTATTGCGAGGCAAGGCAGCCGCCGGCCGTGGCGATGTTGCCGATGGCGTGGAAGGCTTGTGGCAGTACCTGCACGCCTGCTTCGGACAGCCACGGGGCGGTTGTCGAGTCGGTGCAGGCGGGGAGGCCGGCCAGGAGGCCGAGGCGGGCCAACAGCAGGGCCCCGGAACATTGGGCGCCGATCAATTGGCGGCTTGGATCGAACCGCAGTTGCGCCATCATCGCGGGATCTGCGGCGATGTCCCGGGTGCGGATGCCACTTCCGACGAGTACCGCGTCGGCCTGGCAGGCATCGGCCAGGCTGCACTGTCCGTGCAGCGTGACGCCATTCATTGAGGTGACTTGTTCGCTTGGCGTTGCCAGCGATACTTTCCAGCCCGGCTTTTTATGCCGGTTCAAGATGCCAAGCGCCACCAGCGAGTCGATTTCGTTGAAGCCGTCGAAGGTGAGGATGGCGATGTGCATGGCGTCAGAGTATGGTGCCGTCGAGTGCGTGGCGGACGATGCTTCCGTCGCTGGCGATGGAGATCCATCCGCCGCGCGGGGGCGTGGATTCGGGCTCCCAATCGGGCAGCACGTAGCGGCGGGTGCCGGCGATTTCGTGCAGGGCGGGACGGTGGGTGTGGCCGTGGATCATGATGCTGGTACCGGTTTGCGCGAATACATCGGCAATCGCTTCCGGGGTCACATCCATGATTTCGTAGGACTTCTCGGCGTGGCCTGCCTTGCTCTGCTCGCGCAAGCCGGCAATGATCTGCTTGCGCTGCGCCAAAGGCATGGTCAGGAATTGCTGCTGCCATGCGGGCTGGCGCACCTGCGCGCGGAAGGCCATGTATTTCACGTCTTGCGTGCACTGGGCGTCGCCGTGTACCAGCACGATGCGCTGGCCGTAGACGTCGATGACCCAGGTTTCGGGCAACAGGGTCAGTCCTGCTGCTGCGGCGAAGGCTTCGCCGACGAGGAAGTCGCGGTTGCCCGCGATCCAGAATAGCTGCACGCCCGCGTCGCTTACGCGGCGCAGGGCGGACACGATCTGCTGGTGGAAGGGATCCGGCAGGTCGTCATCGCCTGCCCAATACTCAAATATATCGCCCAGCAGGTAGAGCTGCTTTGCACCGAGCGCATGTTCGTCGAGGAAGCGCAGGAACGCTTCCGTCAGCACCGGCCGCGCCGGCTGCAAATGCAGGTCTGATACGAAGAGAATCAAATTAAGCCGCTTCGACTTTTTCGATGATGATGTCTTCGGCTGGCACGTCGGAGAACATGCCGGAACGGGTGGTCTTCACGCCTTTGATCGCGTCAACCACTTCGGTGCCCTGGGTGACTTTGCCGAATACGGCGTAGCCCCAGCCGTCCTGGCCTGGGTAGTCCAGGAAGGAGTTGTTCTTCACGTTGATGAAGAACTGGGCGGACGCGGAGTGCGGAGCCGAGGTACGTGCCATGGCCAGGGTGTATGGCTCGTTTTTCAGGCCGTTCTTGGCTTCGTTTTCCACGGTCTGGTCGGTTGGCTTCTGCTTCATGCCTGGCTCGAAACCGCCGCCCTGGATCATGAAGCCATCGATCACGCGGTGGAAGATGGTGTTGTTGTAGTGGCCAGCGTTCACGTAGTGCAGGAAGTTCTCAACGGTCTTCGGCGCCTTCTCTGCGTCCAGCTCGGCAACGATGGTGCCTTTGTTGGTGGTGATGGTGATGGTGGTCATCTTGTTGTCCTTTTGTGTTACTGAAAAAGCGTTATTTTACAGGCTCCTGCTGCGGAACAGGAGTGGGCTCCTGTACCGGGGCAGGTTCTTGGGCTGGTGCGGGTTCGGCAACTGGCGGCGGAGGAGCCGGTGGTGCAGGCGGCACGATGCGGTTCTTGAGCACCGTGGCCGACTTGATTATCACCGGTTTTACGGGGATGTTCTGGAAGCCCGGCTTGTCGTCCACCAGCAGCACCTTGATCTTGTCGACAGTCTCCTTGCCCTGGATGACCTTGCCGAAGACGGCATAGCCGTGGCCTTGCATATTCGGATAGTCGAGGCCAATATTGTCCACCACGTTGATGAACCATTGCGAATTGGCGGAATTCGGCGAGTCGTGGCGCGCCATCGAGATGGTATAGGCCAGGTTGGAGAGGCCGTTCTTTTCTTCACTCTTGATGTCCGGGCGCAGCGGTTGCTTGGTTTTCAGGTCGACCGTATAGCCGCCGCCTTGCACCATGAAGCCATTGATCACGCGGTGGAAAATGGTGTCTTTATAGAAGCCGCTCTTGACGTAGGCGAGGAAGTTGGCGGTCGTAATCGGGGCTTTTTCCTGATCCAGCTCTACGATGATTTCACCGAGGTTGGTCTTGATCGATACTTGAGGGTTGTCGGCAGCTGCCGCGGCGCTGCCAATCAGCAGGCCGGCCAGCAGGGCAATCCATTTCTTCTGCATTCTTGTTTCCTTTATAAGAATTGCGACTCGCGTGCGCGAATTTTTCAGTGCTATACTTCGCCAGACGTTCCATTCTAACAAAGTAGAACTATAACAAAGGGACCAAACATCCCCCTGGTACACACCGAGCACCGGTGCGACGCCCCAGGCGTTTCGCACCAGTGACCCGTTTACTTCTAGTCCGATGAGCAATTTAAAGATTTTCAACACGCTGGCACGCGAAAAGCAGTCGTTCAAACCCATTGAGGCGGGCAAGGTCCGGATGTATGTCTGTGGGATGACCGTATACGACTACTGCCACGTGGGCCACGGCCGCATGCTGATGGCGTTTGACGTCATCTACCGCTGGCTGAAGGCATCGGGCTACGACGTGCGCTATGCGCGCAATATCACGGACATCGATGACAAGATCATCAAGCGTGCGGTCGAGAACAATGAAACGATCGGCCAACTGACCGGCCGCTTCATCAAATACATGGATGAGGATTGCGAAGCCCTGGGCATCCTGAACCCGACCGACGTGCCGAAAGCGACCGAATACGTGCCGCAGATGCTGGGCATTATCGAAAAGCTGGAAGCCAAGGACCTGGCCTACAAAGCGGCCGACGGCGACGTTAACTACGCTGTGCGCCAGTTCGAAGGCTACGGCAAGCTGTCAGGCAAGTCGCTGGACGACCTGCGCGCCGGCGAGCGTGTGGACGTGAATACCGGCAAGCGCGATCCGCTGGACTTCGTGCTGTGGAAGGCTGCCAAGGAATCCGAACCGGAAGAGGTGAAGTGGGATTCCAAGTGGGGCAAGGGCCGTCCGGGCTGGCACATCGAGTGCTCGGCCATGTCGTGCTCCCTGCTGGGCGAGACTTTCGACATCCACGGCGGCGGTGCTGACCTGCAGTTCCCGCATCACGAGAACGAGATTGCGCAATCGGAAGGTGCTTCCGGCAAGACGCTGGCCAACTATTGGGTCCACAACGGCTTTGTGCGCGTGGACGGCGAAAAGATGTCCAAATCGCTGGGCAACTTCTTCACCATCCGCGAAGTGCTGAAGCAGTTCGACGCTGAAGTGGTGCGCTTCTTCATCCTGCGCGCCCACTACCGCAGCCCGCTGAACTACTCGGACGTGCACCTGGAAGACGCGCGCGGCGCGCTGACCCGCCTGTACACCGCGCTGGACGGCGTGGAAGGCGACGGCCAGCCGCTGGACTGGAACGAAGACAACGCCAAGCGCTTTGCCGAAGCGATGGACGACGATTTCAACACTCCGATCGCGGTGTCGGTGCTGTTCGACCTGGCGTCGGAAGTGAACAAGACCAAGTCGCCCGCAGCCGTGCGCCAGCTGAAAGGCCTGGCCGCTGTCCTGGGCCTGCTGGAGCGCAGCCCTGAGGAATACCGCAAGGCCGCCCCGAAAGGCGCGGAAGGCGAGGGCATGGACGAAGCGGCGATTGAAGCTGCCATCGCCACCCGTGCCGCAGCCAAGAAGTCGCGCGACTTCGCCACTGCCGACAAGGTGCGTGCCGACCTGCTGGCGGCAGGCATCGTCCTCGAAGACAAGCCTGACGGCACCACGAACTGGCGCCGCGCGTAATGGTTCTATCCAGGGAAAACGGGGATCAGGCCCCGGTGCCGCCGTATTGGGAGGAAGCCAAGGCAGAGCTCATGAAGCGCGACCGCATCATGAACCGCCTGATTCCCCAGTTCGGTGACTTGCACCTGGTCGGCCACGACGACCCGTTTATCACCCTGGCGCGCGCCATCGTCAACCAGCAGGTTACGACCCAGGTCGCCAATGCGGCGTGGGCCAAGCTGCTGGAATCCTGTCCCAAATTCACGCCGGCGGCCGTACAAAAGGCCGGCGCCGCCGCTTTGGCAGGCTGCGGCCTTTCAAAGCGCAAGGCCGAATACATCCTGGATCTGGCCGATCATTTCAAGAATAAGAAGGTCCACGCCGCCCAATGGGCGCAAATGGATGACGAAGCAGTTATCGCTGAACTGGTTCAAATTCGCGGCATTACGCGCTGGACAGCAGAGATGTTTTTGATATTTAATCTGCTCCGACCCAACGTGCTGCCGCTCGACGACAGCCGGCTGATTAGTGGAATCAGCCAGAATTATTTTTCCGGGGAGCCCGTGTCGCGTAGCGATGCGCGCGAGGTTTCGGCCAACTGGGAACCCTTCCGGACGGTCGCGACGTGGTATTTATGGCGTAGCCTTGATCCGGTTCCGGTAAAATAGCGCAAATTCTCACCGGCAACCGCCAAAAGCAGTGTTGTCGGAGATGCAAAAAAACACTCGGAGGTACAATGATTAAAACGACTTTCCTCAATTTTGAGCAACCGATTGCGGAACTGGATTCCAAGATCGAAGAGCTGCGATTCGTACAAGACGACTCGGCTGTCGATATTTCGGAGGAGATCGACCGCCTGGCCAAGAAGAGCCAGCAACTGACCAAAGACATTTACGCCAAGCTGACGCCTTGGCAAGTTTCCCAGATCGCCCGCCACCCACAACGTCCATACACCATGGACTACGTGAACGAAATCTTCACCGACTTCCACGAACTGCACGGCGACCGCACCTATGCGGACGACCAGTCCATCGTGGGCGGCTTTGCCCGTTTCAACGGCCAGCCATGCATGGTGATCGGCCACCAGAAGGGCCGCGACACCAAAGAACGCGCCATGCGCAACTTCGGCATGCCGAAGCCGGAAGGCTACCGCAAGGCCATGCGCCTGATGAAGCTGGCCGAGAAGTTCAACCTGCCTATCTTCACCTTCGTTGACACCCCTGGCGCATTCCCTGGCATCGACGCGGAAGAGCGCGGCCAGTCGGAAGCGATCGGCCACAACCTGTACGTGATGGCGGAACTGAAAGTGCCGCTGATCGCGACCATCATCGGCGAAGGCGGCTCCGGCGGCGCGCTGGCGATTGCGGTCGGCGATTCCGTGCTGATGCTGCAGTACGCGACTTACTCGGTGATTTCGCCTGAGGGTTGCGCTTCGATCCTGTGGAAGACTTCCGAGCGCGCATCCGATGCGGCTGAAGCGCTGGGCCTGACTGCGCACCGCCTGAAGGCGATTGGCCTGGTCGACAAGATCATCAATGAGCCGCTGGGTGGCGCACATCGCGATCCTAAGGAAATGGCCAAGATGCTGAAACGCGCGCTGGCGGATTCGCTGCGCCAGTTCCAGGGCGTGAAGACCAAGGACCTGCTGGCTGCTCGTCATGAAAAGCTGATGAGCTACGGCAAGTTCAAAGAAACTACTGCTTCCGAATAAAACCGGTAAATCTGGGTCAGACCCAAGGGTCTGACCCTGGTTCAAGTCACGCAGCCGTCGCGTATCGGGTCTGACCCTTGGGTCAGACCCTGGTTTACCGGTTTTTGTATGCGCGCCCAACAAATACTCCAGCACTCCCTCGCCGAACTCCCGCAAGGCCCGATCGCAATCGCCTACAGCGGAGGCCTGGACAGCAGCGCTTTGCTGCACCTAGCAGCAGCGAGCAGCCGCAAACTGTACGCCTTCCACATCCACCACGGCCTGAGCCCCAACGCCGACGCCTGGGAGGCCCACGCCCGCACCGAATGCGAGCGCCTTGGCATCACCTTCGCCAGCCGCCGCGTCACCCTCGACGACCGAAGCGAAGCCTCAGCCCGCAAAGCACGCTACGCAGCCCTCGGCGCACTCTGCATGGAGCACGGCGTGCACCTGCTCCTTACCGCCCACCACCTGGACGACCAGGCCGAAACCATCCTGCTGCAACTGCTGCGTGGCGCCGGCCCGGCCGGCATGTCCGGCATGGACGCCTTCAACCGCGCCCCAACGCTGCTTGGCACCCCCGACGTGCTGCTGGCCCGCCCGCTGCTGCAGGCCAGCCGCGCCGATCTCGAAGGCTACGTGCGCGAAAACGCCATCGCTCACATCGAAGACGAATCCAACGCCGACACCCGCTACGCCCGCAACGCCTTGCGCCACGAAGTCATGCCGCGCCTGGCCGAAGCCTTTCCCGGCTACCAGGAGCGTTTCGCCCGCAGCGCACGCCACGCGCAATCCGCGCAGCGCCTGCTGACCGAACAAGCGGCCGACGACCTGAGCATCTGCCTGGCCGGCGAAGACAGCCTGGATATGGCAAAGGTTCGTACGCTCAGCGCTGATCGCACCTCCAACCTGCTGCGCCACTGGTTCGCCGAGCGCGGCATCCGCCTGCCATCAGCCAGCTGGCTGGCCGAAATGCAGGAACAGGCCCTGACCGCGCGCGACGACGCCAACCTCAAGGTCACCCATCCCGACTGCGAAGTGCGCCGCCACCGCGACCGCCTCTACCTCGTGCCGCGCCGCGCAGAAGCCGACGCCGAACAGAGGGAGAGCTTCCGCTGGAACGGGGAGGGCAGCATCGATTTCCCTGAATTCGGCGGCACGCTGCATGTCGAACTCGCGCCGCTCGGTCTCGATCCCGACTGGCTGCGGCAGCAAATACTGACGATCGAGCTGCGCAAAGGCGGCGAAAAGCTCAAGCCCGCCCGCAACCGCCCCACGCGCACGCTCAAGCAGCACTACCAGACCCTGGGCATCCCGGCCTGGGAGCGCGAGCGCCTGCCGATGGTATCGATCCCCGGCGATATCCTGTATGCCGCCGGTATCGGCATGGATTGCCGCAAACTGAGCTCCAGTGCAGAGCATCGTTTGGTGTTTCGCTGGGAAACCAAATAATTTTTGCCGACACCTGTCTAGACATATGAACTTATGCCAAATAGGTATGAGTGTATGAGCTTTTTGACTTGAGATTTTGCAACGCAGCATGTAGAGTAAAGGGCTCCCTTTATCACATCAATGCGGAAAATCAGCATGGCTTTAATCGTTCACAAGTACGGCGGCACGTCGATGGGCTCGACGGAACGCATCAAGAACGTCGCGCGTCGCGTCGCCAAATGGCACGATGCGGGACACCAGGTGGTAGTCGTTCCGTCGGCAATGTCCGGCGAAACCAACCGCCTGATTGCCCTGGCCAAGGAAATCCAGAACCCGCCTGACCCACGTGAATTGGACATGATCGCCTCCACCGGCGAGCAAGTGTCCGTGGGCCTGCTGTCGATGGCGCTGCAAGCGATCGGCAAGGACGCCATTTCCTACACCGGCTGGCAAGTAGCGATTAAAACCGACTCCGCCTTCACCAAAGCCCGCATCCAGTCGATCGAAGACGGCCGCGTGCGCGAAGACCTGGACAAGGGCCGCATTGTGATCATTACCGGCTTCCAGGGCGTGGACGAGAACGACAACATCGCCACCCTGGGCCGCGGCGGTTCCGATACCTCGGCCGTTGCGATTGCCGCCGCGCTGAAGGCTGACGAATGCCTGATCTACACCGACGTCGACGGCGTCTACACCACCGACCCGCGCGTGGTGTCCGAAGCGCGCCGCCTGAAAGCGATCACGTTTGAAGAGATGCTGGAACTGGCTTCGCTGGGTTCCAAAGTTCTGCAAACCCGCTCGGTGGAATTCGCCGGCAACTACCGCGTACCGACCCGCGTGCTGTCCTCGCTGACCGATCCGCTGATGGATCTGGAAGAAGAAGCCAACTCGGGCACCCTGATTTCGTTTGAGGAAGACCAAAACATGGAACAAGCAGTCATCTCCGGCATCGCCTTCAACCGCGACGAGGCCAAAATCACCGTGCTGGGCGTGCCAGACCGTCCAGGCATCGCTTACCACATCCTGGGCCCGGTGGCCGAAGCCAATGTCGAAGTCGACATGATCATCCAGAACCAGGCAGTGGACGGCAAGACCGACTTCACCTTCACCGTGTCGCGCAACGACTACCAGAAGGCGATGGATGTGCTGCACAACGAAAAGGGCGAAATCGGCCACCACACCCTGGTGGGCGACGCCAAAGTGTCCAAGATCTCCGTGGTCGGCGTGGGCATGCGTTCGCACGTTGGCGTGGCTTCCCAGATGTTCAAGACCCTGGCGGAAGAGGGCATCAACATCATGATGATCTCCACCTCCGAGATCAAGATTTCCGTCCTGATCGACGAGAAGTACATGGAGCTGGCGGTGCGCGCCCTGCACAAGGCATTTGAACTGGAAAAAGAATAAATATTTCCAAAAAAACTTCCGTATTATCCTTGACCAAAGCGGTATCGGTCTTTAATATTGCGGTCGCGTTGACGCAGTAACAGTTCAACGAGGAGGCGTGGCCGAGTGGCCGAAGGCACTTCCCTGCTAAGGAAGCATACGGGCAAAACCTGTATCGTGGGTTCGAATCCCACCGCCTCCGCCAGATTCAAGCGAAAAGCCCCGAGGAAACTCGGGGCTTTTTGTTTTCGTACTCAACAAAAGGAATCGATATGAAGTTGATCTCCGCAATTTTGCTTGCCGCCTCGCTTGCTGTGAGCGCCCAGGCGGCCAACCCGAACCCGGATGCCAAGCAGGTCAAGGCCACGCACGACCTCCTGGCGGCGATGCAAGCCGAGAAAATGATGCGCATGACCGCAGGCATGAGTCGCTACGCATCGGAAGCCGAGCGCAAACGCGTGATGGACAAAGTGATGGCAACGCCAGCGGAAACCATCTATTCGGGACTGGCAACGCCGGTGGCCCGCCTTCTCAGCCCGGAGACGGTGACCGAGATGACGCGCTTCTACGAGTCCAGCTACGGCAAGAAGTCGCTGGACAGCATCTACAACAGCGGCGCCCAGCTTTACCCGGCCGCCCCCAAGGCCACGCCTGCCGAGCAGGCAGCCTTGAAGAAGCCGGCCTACATCAAGGCCGATCGCGAATTCAAGGAGAACGAGCCGGCGATTCGCCACGAAGTGTTCGTGTTGCTGAAACAAATCATCAACCCGAAGAAATAGGCCCTTGATGGGGCGCTTGCCGGGTGCGAAAATCGCGCGGCACAGCGTTCCTTTTCAAACATTCGTGAGATTTTAAATGGCAGTTTCCAAAACCCGTCTCGATGCATCCCGCTTCTTCCTCCGCCTCGCCATTGGCGGCATGGCCATCCTCATGGGCTTCCAGGCCCTGCGGCATTCCGGCTTCCCATCCAGCCTTAACGGTGCCGGCTATTGGGCCTTGCACCTGACCGAGATGCTGTGCGGCGCACTGATCATGATCGGCCTCCTGATGCCTTACGCCAGTGCTGTCCTGACCCTGGTGGTGGGCTTGCCGATCGTGCTTGGCTGGATTCACGGCGCGCCCGTCCTGGGCAACCTGCATGCCCTGTTCCTCTTGCTGGTCGTGACTGCAACCGCGCTTGGCGGTGCAGGGCAGTGGTCGCTCGGCAAAGACTGAGGATTCTGCGCTATGCTGGAGTGATGCATTGGAAGTCACTTCTGGTTAGCTTACTCGCCGTACCGTTGGCGCGGGCGGAGACGATTACGCTCAGTAACGGCGAGTGGTTGCCTTACCTGTCCGAGACTTTGCCGCATTACGGCGCCGTGTCGCGCATCGTGTCGGAAGCCTTCGCGCTGGAAGGCATTACCGTCAAATATGTGTTCCGCCCCTGGCCGCGCGCTTATGCTGAAGCGCAGCGTGGGCTAGTCAACGGCTCGGTAGTCTGGAGCGTAGGACCGTTGACGACCGAGCGTGCACGGGAATTCCTGTCCAGCGACACCGTGCTGGAGGCCCAATCCGTGTTCTTCCTCCGTAAGGGCTACAACTTCACCTGGACCAAGGATGCCGACCTGGCGGGCCTGCGTGTGGGTGGCGTGGCCGGCTACGAGTACCGTTTCGAGGCGGTTCCCGGCGTCCACCTGGACCGCGCGCCCAACGAGGAGCTCAACTTGCGCAAGCTGGTGGCCGGGCGCGTGGACGTTGTCCCTGCCAGCCTTGATGCAGGCCGTTATATCCTGCGCACCAGGTTCAAGCCGGAAGAAGCCGCCGGCATCACTGTAGCGCCAGGGCGCTACAACACCACTGAATATCGGCTGATCATGCGGCGTGCAGATGCCGAAAATGCGCGTTACATCGAGCGCTTCAATCGTGGGCTGCGCAAACTGAAGGAAAGCGGCAAATACGACCAGTACATGGCCGATCTCGCCGCTGGGCGGTACTGATCGTTGCGCTACTTGCTGGAAATAAATAACTGTATATAATCACAGTATTTTCAGCAAGCTAACACTGGAGCCGCGATGATCGATGAGTTGATGGAAGAGGAAATGCTGGTGCAGGAAGACCGCGTCTGGCAGGACAACGGCTGGACCGCGCGCGTCATCAAGAATGAAGATGACGATGGCTGGGCGGTGGCAATGATCAAGGATGGCGAGGCGGAACCGGCGCTGGTCGGTCCCTGGACCATGGGCCGCGACAAGAAGAATCCAAAGCCGCTGGATGTGAATGCCTTCAACACCCTGGTGAAAACCGCCAATGAAGTGATCCGTCGCCACGAGCAGCAATTGCACGCCCAACTGCACCGCAGCGTGCGCGTCCACACCGAGGGCGCCGCCTACATCACCGTCAACCTCGACATCACTCCGGATGAAGACGATCCCTTCGCAACCCTGACCGCCTTCGATCCATTCGGCGAGGAACAGGCACAGGTGAGGGTAGCGCCGAATTTCAAGCTGAGCGTCGCAAGCGCGACGGCGTGGATGGAATCGGGATACCGCAAGCCTTCCGGTTCGCAATAACTTCTCGCTTAGGAAATGAAATGCCCCGGCGGTCAATACAGGCCGAACAATTTGCCGCCGAGGCCGAGAATCATTGTCGTGTTGGCGAGCGTCAGCCCGATCATCCAGCGCTGGTTAATGCTGGCTTCACGGCGCACTTCTTTGAATCCCTCATCTACTCGATTGCGCTGTTCGCGGAAAGACTCGTCGAAACAGGCCCGTTGCGTTACCAGCTCCGCTTGCAGTTGATCTGATCGTTCAAGGATCAGTTTTCGAAGTTCTGACACGGCGGCATATAAGCGGTCAATCTCTAGTCGGTTTGTTTCCATTATTGCCTCGGTTCTCGCTATACGCGCCTCATAGTCCATTGTTCCCTCCCGTACGTAAGCCTCAACTCTGACTCACACTTCAGTAAAGGGATTTGACGTTAGACAGGATGCCATGAAAAAAGTTCGTGTTGGCAGGCGCCCATTCGTGACAATGCACGCACTTTGCCGTCTAGCGCGCTGATAAGCTGGATTCGCACAGTTGCGCTCTCGCGTTTGGTTTGCGCGAGCTCAATCGATGATGTTCCTCGCGACGATATAGTCGCCTGACGCCGTCGTGGCGTTCACTTTGATCAGGAGGCTCAGCATGATCGCAAGCTCCAGCAGCAAGGTCGTCCAACTCGGTTCTTACAAGGCATCCAGGCGAAACAACTCGATCTCCGGCTTATCATCGGGGGCATTCATGACGGTACAGCTTCACCTGGCCCATTCGTCAAGCTTCGCTGGCGCGGGCATCATTGCAGGCGGGCCGTTCCGGTGCGCGGAGGTGTTCCGGCCGGACGACATGATGACTGCCGAAGATGCTTGCATTGAGAACTCGCTGTACATCTGCATGAATCCACTGATCCCGCAGGTGTCGCCGGATGCGCAAAAGCTGGCGGACATGGCCCGGCAGACGGCAAAGGCGGGGATGATCGACGCGGTGACCAATCTTGCCGACGACCGGTTGTACATCTTCACCGGCAGCGCAGACGATGTGGTCGATTCGGACGTGGTGGCGCGGACCCGCAAGTTCTACGAGCTGCTGGGCGTAAAGCCGGCGAATATCCGTTACGTCGACAATGTGCCGGCAGGGCACAGCATCATCACCGACAATCCCGAGGATTCGGGCCTGTCCACCAACCAGCCGCCTTACATCAACAATGGTGGCTTCATGCAATCGCACGACATCCTGCGCCATATCTACAGCGACCTGCAGCCCGCGGCGGAAAGCCTTTCCGGCCAATTGCTGCGCTTCGACCAGACCGAATTCTTTGCCGACGCGACTGACCGTGCGAGCATGAGCCAGTTCGGCTATATCTACATCCCGTCCAACGTCGCTGCAGGGAAGGTGAAAGAGCCGCGCGTGCACATCGCGCTGCATGGCTGCAAGCAGGGCTACAACTACACCGATTACGTCAACGGCCGCGCCGATATCGCCAACCAGCCGCCTTACGGCAACCGCTATTTCACCACCACCGGCTACAACCACATCGCGGAGAGCAACGACATCATCGTGCTGTATCCACAGGCCGAGGGTACGGACAATGACGCCGTGCAGAACCCGGATGGCTGCTGGGACTGGTGGGGTTATACCAGCGCTAATCCGCAAGCTCCCGACTACTATTCGCGCGAAGCGGTGCAGATCAAGGCGATCCACGCCATGCTCGACCGTCTTTGCGCCTGAGCGACCCTGGAGGACGATATGAGTAAACTTCCCGTTTCCGTCGGACTGAATTCGATCGATAAGCCAGGCGTTCCCGCCTTGCGCGAGTCCCGGGCCATCGCGCCGCTGGCTGTCTCAATGAAGGCGGGCACGCTGGCGCAGCGGCAGGCATCACGCATGCTGCACAACAGCGTATTGTCGGCGGGGCTGGCGAGCCGCTTCGGTGACCCGCAAGTCTGGAGCGAATGGCTGCAGCTGCAGGCGGCCGTCATGCAGCGCCTGCACCAGCAGAACCTGGACTGGCGCCAGGGCTGCGCCATCCTGGCCGAAGACTATGCCTTGATCCGTCATGCCAACACCATGTCCAAGATGGTGGAAAAGCAGGGCAACTTCTTTTCGCAATGGACGCTGTTGCTGACCAACCAGGCAACCAGCCTGTTTGAGCTGATGGAAAACATCCACGTCGATTACGGATACTGGGCAAGCCAGAAGACTTCAATCGAAGCAAGCTAGGCGTTATTGACATGCTAATATCCGGCGATTTTCAATTTCCGGAGTTTAGATGCGTTACTTGTTCCTTGCCTTGATGGCAGCCTCAGTCCCCGCGCTCGCTGCGGAGCCTTTACCGTTCTGGTTCGAAGGCGACGTTTCGCGAGTCGCGGGCTACCAGTCCGTCGAAGACCATCCCTGCGGTGTGATTGCGATCATGAAGGTGGACAAGCTTCCACCGTTCGGCAAGGGACGGCTCACATCCGAAAAGGCTGTTGAAATGGACGCCTCCGGGAAGGCGATCCGGCGCTGGCCAATTCCGGTCGACGCCACGCCGGTCGCTGTGCGTGACAATCAATTGATGTTCGAGTATGGCGATAAGCGCTATTGGGTTGAGCCGGACGGAAAAGTCCAGCGCGCAGGCAAGTTTTCGCTGCCTGCGGTGAAGGAAACGCAGTGCAAGACCGCCATTGAGTTCAAGGACGCCGACTACGTTCATTGCGAGGCGTTTCCTGATATGGGGACGCGCGCGCCGCGAACGATCGCTTATGAAGGCGCCTGCGCCTAGAAGCCCAGCGAATAGCCTAGCGTTACGCTGCGTCCACGGCCGGCGAAGTACCGGGCCGGTTCCACCAGGGCGCTTTGCGAGTAGTACGTGATGTAATCCTTGTCGAACAGGTTCGCAATGCCGACGCGCAGCGTGCCTTTGGCCAGCTTGTAGCTGAGCGAGGCGTCGCTCAGCGTGTAGCCGCTGAACTCTTTGGCCGGATCGTCGAAGCTCTGGCTGAAGGCGTGCTGCACCTGGATATAGGACGACAGCTTCTCGCTCCAGTTGGCGCTCCAGCTTGCGATCAGGCGGTTGGGGGCCACGTTCAGCCCGTCCAGCTTCGCATCCAGGCTGCCGTCGCTGTTGCTGTCGTAGCGGCCCTTGGTGTAGGCGTAGGCGACGCTGGCGCGATGCGCCTTGCTGAAACGGTAGGAAGCGCTGGCGTCATAGCCTTCCAGGCGGGTCTTCTCGCGCGCCATGTTGAACACGCCATTAACGGAGATCACGCGCGCACCGAAATCGGAGTCGGAGCGGTAGTACGCGGCGTCCAGGTCCCAGTCACCCTTGCGTACGCGCGTGCCAAGTTCGATGCCCTCGGTCAGGATCGGCTCCAGGTTGCGCATGTTGCTGATCTTCTGTCCGGGCGTGTTGATGGAACGCAGGGTGCGGCCGATGTCCGGCAGGCCGAAACCTTCGGAATAGCTGGCGTACACGGTGACGTCCTTGACAGGCGTGAACACCAGGCCGGCATTGGCCAGCGTTTCATTGAACTTGATCTTGCCGCCTTCGACCAGGGTATTCTTGTACGCGGCCAGCGTGCGGTAGCTGTCCACTTTCAGGTCGGCGTTTTCGCGGCGCACGCCGGCGTGCAGGGTCAGGGTGTCGAATACCTTGTATTCCCCCTGGAAGAACAGCGAAAGGTTGGTGTACTTCGATTCGGGCACGAAGGTGCGTCCGGTCAGGTACATATCCTGTTTGCCTTTATCGGACAGCGTGTCGAAGCCGGCGGTCAGTTTCAGGCGGCCCTCCAGCAGGCCGGCCTTGGTCAAGCCGATTTTGCTGCCGAACTTGGAGGCGACTGCGCGCGACTGGTCGTACAAGGTGCCGGAAGGCGCGATCTTCACGTCCTGGAAGGTGGCCGATTTGTCGGCGCCGAACAGGCCGACGAATTCCTGGTTGAAGACCATGGCGGACACTTCCATGCCCGCTAAATCGAAGTGGTTGTAGCTGGCGCTGCTGGTCCACACGTCGTTCCAGGCCGGAACGCCGGGCGGCGTGCCTTCCACCGAAGTGGAAGGAATGCCGCGCGTGCGGTCGCCGGCCACGCCGAGGTAGCTGGCCTTTGACTTGATGCGGTAGCGGTTGACGGAGAACTGCAGCTTTTGCTGGTCGTCCGGACGGTAGCCGATCTTGGCCAGCACGTCGTAGCTGCGCGAGTCCATCAGGTCGCCCTGGGTGACGTCGACGCCGATGCTGCGGCCTTTGCCGTCCAGGTAAAGGCCCTGGTCTTCATAGGAAACCGCGAACAGGTAGTCCAGCTTGTCCAGGCGGCCTTCGATGCGGTAGCTGGTTTTGTAGTTCAGGGTGTCGCCTTCGACATGCGTGGTCGGCACGGTGACCTGCACGTCGACATGCTGGTTCATCGTTCCTTTTTCCGGGCGGCGCGTGATGATGTTGATGGTGCCGCCGGTTGCCCCGAGTCCGTTGATGGCGTTAGGGCCTTGTACGATTTCGATGCGCTCCACCATGGAGTAGTCGATGGTGTGGGCTTCGCGGCCGGTCGGACGCACCGGGTTCGATTGCGGCACGCCGTCCACCAGGATCAGCGGCGTGCGGCCGCGCAGCGTTTCGCCGGAGCCGTTCATCTTGCCGCGGCTGGGCGTGTAGGAGGGCAGGATGCTGCTCAATACATCGGACGAATTGCCCGAAATGGCCAACTGCCGCTCAATCTCCTTGCGGGTAATCACGACCACGGTTTGCGGCGCCTTGTCCGCGGCGACGTTCGAGCGGGACGCCTGGATGACGACGGTTTCAATGGCAGGATCCTGCTGGTCCTGGGCTTGCGCTTGCGCGGCCAGGCCAAGCAGGATGGCGGCGGCCAGCGGATGGTATTTGAACGGGAATGGCTGGTACGACTGCACTGAGAGCTCCTTGACGACTTGCGAAGTGACCAAGGGCTGGCAGGTGGCTGGCTAGGTGAGAATGTTTCTCATTATCATTCGCGCAAGGTGCCGCTGTCAACGCCCGATGCGGCGCGAGGCTTGGCTGAAATATCGTTGCAAGGTTCGGTGAATTTCGTAATTGTTCGGTGCGTGCCGGCGCTTGCACAATCCAGCGTACCAACAACTTCCTTCCCGCACACCATGAAAAGAACACCTTTGGCGGTTGCGTTGCTCGCGTCCGCATTCGTACCGCCAGCTTGCGCGCTGGCTGCACCGGTCATCGTCTCGTCGCCGGACGGGCGCACGGCAATCCGGATCGAGCAGGACGCCAGCCGCTTCAGCATCTCACGCGGCGGCCAGGCCGTAATTGCGTCCTCGCCGCTTGGACTGGAGTTGGACGGCGTCCCCGAGCTGGGCGCGCTGGTGCTGGAACAGCGGAAGGACGTCAAGGTCGACCAGGTCATTCCACTGGTCGCCACCAAGGCGGCACAAGCGGCAGACCGGTATCGCGGAGCGACGCTGGTGTTCCGCGAGCGCGGGGCTGCGGGACGGCGCCTGTCGATCGACCTGAGGGCCTATAACGACGGCGTGGCGTTCCGTTACCGTATCGACGGCACTGAAGCGGTGCGGCTGCGCGGTGAAAAGACGGCTTTCGTCCCGGCAGGTGATCCCGAATGCCTGGTGACAGTGGCGGACCGGGCGCACGAAGCACCGTTCGAGCGCATGAAGGTGTCGCAGCTGCGTGCCGGGCAGGCCTATGACGTGCCGGTGGTGTGCACCGTTCCGTCCGGCCGGACCGCTTACGCCATCACCCAATCGAACCTGGCCGGTTATACCGGAGCTTCGCTAAGCCGCGAGGGTGACGCTTTG
The DNA here is from genome assembly GCA_946482635.1 of uncultured Duganella sp. The sequence continues at coordinate 32,757 of CAMLSG010000003.1, forward strand.
CGGCTGCGGCTGTCGGCGCCGCCGGAGCGCAGCGCGCCGGCCGTCGTCTCGCCGGCGGGACTGACAACTGCCTGGCGCGTAGTGATGATGGGAGACCGCGTCGGCGACTTGATCGGTTCGCACCTGGTTGGCAACCTGAATCCGGCACCGGCGGGCGACTTCAGCTGGGTCCAGCCGGGCAAGGCAGCCTGGGACTGGTACTCGGGACCATTGGCCGGCATGAAGCCCGACATGGCGAGCTATAAGCGTTTCATTGATTTCGCTGCCGCCGCAGGACTGCCGTACTACCTGATCGATGCTGGCTGGGCGATGGGGAGCGGCCCCGAATGCTGGATAGCGCTGCCGGGCACCGATATCACGCGCGCGGCGGATGGCATCGATATGCCCGAACTGGTGCGATATGCGGCGGCCAAAGGAGTGGGCCTGGTGTTGTGGGCTCACTGGGAGCACGTGGCGCAGCGCATGGATGAAGTGCTGGACACGTATGCCCGCTGGGGTATCAAGGGCGTCAAGATTGATTTCATGAACCGAGACGACCAGGACATCGTGGCGTTCTACTACCAGGTCGCGGAGGCGACGGCCAGGCGCAAGCTGCTGCTGGACTTGCACGGGGCCTACGTCCCGGCCGGCTTGCAGCGGACCTACCCGAATTTCATCACCCAGGAAGGCGTGCGCGGCGCCGAGTGGAACAAGATGGACAAGTCCATCACACCCCGCCACAACCTGATGCTGCCTTACACCCGGATGCTGGCCGGGCCGATGGACTACACGCCGGGCGGCTTCCACAACGCCACGCCGGCCAGCTTTGCCGTGCGCGAAGTGAATCCGCAGGCGCAAACCACGCGCGGCCAGGCGCTGGCCATGTACGTCGTGTACGACAGCCCTCTGCAGATGGTGTCCGACGATCCCGGCGCCTACCAGAACGCTGACGGTTTCGATTTCGTGCAGCGCGTACCGACCGCCTGGGACGACACGCGCTTCCTGTCCGGTACGCCGGGCCAGGACATTGTGCTGGCCCGGCGCAAGGGCGACAGCTGGTACCTCGGGGCGATGAGCGCGGAGCAGGGCGAGCGGGTCGAGCGCGTGACTCTCGGCTTCCTGCCAGCAGGGCGCTACCGCGCCACAGTATGGGAAGACGGCGATACGCCAAATGCGGTGCGCCGCGTCGAGCGCGTGGTGACTGCACGCGACGTATTGCCGCTGCAACTGGCGCCGGCCGGCGGCGCGGTTGCGATCCTCGAGCGCTTGCCTTGAGAAGCGGCGGCACGCCGGGCGTCCGGCCCGGTGTGTTGAATTTTATCCATCGTATTGCGAATTATCGCAATTGCGGCCAATGATTAATGTTTGCAATATATAGCGAACCCGTGGGCGATCCATGCCGTCCCGGGCGATTCGCAAACTAAACAAAAGCAGCAAATAGGGGATATTCCATGAGGAGACAAACGATGTGGTACCAGAATTCAGCATTCGCCATTGCCTGTGCCGCGATGCTGGCCGCCTGCGGCGGCGGTGGCGGCGGTAGCGATGGCGGAGCTGTGCAGACAATGGCTTTCACTTTCCCAGGCGGCGCCGAAGTCGCCATTCCACCTGAAGTCGCAAGTACAACCCTGAAGGCGACCGCCAGTTCCGGCGGTCCGGTCACCTTCACTTCGAATACGCCGGACGTCTGTTCGGTGAGCGGCGACAAGCTGTCGCTGCTGAAAGCGGGCGAGTGCTCGGTGACCGCCACCCAGGCCGGCTTCGAAGGCTACGCCCCGGTTTCGCAACGCCAGCTTTTCGTGATCCCCAAGCGGCCGCATATGGTTTCCTTCCGCAATCCCGGCGCGCAGGCGCTTGATTCGCAGCCGGTAGCGCTGGCCGCAGTGTCCGACCTGGGCCGGCCGGTCACCTTCTCATCGAGCACGCCAACCGTGTGCACCGTCAGCGGCAGCACGATGACCAAGGTTGGCAATGGCCTGTGCACCATCACCGCCCAATCGGACGGCGGCGATATTTTTGCGACGGCGACCATGGTCAAGAATATTCCGATCGGTACCGAAAAGGCGCCGGTACTGACGCATTTCAGCGGCTTCAAGGACGCCTCGACCACCAAGGAAGGGGGCGCCATCAACGGCTATGCAGGCGTGAACCTGAACGGCTGGTGGTGCAATGGCTGGTGCGACCAGGTCCTGTCGGACGACGGCAGCAACCTCAGGTTCACCTTCAACGTCAAGCTCGACAAGCCGAACGACGGCAGCTGGATCGGCGGCTACTATGGCTTGCACGTGCTCGGCGCCGGCCTGAAAGAGATCTCCAAGGTGGGCCCGATGATCAGCGGCGTGCGAATCGACTCGCAGGCTTCGATGAGGTTCCGGATCGCGCAGAACGCTGAATGGATCAACACGGGCAACAACACTGTCAATGTCGACCTGGTCCTAGGCCACTTTGTGCTGAAAGACGGCAAGGATGCCTGCAACGTGACGTTGCGCTCGAAAATCAAGCCGGCCACCACCGACGCCACCGACTACACGGTCTCCTTGCGCGATGTGACGGTCGCCGAGGCGTGCGGCCTGAGCGACATCAACACCTGGAATGAGCTGCAGGACTACCCGATCGTCCAGGTTTCGTTCAACGCCGACAGCATGAACGTTTCGGTTTCCAGCACTCCGCTGGACAAGCCTACCTACCCGACCCGGATTACGTTGACCGGCCCGATTACCTTCCAGTGATGCGCCAGCAAGCAAAGCAGATAAACAGGATAAATATAATGAAGAGAATTGAGACAACGAACGCCAGGCAGCCACTCAAGATGACCGCGCTGGCTTTCGCCGCAGCGCAGCTTGCAATGCTGTGCAGCAGCGCCGCGCAGGCCCAGTCCGAAGCAACGGAGCCGGCGGCCAAGGACACTCCGGCAGTGGTGGTGGTGACCGGCCAGCGCCGCCAGGTCGAAACCGCGCAGCGCATCAAGCAGGAGTCCGAACTGATCGTCGACTCGGTGGTGGCCGATGAAGCCGGCAAGCTACCCGATAAATCGATTACCGAAGTGCTGCAGCGCGTGGTGGGCGTCACCATGGACCGCAACCGTACGCGTACCGGCGCCAATCTGGCGGCCAATGGGCTGGGATTCGATGTGGAAGGCTCGGGCATCCAGGTGCGCGGCCTGTCCTGGGGTTCCTCCACGCTGAACGGACGCGAAACCTTTTCGGCGGGCTGGCCCGGCCGTGAGCTGAGCTGGGGCGACGTGCCGCCGGAACTGATGGCAGGCGTGGACGTGTACAAGAACCCTTCCGCCGACCTGATTGAAGGCGGCATCAGCGGCCAGGTCAACCTGCGCACGCGGCTGCCGTTCGACAGCAAGGGCCAGAGCGGCGCGTTGACCGTGTCGGACAACTATGCGGTGCTGGGAAAGAAGAATTCGCCGGCCTACTCGGGCCTGTACTCGAACCGCTGGCAAACCGACATGGGCGAATTCGGCGCGCTGGTTGACCTGTCGTACGGTAAAACCACCAGCCGCTACGATTCGATCGACCAATCCGTCTACTACCCGCGCAGCAACCTCGTTGCAGGCCAGACGGTGTGGGTGCCGGTGGGCGCTTCCTGGGGCACCAGCACGGGGGAGACCGAGCGCAAGGGCTTCTATGGCGCCTTGCAGTGGAAGAAGAACGGCAAGGAGTCTTCGCTGACGTACTTCGATTCCGCGTTCAATTCCACGAACTTCGGCAACAATATTTTCGCCGGCGGCGAAGATCCTTACCTCACGAAATATACAGACGCCAAGTACGACGGCAATGGCGTCTTCCAATCCGGCATCCTGACCTATCCGCTCGGTGGCAAGGGCGCGAACCAGTTCGCCGAGGGAGGCCTGCGCATGGGCACCACCCGCAATTACAGCGACGTGAAAGGGCGTACGCGCGAGCTGGCCTGGAACTTCAAGTGGCAGGCCAACGAGCGCTGGTCTTTCCAGAACGACCTGCAGTGGGTCCATTCCACCAACTCGGGCGATTTTGGCATGATCAACCTTGGCACCTTCGTGCCGAGCATGGGCGTGGACGTTTCCGGCGCGCGGCCTGCATTCAACTTCGACGAGAAGGCGCGCAACTTCCTGGCCGATCCCGCCAACTATTACTGGGACATCTCGCAGCCTGACGTCAACAAGGCCAAGGCGGACCTGTATGCGTGGAAGGTGGACGGCAAATATGTCTTCGACCATGCAGTCTTGCGCGACGTGCGCTTTGGCATGCGCCTGACCAAGCGCTCCTCCAGGAAAGACAAGAACGCCGGTACCGGCTGGAAGTCCTTCTCCGAAGAGTGGGGCGTGGCAACCACCAAGGTGGCGGGGCAATTGCCCAACCCGGCAGACTTGGGCTGGCAGCGCAGCAACTTCGGCTACCTGAGCGACCCGCGCTATGCGGCATTGGGCAGCGTTGAAACCTTCTCTTTCCCGAATTTCTTCAACGGCCGCATGAGCTCACCGCCAACGATCGTGCTGCCGACCCGGGCCCTGATCCAGGACAAGCCGGCCGCTTACCAGAAATTGTTGACTGCCCTGCGCTATAACTGCGAGGACGCCAATGCGATCAAGGGCACCAGCACCGATTGCTCACAGATGGGTAGCGACTGGATACGCGATAGCTTCAGCGACGAGCCGAAGTACGTCAGTGAACACAGCGAAGGCACGCAAGCGCTGTATGGCAGCCTGCGCTTCGGCTTCGATGACTGGAAGTATCCGGTGGAAGGCAACGCGGGCGTGCGCGTGATCCGGACCAATACGGTGGCTCATGGCTATACGGTGTTCAAGCCTAGCTATAGCGACTCGACCCCGCCAAGCCTGCCGCGCTTCGGCACGATCGACGAGCCTATGGACCTCAAGTCGAACCATATCGACGTGGTCCCGAGCCTGAACCTGAAGGCGAACTTGACGGACAAGCTGCAATCGCGCCTGGCGCTGTCGCGCGGCATTTACCGTCCCGGCTTCGACCAGCTGCAGGAGTACATTACCCTGAGCCAGAACGTCACCATGGACAGCAGCGGCAAGAACGTCAGCATGGTTACCTACACGGGCAAGAACGATGGCAACGTGAAGCTGAAGCCGCTCAAGGCGAACAACGTCGACGTTTCGCTGGAATGGTACCCGCAGAACGGGCAGTCACTGACCGGTGTGCTGTTCTACAAGAACGTCAGGGACATCATCATGTCCGAGACCTACACCAGGACGATCAAGGACAAGGCCGGCAACGAACAGGACTTCGAAATCACCGGTCCGGCCAATGCCGCGAAACTCTGGCTGGCCGGCGTTGAAATCGCGGGCCTGACCTACCTGGACAAGCTTCCCGGCCTGGCCGAGCGCCTGCCGGAGTGGGCGAAGGGGTTCGGCGTGTCCGCCAACTTCACCTACACGCACGGCAAGCAGGAACTGTATCACCCCTTCAATATGCCTTACTGCAATGCAGGCAGCCTGTCGATCGGCGGCAACCTGTATGGCTGCGACACCAACGGCTTGCCGTTCAAGGACTTGCCGGTGCCGTACATGTCGAAGCGCGCCTTCAACGCGGCCTTCATGTACGACCGCGGGCCGATCTCGGCGCGCCTCGCGTACAGCTGGCGTGACCGCACGCTGCTGGCAACCGGGGTGTACGGTGCTTCGGGCGACAAGGGCACCAGCGCCGATCCAGTGCGCATTGCCGCCAACGGCGGCGTTGCGCCGACAGACGTGGGCTGGGGCCTGCCGGTCTGGCAGGAGGCGGTGGGACAGTGGGATGCCGGCATCAATTACCGCATCGGCGAGCACTTGTGGGCCAGCTTCAACGTCAGCAACCTGACCAACGTCGTAACGCGGCAGACCAACCAGCAGGCCCCAGGCAATATGGGCCGCTCCTGGTACGACCCGGGCCGCAGCTACCGGGTGTCGGCAGGTTATACTTTCTGACGCTGATCGCCGCGCCGTCGTGAGCCGGCGCGGCAAGTGCTGCTGCCACTTGGCATAAACTTGTGGCACCAGCCCGTTGAAAGACCAACCTGCCGTAAATCGATGATCATTTCTTCTGCTACCGATTACCGGGAAGCGGCGCGGCGCAAGCTGCCGCCGTTCCTGTTCCACTACCTTGACGGCGGCGCCGGCACCGAAACCACGCTGCGGGCGAATGTCGACGACCTGCAGCAGGTCAACCTGCGCCAGCGCGTGCTGAAAGGCTCGGAGGAGCTTGACCTGTCCACCGAATGGTTCGGCGTGAAGCAGGACTTGCCGCTGGCGCTGGCGCCCGTCGGTCTTACCGGCATGTATGCGCGCCGCGGCGAAGTACAGGCAGCCCGCGTGGCGGCGGAGCGCAATATCCCCTTTATCCAGTCGACCGTTTCGGTCTGCCCCTTGAAGGAGGTGGCGGAGCAGTCGTCCAAACCGCTGTGGTGCCAGTTGTACGTGCTGAAAGACCGCGGCTTCATGCGCGACTACCTGCAGCGGGCCCGCGAGCTGGGCATCAAGACCCTGGTGTTCACCGTCGACATGCCGGTGCCCGGCGCACGCTATCGCGATGCGCACTCCGGCATGAGCGGCCGTAATGGGCCCTTGCGCCGGGTGCTGCAGGCCATGCTGCATCCGCGCTGGGCGCTGGACGTTGGGCTGCTCGGCAAGCCGCATGACCTGGGCAATATTTCGGCCTATCGCGGCAATCCCACCGGCCTTGCCGATTACCTGGGCTGGCTGGCCGCCAACTTCGATCCGGGCATCGATTGGAACGACCTGCAATGGATTCGTGACGAATGGCAGGGGCCGATGGTCATCAAGGGCATCCTCGATGCCCAGGATGCGCGCGACGCCAAGTCCTTCGGCGCCGACGGCATCGTCGTTTCGAACCATGGCGGGCGCCAGCTCGACGGCGCCTTGTCCACGGCGCGGGCGCTGCCGACCATCGCCGAGGCGGTGAAAGGGGACCTGACGATCTTCGCCGATTCCGGCGTGCGCACCGGCCTGGACGTGGTGCGCCTGCTGGCGTTGGGGGCGGACGGAGTGCTGATCGGCCGCGCCTTCGTGTACGCGCTGGCGACCAGCGGAGCGTCCGGCGTACGCAACTTGCTTGCCATCCTCGAGAAGGATATTCGTACCAGCATGGTGCTCACCGGCGTGAAATCGGTGCGCGATATCAGCGCAGACATTCTCGCCTGAAGCGAAGCCCTGGCCGCACTTTCTGCTGCCAGGGCCAAGGATGCTTATGGACGGCCGACTGCCAGGCCGCGGCCTGCGGTGCTCAGGTACACCACGCCGAAGGTGTTCATGTCGCCCACCACGGTCTCGCCGTTGGAGCCATACTGGTGCGCCCAGTCATTGATCTGCAGCCAGGTGTTGCCGATATCGGTCGAGCGGAACAGGCCGCGCACGCCGTTGACGGTGCCCCAGATGAAGATTGTCGGGTAGGTCGCGCCGCTGGCTGCCTTGCCGAAGCCGATGCCGGCGCAGGAAGTCACGTTGCTCAACTTGGTGAACGACGAGCCGGAGTTCGTGGAGCGCGCCAGGCCGTTGTTGTTCAACGGGACCCAGACATCGCCCTGCGTGTTGGGGGCGACTTTGATGCGCGGCGCGCCCCAGGCGTCCAGGTTGCTGACGTTGTAGAAGTTCACGCCGCCGTCGTAGCTCGCCCAGAACTTGCCGTTGCTGCGGTCATAGGCATAGAACAGGTTCGAATTGATTGAATCGGCAACCGGGAAAGCGTTCGAGATATTCAGGTTGTTGACCGGGGTCCAGCTGGATCCGTAATTGAGGGAACGGTAGGTAGTGGCCGAGTTTTCCGGGCTGTGCAGCAGTACGCTGCCGTTGGCGGACAGGGCCACTTGGCCCTTGGAGCCGTTGGTGACCGCTGCCGTGCCCCAGTTGACGGAACTGTTTTGCGATACCTGCACCTGCGAACCTGCGCGCGCCATGATGGCCGAATTGCCGGGGGCGATCGCCAGGCTGGTGGTGGTGCCCATCTTCGGTGCCAGCCTTTGGCCGTAGCCGTAGGTGTTGTAGTACCGGAAGCCGTCGAAGTCGCCGATCACGCTGACGAGAGGGCCGCCCGGCACGCTGACGACGCCAAGCGGCACGGCTTCCTCCAGGCCTTTGACGTTAAAGGTCCAGGTAGGCTGCGAGGCGCCGACATTGGTGGTCTTGAACACGCCGTTGCCGGAAGTGACCCAGGCGCTCTGGCCGTTGAATGGGTCGAAGACCACCGACCCCGCCCAGTGGATGGACTCGTCAGCGATCCAGTCGATGCCGTCGGTTGCCTTGGTGGCGTTGGCAATGACGTCGGTCCAGCTGGCGCCGCCGTTGGTGCTGAGGAAAATCCGGTCGCCATAATTGTTCCACTGTGTCCACCACATATTGATGGTGGATGCGATCACGCGCTGGGGATTGGCGGCGTCGACGCTGATGCCGCTGAAGGCGTTCGTCATGCCGGTCGGCGTGACATTTGTCCAGCTGCCGTTCGAGACGTTGTATTTCCATACGCCGCCTGTGCTCATCGGTTGCTCGTCGCTCACCGAGCCCGGGCCGGCGCCATTACCATAGGTAAGATAGAGATTGCCCTGGCCGTCGAAAGCACCGCGCTGCGGCATGACGTTGCCGGGCGCGCCGCTGATGGCGGTGAAAGTCTGCCCGGCGTTGTCGCTGCGGTAGAGGTTTGGGCCCACCGAGCTAAAGCGCGATACGCCGACGATCAGGCGCTGGGCCACCCCGTTGACGACGCTGGTCGGATCCGGCAGCACGAGATTGACCCCGTTCTCGTTCGGCGTGGTGGTCACGTTCAGGCTGTTCACGCGGGTCCAGCTGGCGCCGGAGTCGGTGCTCTTGAACAGGCCGTTGTAGCGGGTGCCGGTGTACAGGATGTTGCTGGAGCCGGGGTCGAAGGCCAGCCGTTCGCCGCTCTGGCGGCCGTAACCATTGCCATGAGTCTTGAACTGCGCCGTCACGTCGGTCGTGGTGAAACTCTGGCCATAGTTGGTCGAGCGCATGATGACGGTTTTGCCGTTGCTGAAGTAGCTGGTGCCTGCCAGCAGCACGATGTTGGCGGCGTTCTTCGGGTCCACCGCCATCGATTCAATGCCCATCAGGCCCATGTCGGCTTCCGACATCCAGTCCATCAGGGGCACCCATTTGCCGGCCCCTTTATCCCAGCGGTAGGCGCCGCCCACGTCGGTGCGTGCATACACCATGCCCTGTTCGGTCTTGGCCGGGAAGATGCCGGTGACGAAGCCGCCGCCGCCCATCGGGACCACGTCCCAGTTGTAGCCTGCGGCATTCTGGGCGAGGGCGCTGGCTGCACTCAGTGCCGTTGCCAGCACAAGCAAAGATCTTATCCATTTCATATGAATGTCTCCCACTATTTCTCTATTGATCGGATGTCCGTCCGGAGTACGGCACGGGCACCCCAGCGTATTGCGCCGCCGGAGATGGCGATAACGCGCACGCAGGAATTCCTAACAAATTCTGAAAATTGAAGAATTTCTGCGGGAAGTGCTAGAAGCTTTGTGAGGGCTTTTCGTATGGCGTTGCATTTATTTAAATGGCGATGTACAGTATATATGCGAAACAACGCGCAAGGAGAGAATAGTGAAGAGACGGGAAATACTGAAACACCTGGGTGCGGCCATTCCCGCACTGGCCGTGACGCGCTACGGTCACGCGGCGGCCGGCGGCGCGCCGAAACACGAAACCATGGCGCGCGGGCCCTTTGCGCCGAACTGGGATTCCCTGGCCGAATACCGCACGCCGGACTGGTTCAGGAACGCGAAATTCGGCATCTGGGCACACTGGGGACCGCAATGCGAACCCGAGTTCGGCGACTGGTATGCGCGCGCCATGTATGAAGAGGGCAGCGATGCCTACAAGTATCACCTGAAGAAATACGGCCATCCTTCGCAGTTCGGCTTCAAGGACATCATCCACCGGTGGAAGGCGGACCGCTGGGATCCAGACGCCCTGGTCTCCCTATACAAGCAGGCCGGTGCCAAATACTTTGTTGCGCTGGCCAACCACCATGACAATTTCGACCTGTATGCCAGCAAGCACCAACCGCAGTGGAATTCGACCAGGCTGGGCCCAAAGAAGGACTTGATTGCGGGCTGGGGAGCGGCCGCCAAGCGCCACGGCCTGCGATTTGGCGTCAGCGTGCACGCTGCGCATGCCTGGACCTGGTACGAGACCGCGCAGGGCGCCGATAAATCGGGCCCATATGCCGGCGTGCCCTACGACGGAAAATCGGGGAAAGCGGACGGCAAGGGCAAGTGGTGGCAAGGGCTGGACCCGCAAGCCTTATACGCGCAAAACCACGCCTTGAGCAAGACCAGCCATACCCATGAGCTGTGGGATTGGGGAAATGGCGCCTCGGTTCCAGACCAGGCGTACTGCGAAAAACTGTATGACCGCACCATTGAACTGATCAACAACTACGATCCTGACCTGGTGTACTACGACGACAGCAAGCTGCCGCTTTGGCCGGTCAGCGACGTCGGCCTGCGCATGGCGGCGCACATGTATAACCGCAGCATTGCCCGGAAGGGCAAGCTGGACGCCGTCGTCAACGGCAAGGTACTCGATGCCCAGCAGCGCAAGACCATGGTGTGGGACATCGAACGTGGCCAGAGCAATGTGATCGAGCCGCTGCCCTGGCAGACCTGTACCTGTATCGGTAGCTGGCATTACGACCGGCGGGTGTACGACAGTAAAAGCTACAAGAGTGCGCAAACCGTCGTGCACACCTTGGTCGATGTGGTCAGCAAGAACGGTAACTTGCTGCTGAGTGTTCCAGTCCGCGGCGACGGCACGATCGATGAACTGGAGCAGGCCATCGTCGAGGAGATCGGCCGCTGGCTGGCGGTCAACGGCGAGGCGATTTACGATACGCGGCCATGGTCGGTGTTTGGCGAAGGGCCGTCCCTGGCCGAATCGTCGCCGCTCAGCGGCCCGGGCTTCAACGAAGGCAAGAGCAAGCCGTTCACCTCCGAGGATATCCGCTTCACGACGAAGGGCGATGCAGTGTACGCCATCGTCATGGGCTGGCCGGCCAGCGGCAAAGTGGCTATCAAGGGCATGCAAAGCGGCAGCCCGCAGCTGAAGCAGGCGGTATCGCGGGTCGAACTGGTGGGCGGGAATGCGCTGGCCTTCACTCAAACGCAGGATGGCCTGCAGGTAGCCTTGCCGGCCAATGCGCCGGCGCTGCCCTATGCCTTCGCGCTGAAAATTACCTGAAGGGAATGTATGAAGAAAGTTCTAATGGCGACAGCTTGCCTGCTGTCGCTGCAGTGTGCGCAAGGTTTTGCCCAGCAGGTCACGGATGAAGAGCGCTCGGCGCTGAAGTCGAAATCCGATTCAGGTAGCCTGGCGCCGGAATTACGTTTGCCGGCGGAGGACATGCGCTGGTGGCAGGATGCGAAATTCGGCATCTTTGTCCATTGGGGGCTGTACGCCATTCCGGCAAAAGGCGAATGGCATATGCATAACGACAAGGTCGATCCCCAGGAGTACGCCAAGCTGGCAACGCAATTCAAGCCGAAGCATTTCAATGCGGACAGCTGGGCGCAGGCGGCAAAGGATGCGGGCGCGCAGTATATGGTGATGACTGCGCGCCACCATGACGGCTTTGCCATGTTCGCCAGCAAAACCAGCTACCGAAATTACGACTCCGGCCACTCCGCGGCGCACAAGGATTTCATCGCAGACTATGTCGCGGCGGTTAGGCGGAGGGGGATGCGGGTCGGTATTTACTACTCGCCGATGGACTGGCGCTTCCCCGGCTACTTCGACCCCAAGGGCTTGCCTGACAATGCGGCCCTGATGAAAAAGCAGGGCTATGGCCAGGTGCGGGAACTGATGTCCAACTACGGCAAAATCGACATCCTCTGGTATGACGGCGGCTGGCTGGCGCATCGCGGCAGCGATGCAGATGCTGCCTGGTTCTGGCAGCCGGAGATCCTGAATGCGCAAGTGCGCAAGCTGCAGCCCAAGGTCGTAATCAATCCGCGATCGGGGTGGCAGGGCGACTTCGATACCGAAGAAGGCGGCCAGCCGGTTACCGGGCCAATCCGCCAGAAACCCTGGGAGAAGACGTTCTCGATCGGGCCTGCATGGGGCTACGTGCCGGGCGATGCCATGAAGGCAGGGCAGGTAATCCGCCTGGTGGTCGACGCGGTGGTAAGGAACGGCAACGCCCTGGTCAATATCGGGCCTGATGCGGATGGGCGGATTCCGGCCAACCAGGTGCAGACGCTGCAAGGCATCGGTGCCTGGATGCGCGTCAACGGCGAGGGCGTCTACAACACGCGGCCGGGACCTTTCCAGCCTGTCGATGGCGTGTACGGCTCGACCACGCGCGGCAAGAACGTTTATGTCCACGTTCTGTCCTGGCCTGGCGACAGCCTGAAGCTGCCGGCATTGCCTGGAAAGGTCGTTTCGGCCAGTACCCTGGCCGGCGCGCCGGTGCGCTTCAGCCAGTCCGGCAACGGCATTGTGGTCAGCGTGGACGCCGCCAAGCGCGATGCGGTCGACACGGTCATCAAGCTGGAAACCGATGCTGAACCTGCCGTCGCCGCAGGCGGCGCCCACTGAAGCACACTGCTACCTATCATCGCGTGAAGGAACGAGGGTAAATCGTTCCTTCAGCCGCAGGAAAGGCTTTTCGTAGGCGTGGTACAGCAGCGATGCCAGGATGACGGTTGCAGCGAAGGCGAGCAGCGCGCCGAACGTGTCGCGCCATGCGCCCAGGCCTGCGCTGTTGGCAGTCGCGGTCAGCCATGCACCGAACTTGTCGTACGCCAGCCAGAAAAAGAAGATGTGAATCATGTACAGGCCATACGAAATGCGGCCGAGGTACACCAGGGGGCGCGGCAGGAACCGTTGCGGCGTGCCGAGCATGCTGACGATCATCAATGCCGCTCCTGTCCAGACCAGCGGCCAGCCTGCCAGGCTTTGCACAACGGAAGAACGGGGCCAGTCGGCTTTGATCCCGAATACGAGGAAAGCGATCAGCCATAAAGCGACGGCGAAGGTGAACACGCCAATCCTGGCGGCGGTGTGCCAATCGGGTTTCCGTCCACGCAGGAATAGCGACAGCAACATTCCGCCCGCAAAGAACTGGAACTGGACGAAGCTGTTGGTCCACTGGCCGCTGAAGCCGGAATTGGCCGTGAATCCCTGGGCGTAGTAGACGATGACTGCATACGAAACGGCGATCACTGCGAGGTTGACGGCAATAAGGGCGCGACGCCCAAGCAAAGCCAGGAAAGGGATGACGATGTAGAACTGCTCCTCGACGGACAGGCTCCACATCGGATTGATGGGATACTCGATCCATCCATGAAACGTGATGTACCAGTTGCCGGCGAACAGCATGAAGAACAGCCACTTGTCCGGTGTGCCTGCACCGGCGCCAGGCAGGACATTGTTCAGGAACACCAGGCCGAAGAAAAGAAGGAAATACAGGGGCCAAATCCGCAATATCCGCCTGATGTAAAAAGCGCGAACATTGATGCCGCCAGCCTGGCTGCGTTCCCGTTCCAGCAGCTCCGTGATCAGGAAGGCGCTCAGGAAGAAAAATACAGGCACGCCGAAAACGCCGACCTGCGTGATGGCGAAAATCCATGGGTGCTGCGCCTGGTTAATCGGCGCCAGGTCAGTACGGTGCGTGATGAATACGAACATGAAGGCGATGAAACGCAGTACGTCCAGTTCGGGACGATAATACCTGGCGGTTGCCGGCTGCGGTTCCTGGGTCGCAGTATCCTGGCCTGGCTGCGCTGCTGCCAGGGCGGTGCTGGTTTGGGCCATGGTGGAATTCCCTATTCAGGCGCCGCTGCCGGCGAAGGTGCGGCTTACCCGCTGCAGGTGGGTGCGCATGGCTTTGCGGGCCCCGGCCGGGTCGCGGGCGGCGATGGCATCGAAGATGGCGCGGTGATCGAGCAGGGTGGCCTTGCGCAGCTCTTCGGTGCGGTAGTGTTCCTTGAGGCGGTGCCACAGGTTGCTGCGCTGGCGCCACAAGTAATCGATGACGCCGACCAGGGCCGCATTGCCGCTGGCGCGCGCAATCGCAAGGTGGAAGTCTCGGTCGGCCTGTTCGTTGCTGGAGCGGTCTTCGTGGCTGCGCTCCATTTCCAGCATGGCGGCCAGGATGGCGTCGAGTGCTGCGCCGCTGGCATTCTTTGCCGCCATGGCGGCAACCTCGGTTTCGATGACGCTGCGGGCGGACAGCACTTCGAACGGTCCCGGGCCGGCCTCCGGTACCGCGGCCGGGGTTCCGGGGTCCTGGTTGACGTAGACGCCTGAGCCCCCGCGCACTTCGATTACGCCGCCCAGTTCCAGCGCGATCAGCGCCTCGCGCAGCGACGCGCGGCTGACCTGCAGCGAGGCGGCCAGTTCGCGTTCAGGCGGCAGGCGTGCCCCGGCAGCGATGCCTTGTTGCCGTATCAGTTCCTGGATGCGTTCGGCGACCACCCGGTACATGCGGGCCTCCGGCTGGCGCGATGGCGATACGTGGGTGTCGCTCATGGCATTGCTCCTTCGATGCGGTAGAAACGGCGGGCGTTATTGCCGAATACCGCCGCCCGCTGTTGTTCATCCAGTCCGGCCAACAAGGTTTCGCTGGCGTCGATCCAGGCTGCGTAATCCGTCGCCAGCCGGAGCACCGGCCAGTCGCTGCCCCACATTACGCGCTCCGCACCGAACACCTGCAGTATGTGGTTCGCATAGGGCTGCAGTTGCTGCACGGTCCAGCCGGGGCCGGCCTCGGTGACCATGCCGGACAGCTTGCATTCGACCTGCGGCAGCGCTGCCAGCCGGGCCAAGTCGCGCAGCCATTGCGCATCCGGCATGCCAGCCATGGCAGGCTTGGCCAAGTGGTCGATCACGATCGGCAGCGAGGGATGGCGGCGTGCGAAGGCGTACAGCGCCGGCAAGTGGCGCGGCAGCACCAGCGCGTCGAGACTGAGGCCGTGGCGCAGCATGGCTTCCACGGCCGGCGCCAGGACTGGGTCATCGATCCACGCGTCGTCGGCCAGGTCCTGCAGCATGGGACGCAGGCCGCGCAGCCTCTGGTTGGCTGCCAGTGCGCCGATGCGCTGCGGAGCATCGGGTGCCTTCAGGTCGGTCCAGCCGACGACGGCTCGCACGAAATCGTGGCGCCCCGCCAGGTCCAGCATGTACTGGGTGTCTGCCTCGTCGGGCATGGATTGCACCAGTACCGTGGCTGCGACGCCGTTTTCCTGCAGCAGGGCGGACAGGTCGCCGGGATGGAAATCGCGGTAAATAGGCGCAAGCTCGGGTGGGGGCCAGGCGCCCTGGCGGGCGGCCAGTTGCCAGAAGTGCTGGTGGGCATCGATGCGTGTCATGGTTCAGTGCCCAGGGTATCAGGGAGGGATGGCATTGCGTGCTCCGGAATGATGGCTCCATGGTGCGTGACGACGGCAGCGGCAAGGGCGCAGGCGAATTGCGCGGCCTGGATGCCATTTGCGCCAGCCAGCCGCTGTGCGAGGTAGCCGGCATTGAAGCTGTCGCCGGCGGCGGTGGTGTCTACTGCCTGGACCTGACGTGCCGGGACGTGCCCGGCGGCGAGGCCAGCCGAGGAGCCAAGCAGGCAACCTCCCGCACCGAGTTTGAGCACCGCTTCCGGCACGCCCAGCGATTCGATGCGCTCCAGCGCCTGCGCGGGATTACTGGCGCCGTGCAGTACCGCCTCGTCGTCAAAGCTGAACAGGGCATGGGTGCAGGCGCGTGCAGCGCGGTCCATCCATCTGGCGGCAGTGGCCGGGTCCCACAAGGCGGCACGATAATTGTTGTCGAGGGCGACCCAGCCGCCTGCTGCGCGCACTTTTTCGGCAAGGGCCAGCAAGGCCGTGCGGCGTTCATCGTCCAGGATCGCCAGCGTAATGCCGGTCACCAGCAGGATGCGGCAGTTGGCCAACGCGGCCTCCAGTTGCGCCAGGTGTGTGGCCGATAGCATGGATCGTGCCGCCGACTGCGCGCGCCAATAGGCGAAACGGCGCTCGCCGCTGGCGTCGGTTTCGATTGCATACAGCCCGGGCGTGCCGCCTGGCCGTGTTTCGACCAGGCTGTCGTCGATGTGCTCGGCCTGCATATGGTTGCGGATCAGGATGCTCATCGCATCGTCGCCCAGTGCGCTGACGTAGCGTACCGGCAGGGCAGGGGCCAGCCGCTTCATGTAGACCGCCGTGTTGTAGCTGTCGCCGGCAGCCGCGTGGAGGATCGTGCCGTTTGGCTGCGGGCGCAGCTCCAGCATGCACTCGCCTGCGGACCAGAATTCGCCGCTCACGCTACGTAATCCGTTGCAGGCCGTGCGGCGGCAATGCGCAGCGCTGCACGCAGGCGCGGCTGCGTCAGCGGCAACTGCATCCGGTTGGCCAGCGCGAGCACCGGCAGCAGGCGGCGCCGCTTCTTCTCCTCGTGGTTCTGCGCGATATCGGCAAGTCGGTGTGCCAGGAAGGGGTTGTTGAAGCGGTCGCGTACCTGCGTCAGGTAGGCGCGGGCGATCTTGCCTTCGCCCCGCGCCCGGAACACGGGCAGCACTTCTTCTTCCCAGAGCGCTTCGAGTTCCGCGCGCAATTTGGGATCGGACATGGCCTGCAGCACGGTTTCATCTTCAGGACGGCCCCACTGCAGCCACTGTTCGGCCAGGAAGGTGTGCCCCAGGTTCAACAGGAACAGCTTGCGCCGTTCATACGGCTCCAACTTGTCGGTCACCACGATCTGGGGATGGGTGCAAGGCAGCACCATGTTTTCCTGCGCTTCGATAACCCAGATGGCATAGGGCTCCGCCACCGCACCGGCGGGCTCGATCGGTTCGGAGACGATGCGGTCGACCAGCGAATTGACCCAAACGCAAGTATCTTCGAGGTAGGCCAGGAAGGCCTCGTCAAGCTGCCACTCGCGCGCCAGCTTGCACACCAGGCCGCGCAGCATGCTGCCGTTGTTGGCCACCAGTTCGCATGGATACAGCGTCACCGGCGACCCTCCGTGCCGGTAGCGGTGGTGCAGCAGGTCCAGGAGCTTGGCGGGGAAACTGCGCGGCGGCGTTGCAGCGCCAAGCAGTTCCGGGCCATCCTGTGCGGACAACTCGTAGCCGCGGTCGCCGGTGTTGGAGACAATCACCTGCACCGGTCCGGCCGCCAGGGCTCGAACCGCCGGCCAGTCGTGGTCGGCATGCAGCCCCGCTGCGATCGAAGTGACGCAGTGTTCCTGGTCGACCACCGCGCCGCTTTCGATGCCGCGAATGCGCACCGGATAGCCGCCGGGCGCGTTGAACGCCGCCAGGCGCTGCGCACTCTGGGCGCTGCCGGTGGTCTGCACGACGGTGATCTTGCCAAGCGCCTGTTGCTGCTCCAGCGCCTGGTGCACAAACAGGTCCGCGTGCGCCTGGAGGAAGCGGCTGGTGCCGAACTGCAGGATTGGGGTCGACATGGCTTATACCTCGACGATGGCCTTGATCACGCCGGCGGCAGGATCCATCCATTGCGGCAGCACGTCGACGAAATCGGCCAGCGTGGTGCGATGCGTGTTCATCAAGCCGGTCGGAACATGGCCCGCCTTCATCGCCGCCAGCACCGTGCGGAAGTCGTCAGCGGTGGCGTTGCGGCTGCCCAGCAAGCTGGTTTCGCGCTTGTGGAATTCCGGATCGGCAAAGGAAATGCGGTCCAGCACGATCGATACAAGCACATAAGTGCCGCCATGGGCGACGAATTCCAGCCCGCGTTCCATCGCCTTCACGTTGCCGGTGGCGTCGAATACGACGTCGAAGAATTCACCCCTGGTCAGTTCCGACAGCCGGGCTTTGTCTTCCGTGCCGACGGTGACTGTGTGCGGCACGTCGAGGGCCTTGCGGCAAAACGCCAGGCGGTCTTCGCGCGCATCCAGTACCGTCACCTTGCCGCCCTGGAGTTGGGCGAACAGCGCTGCGGCGATGCCGATCGGGCCGGCGCCGACCACCAGCACGTTCTGGCCGGTGCGCACATTGGCGCGGCGCACGGCGTGGGCGCCGATCGCCAGGAATTCCAGCATGGCGGCGTCGTCGAGGGAGATGCCGTCGGTCTTGAACACGAAACGCTCAGGCAGTGCCAGGTACTCTGCCATGCCGCCGTCGCGGTGCACGCCCAGCACCTGGATATTGGTGCAGCAATTGGTCTTGCCCTGGCGGCAGGCGACGCAGGCGCCGCAGGACAGGTAAGGCATCACGTAGACCTGGTCGCCGGGCGCCAGTTCGCTGCCGAGGGGCGCGCTGACCACTTCGCCCGACAGTTCGTGCCCCATGACCCGCGGATACTGGAGGAAGGGCTGGGTGCCGCGGAAGATGTGCATGTCGGTGCCGCACAGGCCAATGCGGCGCACGCGCAGCAGCACCTCGCCCTCGGCAGCCTGCGGCAATGGGCGCTCTACCAGTTGCAGGTCGCCAGGCGACTGGCATACGACGGTTTTCATCATGGTTTTTTTTCCGTATCGAAGTTGGGTTGTGCTTGCATTGTACGGCATATATGCCATACAATCGAGCTATCAATGCAGCAATTTTTCTGATTTGTCCGTAAGGAAATAGCCATGCCTGACCCGACGCCTGCGGCGCCACGCCTGCTGTTGATGGCCCCCGAAGATAACTGCCTGATTGCCCGCCTGCCGCTGGCGGCCGGCGAGGCGTTGGAGATCGATGGTGCGCTTGTCGTCTTGCCGGAGGCAATCCCGCTGGGCTACAAGGTGGCGCGCCGCGCGCTCAAGGCCGGCGAAAAGGTGTTGCGCTACGGGGCCATCATCGGCACAGCGTCGGCCGACGTGGCGTCCGGCGCCATGCTGCACACGCATAACCTTGTCAGCGATTACATTCCCACCTATACATTGGCGTCGGACGCCCATTCTTTTATCGGGAGCACACATTGATGCCGCAAGCTTCACTGCCAGCATTGTCCGGATACTTGCGCGCCGACGGCCGCAAGGGCATCCGCAACGTGGTCGCCGTTGCCTACACCGTCGAATGCGCACACCACGTGGCGCGCCTGATTGTCAACGCATTCCCCGGACAGGAAGTGCACCTGATCGGTTTCCCCGGCTGCTATCCGAACGATTACGCCGACCGCATGATGAAGCGCCTGGCTACCCATCCCAACGTCGGAGCCGCGCTGATCGTGTCTCTGGGCTGCGAGAGTTTCAATCGGCGCGGCCTGGAAGAGGAGGTTGCCGCCAGTGGCCGTCCGGTGCACACCATCACCATCCAGCAGAACAGCGGCACCCGCACCAGCGTGGCCGACGGGATCGAGTGGGTGCGCTGGGCGCGCCAGTCTCTCGATGCCCAGGAACGCGTGCCGATGGGACTTGACGAACTGGTGGTAGCCACCATCTGCGGCGGCTCGGACAGCACCAGCGGCATCACCGCCAATCCCGCCGTCGGCGTCGCATTCGACCAACTGGTAGCCGGCGGCGCCGCCTGCATTTTCGAGGAAACCGGGGAATTGGTAGGGTGCGAATTCCATATGAAGCGGCGTGCCGCCACGCCGGAACTGGGCGACGCCATCGTGGCCTGCGTGAACAAGGCGGCGCGCTACTACACCGTGCTTGGACATGGCAGTTTCGCCCCCGGTAATGCCGACGGCGGCCTGACGACGCAGGAAGAAAAGTCGCTGGGCGCCTACGCCAAGAGCGGGGCTTCGCCGATCAGCGGCATCCTCAAGCCGGGGGACCAGCCCGAGGGCGGCGGCCTGTACCTGCTGGACGTGGTGCCCGATGGCGAAGTGCGTTTCGGCTTCCCGAATATTTCCGACAATGCGGAAATCGTCGAACTGATTGCGTGCGGCGCCCACTTGACGCTGTTCACCACCGGCCGCGGTTCGGTGGTTGGCTCGGCGATTGCACCGGTGATCAAGGTGTGCGCCAATCCCGATACTTACCAGCGCCTGTCCGAAGACATGGACGTCAACGCCGGGCGCATCCTGAGCGGCGAAGCATCTCTGGAGCAGGTCGGTACCGAGATCGTGCGACTGGTGGCCCAGGTAGCCAACGGCGCGCAAAGCTGTTCGGAAGCGTTGGGCCACCAGGAATTCATACTCACTTATAAGCAGTTCGAGCCTTCCGGCCCCGGATGCTTCCCGTTGAAAGCGGCGTGAGATGCAGGCTTACGACAAGCGCATCCTGCCGCGCGGCGGCCTGTCGCTGACCAGCCTGGGGTTGGGTTGCGCCCAACTTGGCGGCTTGTACCAGGCGATGGACGAAGCCGAGGCGCGTGCCATCGTCGATACCGCCTGGGATCTTGGCATCCGCTATTTCGATACCGCGCCGTATTACGGCTACACCTTGTCCGAGCGCCGGCTGGGCGCGGCCCTGCGCGAACGTCCGCGCGACAGCTACGTGGTCAGCACCAAGGTGGGCCGGCTGCTGCTGCCCGACGCGGACGTCCGGCCAGGCGAGAACGGCTGGGCCGAACCCTTGCCGTTCCGTCCCCATTTCGACTACTCCTACGACGGCGTCATGCGTTCGCACGAGGACAGCCTGCAGCGCCTGGGTATGGACCGGGTCGACATCCTGTACGTGCACGATATCGGCCGGGCCACGCATGGCGAGCGGCATGCCCATCACTGGGAACAGCTGACGCACGGCGGTGGCTTCCGCGCCCTGGCCCAACTGCGTGCCGAGGGTAGTGTCCGCGCCATCGGCCTGGGCGTCAACGAATGGGAAGTGGTGGTGCAAGCGATGCAGGCCTGCGACATCGATTGCGCGCTGCTGGCGGGCCGCTACACCTTGCTCGAACAGGCCGCCATGGCGCCGCTGCTGGACCGCTGCGCGGAGCGCGGCATCGGCATCGTGATTGGCGGACCGTTCAACTCCGGCATCCTGGCGGGGAACAGGAAATTCAATTACGAGGACGCGCCGCCGCAGGTCGTGGCGCGGGTCGAGGCCATTGCCGCTGCCTGCGCCGCGGCGGGAGCGCCGATCCAGGCTGCTGCCTTGCAATTCCCGATGGCGCATCCGGCTGTCGTTTCCTGCATACCGGGTGCGCAAAGTCCGGCGCAACTGCGCCAGAACGCAGAATGGTTCGCACAGCCACTGCCTGCCGCCTTGTGGAGATCCCTGGCGCAGGCCGGCCTGATCGACAGCCATGCACCGACGCCGCACGGCACCTGACAATTTTGATAGACGTGTGAAGGAATGAAATGAAGTTGTTACGTTTCGGCCCCAAGGGCCAGGAAAAACCCGGCCTGCTTGATGCGCAAGGCGTAGTACGCGACTTGTCCGGCCTGCTGCCCGACCTGACTTCGGCCCATCTCGGCAAGGCCTGGCTGGATCGCCTGGCATCGGCCGACTCTGCGCAACTGCCGCGCGTCGAGCAACCGGTACGCTTCGCGCCCATAGTGGCCGATATCGGCAAGTTGATTTGCGTGGGCCTGAACTACTCCGACCACGCGGCTGAATCCGGGATGGCGGTGCCGTCCGAGCCGGTGCTGTTTGCCAAGGCCACCAGCTCGATCATCGGTTGCAACGATCCCGTCGTGCTGCCACGCGACTCGGTCAAGAGCGACTGGGAGGTGGAACTGGGCGTGGTGATCGGCACCCGCGCGCGCTACGTCGACATCGACGACGCGCTCGATCATGTGGCGGGCTATTGCGTTGTGAACGACCTGTCCGAGCGCGAATACCAGCTTGAACGCGGCGGGCAATGGGACAAGGGCAAGGGTTGCGACACGTTCGGCCCGGTCGGCCCGTGGCTGGTGACCGCCGACGAAGTGCCGGATCCGCAGAACCTCGACATGTGGCTGGACGTGAACGGCAGGCGCTACCAGGCAGGCAATACGCGCACCATGGTGTTCACTGTGGCCCACCTGGTCAGCTACATCAGCCGCTTCATGACGCTCAACCCGGGCGATGTGATCAGTACCGGCACGCCGCCTGGCGTCGGCCTGGGACAGAAGCCGGAGCCGGTTTACCTAAAACCGGGCGACCGCATGGCGCTGGGCATCGAAGGCCTGGGCCAGCAGAACCAGACCGTGCATGCCTGGGACCCTGCCTTGATCGATGGTTGAACGGTTGCTGGACCAATAAAACACCAAGGCGCTGAAAAAGCGCCGCACATGGAGACACCATGGCACCGACCGAACAAGCTGGCGGGCAATCCTACAGGTTTGCCTTTGCGATGATCACCACGCTGTTTTTCATGTGGGGCTTCGTCCATAATCTCGACCCGATACTGATTCCCCACCTGAGGAAGGCGTTCAGCCTGACGGTGCTGCAGTCGGCGCTGGTCGATTCGGCGGTGTTCATCGCCTATTTCGTGATGGCGCTGCCGGCCGGCTTGCTGATCCGCAAGGCCGGCTACAAGACTGCCATGCTGTGCGGCCTGGGCCTGTTTGCATTCGGCGCGCTGCTGTTTGTGCCGGCGGCCCAGACGCAGCGCTACGCCTTCTTCCTTGGCGCGCTGTTCATCATCGCATGCGGGTTGACGGTGCTGGAAACGGCCGCCAATCCCTACATCACGCTGCTGGGACCAGCCGAAAAGGCTACCCAGCGCCTCAACCTGGCGCAATCGTTCAATGGCCTGGCGGCCACGCTGGCGCCAATTGTCGGCGCCCGTGTCATCCTGACCGGCGGCAGCAGCGAGGAGCAGTTGCAAGCAATGTCCGACGGCGCACGCCAGGCGGCGCTGGCGGCGGAAGCGGCCAGCGTCAAGGCACCCTATATCTGCATCGCGCTGGTCATCATGGCGATTGCGCTGGTGTTCTATTTCCTGAAGCTGCCGGCGGCCGGCGCCGGCGGGCGTGCGCAGGCGGCTGCCAGCGAAGGCGCCATCATGCGCGCCTTGCAACGGCCATCGATCCGGCGCGCCGTGCTTGCCCAATTCTTTTATGTCGGCGCCCAGGTCTGCGTGTTCAGCTTCTTCATCCTGTACGCGGTCAAGTCGGCCGGCATTACCCAGATCCAGGCGGCGGACTACCTGGGGTGGGGCTGCGGCGCTGCCTTCGTGGTGGGACGCTTTGCCGGCACCTGGCTGATGCAATTCTTTGCGCCGGCGCGCCTGCTGCTGGCCTATGCACTGGCCAGCGTGGCGCTATCGGCCGTGGCCATGTTCGCCGGCGGCCTGGCCAGCCTGGGAGCGGTGATCGGCATCGCCTTCTTCATGTCCATCATGTTCCCCACCATTTTCTCGCTCGGCATCCGTAATGCCGGTGCCGACACCGAAATGGGCAGCAGCCTGATCATCATGGCCATCGTCGGCGGCGCGGTATTGCCGCTGCTGTTCGGCTTTATCAGCGACGCCACGCAAAACCTCCAATACGGCTATGCCGCACCGTTGCTGTGCTTCCTGGTGATCGCCTGGTTCGCGCGCGCCGAACTGAAGGAGGCGCGGGCGGCGGCCACCACCACATCCACAGGGAGTGTAGAAGCATGTTTGAATTGACCGGCAAGAAGGCAGTCATCACCGGCGGCGGCAGCGGCATCGGCAAGGCCATTGCCATGCTGTTCGCACAGCGCGGTGCGGACGTTCACCTGCTCGATATCAGCGAGGCAGCGAGCGCGCAGGTGGCGCGCGAAATCAGGGAAGAGGGCGGCCGAGCCACGGCGCACGCCTGCGACGTGACGCGCCAGGCCGATGTTAATGCCTGCCTGGGCGCGATCGGCCCGCTCGGCATCCTGGTCAACAATGCCGGGATCGCCCACGTCGGCAAGGCCGACAACACCGCCGAGGAGGATTTCGACCGGGTGATGAGCGTCAATGTGAAGGGCGCCTACTACTGCCTGCACGCCGCCATCCCATTGCTGAAGGAAAATGGCGGCGGCGTAATCCTCAACATGGCCTCGGTGGCCGCCTGGGTGGCGGTGCCGGAACGTTTCGCCTATTCGGCAGCCAAGGGTGCGTTGATGGCGATGACGCTGTCGGTGGCCAAGGACTACCTGCAGGACGGCATCCGCTGCAATTCTATTTCGCCGGGGCGCGTCCATACGCCCTTCGTCGACGGTTTCCTGGCAAAGAATTATCCGGGCCAGGAAGCGGAAATGTTCGAACGGCTGTCGAAGACGCAGCCGATCGGTCGCATGGCGCGGCCGGACGAGGTGGCGGCCCTGGCCCTGTACCTGTGCAGCGAGGAAGCTTCTTTCATCACCGGCAGTGATTATCCAATCGACGGCGGTTTCATCAAGCTGAACGCCTGACGCGGCACGCTTAGTCCTGATGCGCCAGGTTCTCGCGATAGCGCAGGGCGCTGAGCATGGTGGAGCGGGAAGAATGCAGGTGGGTGCGCATCGCCGCCAGCGCTGCCGCAACATCGCCTTTGGCCAGCGGACGCAGGATGGCCAGGTGTTCCTGCAGCGCGTACTGGTTGCGCGGCAGTTCGTCGCGCTTGTCCCATTGATAGTGGTAGTGGTACACCATCGATACAGCTTCGTTCAAGCCTTCCGCAAAGCGGTTGTCCAGGAGGCTGATCAGGAAGGTATGGAACTCCCGGTCGAGCGCCGGGAATTCGGCGTGGCTCTCAGCTGATTCCTTGCCCAGCGCCTCGTGGCGGGCCAGCAGTTCTTTCAGGCGCTCGAAAGCCGGATCGCCGGGCGGCAGGGCGGCAATGCGTTCGATCGCCTTCAGTTCGAACATTTCGCGCACTTCGCCCAGTTCCTCGGCGTACTTGGTATCGAAGGCGCACAGCCGCCAGCTGCCGCGCGGGGTCTTTTCGATCAGGCCATTGCGTGAGAAGCCAATCAGGAACTCGCGCACTGCGATCGTGCTGACGCCGGCCGCGCGCGACAACTCAACCTCGGTGAATTCCGCACCGGGCGGCAGGTCGCGCTCGTAAATGCGCTCCATCAGTATTTGCTGCAGTTGCTCTGTGGCGCTGTGCAACTCCGCCACGTCGAAGTAGTCGGCGGCCTTTGGCTTGCGCAGCAGGTGCCGTTCCTTCATGCCGGCGATCAGCCCATGCTCTGCGAAATAAGCCAGGGCGCTGCGCACCACGGTGCGGCTGCTCTCGACGATTTCGGTCATGCGCATTTCTGTAGGCAGGGCATCGCCAACTTTAAGGTTCTTGGCAACGTGGTCCAGGAGGAGATTGATGCTGCGCCGGGTGGTGATTGGAAGTTTGGCCATGGCAACGGACGATGGAAAGGAAGGTATTTTACCTGCTTCTTGAGGGTATCTAATATATACGATACACTGGACTTTTCAAATGATAGGGGATGGACAATGGAACGCATGGGCATGGTAATCGGGATCAAAGCCGAAAAGATTGATGAATACAAGGCCCTGCATGCCGCGGTATGGCCGGCCGTGCTGGCAAAGCTGTCTGCCGCGAACGTGCGCAATTACACGATCTTCCTGCGCGAGCCGGAGAACCTGCTATTTGGGTACTGGGAATATCACGGTACCGACTTCGAAGCAGACATGCGCAACATCGCGGCCGACGCCGAAACCCAACGCTGGTGGACGTTCTGCGGCCCATGCCAGGAGCCGTTTGCCAGCCGCGCCGATGGCGAGCACTGGGCGATGATGCGTCCCGTATTCCACATGGATTGAACGCCGGCGCGAGATAGCCCCGCTGCATGCCAACTGCCTATAATCAGGGAATTGGCAGGAATAGCGATAAGGGGGGCATATGCGCTTGGCGGCACTGGGCATTTTTCTTGCCGGTTGCCTGTTCTTGTCTGGATGGGTTCGGGCCGAAACGATCACCATTGCGACTGGCGAGTTTCCTCCCTGGACCACGGAGAAAGAGAAGCATGGAGGCTTCGTCAATCGCGTCGTCGCCGAGGCATTTGCGCGCGAAGGAATCCAGGTCAATTTTGTCTACCTGCCCTGGAAGCGCGTCGATGCCGAAACGCGGCTGGGACGCTACGCCGCCAGCTCATTCTGGTTTACCGGGCCGGAAGCCGATTTCCTGCTCAGCGATCCGATCTCCAGCCATCGCGAACTGTTCTTCCACCTCAGGGAGCGGCCGCTTCCCAGATGGCAATCGCTGGCTGACCTGCGTGGCCTGAATTTCGGCGCTACGCTGGGCTACTCCTATACCCGTGAATTCTGGAAGCTGGCGAGGTCAGGGAAGATCAATGTCGAAGTGGCCTCTCACGATGAATTGAACTTCAAGAAAGTTTTGGCCGGACGGATCGACGCTTTTCCGATGGAAGAGGTGTCGGGGTGGATGCTGCTGTCGAATCGCGCGGCTTTCCCGCCCGGGACCAGGGAGCTGTTCGTGACCGATCAGCGACCGCTGCGCTTGACGGAAGGGCACTTGCGGTTTCCCCGCCGCCTGGCCGGTTCGGCCACGCTTGCCGCAAGGTTCAACGCCGGCCTGGCCGGAATGAAGAAGGACGGTACCTACGATAAGTACCTGCAGGACCTGGCCAGGTAGCCTAGTCCCTGGCCCAGATATCCTGCAGGCGCGTTGCGCTGTACTTCAAAAATGCGTCGCCCAGGCGCGCAATGCGGCCAGTTGCTATTGCAGGTCGCCGACGATCACGCCGCCACGGGTGGCGCCGATGTAGACCCTGCCGAAGATGCGCATATCGCCCGTCACGTAATTGACGCCGCCCCACTGGTGTTTGTCGTCGTTGATCCGGGTCCAGGTGGCGCCGCCGTCGAGCGACTGGTAGATGCCGTATACGTTATTGATCTTGGCGGAGACATAGACGGCCGGATAGGTCTTGCCGGCGGCAGCCTTGCCGAAACCAACGCCGTATGCCGCCTGCACGTTGGCGATTTTCGCCGGCGTGGCGCTTGAGCCATTGATGTGCCATAAGCCGTTCGGCGTCGCCAGCCACAGGTCACGGCGCACGGTGCCTGGTACGGATGCCAGCTGGTGCTGGAATGAATACGACGGCAGGATATCCAGGCCCTGGAAGATAGCCGTGAAGTCCTTGCCATTGTTGGCGCTCTCCAGGATGGTCCCCTTGGAAAAGTCGTAGGTATAGAAATAGCCGTTGGCGACCTTGTCGGCGACCGGGTTGAAGAAGCTGCCGGAATAAACCGCGCCCGTTACCGGATAACCGGTCGAGCCGTTCCAGCTTGCGCCGCCGTCGGTCGAATAGAGGGCCGAAAGGCCTCCTGGCACCCATATCAGAGCGTTGCCGTTAGCGGATACAGCCACGCGCCCAGCATCGGAGCCGGCGACGCTGGCCGCCTGGCGCCATGTGATGCCATTGTCCGAAGAGAGCATCAGCGCATTGTTGCTGGCGGTGGTGCGCGCCACGACGTTAGTGTTGAGCTCCGCCACATCGACGCTGTAATTGGAGTTATTAGGGCTGCTGTAATAGCCGCTGATACTGTTGAAGTTGGTGTCGTAACGGGCTCCGGCCACGTCGCCCAGCGCGGTGAACAGGTGCGCGCCCGTGCTGGGGGAAACCAGCGGCGAATACAGGCCGCTTTCCTCGATGCCGCTGACATTGAAGCCCCATGCCACGGATGCGCTGCCCAGGTTGTTGCTTTCCCACAGGCCGTAGCCGGTGTTGTACATGATGTTGTTGGAGTTGAACGGATCGATGTCGACGTCGCTGATCCAGTGCCCCATCTTGCCCGCCAGCGAGCCGCCGTAATACGCCGTCATCCATGGGTAGCCGGGAGCCGCGCGAGTGCTGATGGCGTTAAGTCCGGTCCAGGTGGTGCCGCCGTCGGTGGACTTGTACAGGTCATCGCCAGTGGACCAGCGGTCGATGGTCGAAACCACGATGGTGTTGGGATTGCGGACATCGAGCGCCAGGCCGCCGTAGCCAAACTGCCACGAGCCAGTCGGCGCTGCGGGCGTGATATTTGTCCAGGTATTGTTCGCCGTCGTCAATTTATAGACTGCACCTGCAGTGATGCCATTCGGGCCCAGGCCATTGGCGTAGGTCAGCACAAGGCGGCCGCTACCATCGAGCGCTCCTTGCACCGGCATCAGGCCGGCCGGGCCACCGGGCACCGGCGCCCAGGTGGTGCCGCCGTCGGTCGAGCGGTACAGCGTTTCGCCGCTAGTCGCAGCAACACCAACATACAGGGTCTTGGTGGCGAGGCCGTTGCTGCTGCTGGCCTTGTCGAACAGGACGAACGTGGTGCCGGCAGTGGTTGGGAAGCCGGAGACTTGCGACCAGGTCACACCGGAATCGGTCGATTTGTACAGGCCATCCTGGTTGGTGCCAAGGAACAGGATCGAACCTTTATTGGGGTCCACCTGCAGGCGTTCGCCGGTGCCGCGGCCGTCCGAGTTCCCGCCGAGGCGGATCGGCAGTTCGGTGCGCGACCACGTGGCGCCGCGGTCGCTGGAGCGCAGGATGGCGGCGTTGCGGCCCCACGACGGCAGGTACATGCCGGCGGCCACATAGAGCTTTTGCGAGTTGCTCGGATCGAGGGCGATTGATTCGCCGCCGTTCAACTGATTATCGTCGCGATTCAGGTCGTCATTGAGTGGAATCCAGGTGGAACTGCCTGGGTCGCGCCGATAAACGCCGCCGACGTCGGTGCGGATATAGACCAGTCCCTGGACGGAAGGGTGATAGACGATGCCGGTAATGTAGCCTCCGGCGCCGAACAGCGCCGTCGACCACGCGTACGTGCCGGCCTTAGGCGCGGTTGGCGTGGTTGGTGCCGTTGGCGTGGTTGGTGCCGTTGGTGTGGTCGGTGCCGTTGGAGCAGATGGCGTGGTAGTGCCGCCGGTCGGTGGTGTCGTCGTATCTGCAACCGGTGGCGTCGTCGTCCCGCCGTCGGCTGGCGGAGTACTTGTACCGGCAGGCGGTGGCGCAGTATTGCCAGTGGATGGTTCGGTCGGATTTCCGTTGGAGGGCGTTACGGTGACGACGTTGGTTGGCGTAGCCTGATTATCGGCCGGGCTGCCAGACGACCCGCCTCCGCCGCAAGCCGTGAGGGCGAGCGGCAGCATCATGATGATGCCCACGAGTGC
>CAMLSG010000004.1 GCA_946482635.1 uncultured Duganella sp.
CAACCTTGGGGTCAGGCTCTTTGGTTGACACGGCCCCGGCCGTGTAGCAGTTGAGCCTGTGTCAACCTGAGCGCCTGACCCCAAGGTTGACACGGGGTCAGCCGTGGAACAGCTCTTCGACGCGGGACATGCGCCTGGCCGCTTCGCCGGAGAGCGCGCCGGAGGCGGTCATGATCTGGCGGATGCCTTCCAGCGCGCGCTTGCGGTCGACGTCGGCCAGCAGCTTGGGCACCGCCGACATCGCGCGCTCTTCGTCCAGTTGCAGGATCATGTTCTGCTCCTGCACCACTTCCTTGAAGCGGGCCAGCGATACGCGCTCCTTGGCCGGAAGCAGTGCGCGCAACTCGCGCAGCACGCCAAACGCCCGCTCGTCGGCCACCCGCACCTCCGGGCTGCGGGCGATATACAGGATCGAGCGCACCACCGCTTCGCGCTCGCCACCGCTGGCCAGCCGCTTGGCCGCTTCGGTGCGCCGCGCAGCCACCACCGATTCGCGTGCGATATCGCGCCCGATGCGGCGGCGGATATTCGCCGAATCGGCGCGCAGTCCCACCAGCGTTTGCAGCAAAGGCTGGCCGTAGGTGGACAGGAAGAACTGCTCCACCGCCTGGTCTCGTATCACCTGGTACTGGTCCAGCGCCGCTACGATCTGCTCCGAAGCCGCCTCCTGCATCTTGAGGAAGAAGTTATCCTTCGCCACCGGCTTGCGCTGCCCGCGAACCTGCTCGGCCAAGTTGCTGATCCCGTTCAGGAAAGGATTCATGTCGGAGAACAGCTCATAACGCATGCGGTAGGGATGCATGCGCCGCATCCACTCTGCGCCCTGTTCATTGGTCGTCGCCTGGACAAAGGGACTGACAAAAGTGCGATACAGGCCCTGGTTGATTTCGGAGAGCCGCGCCACAGTGGCGAAACGGCGTTCATCTTCATCGTCATTGCCGCCCAGCGCGCGCAGCTCGTTCAGGTCGCGCCGCTCGAAGCGCACCACGTAATTGCCGTCGGCAAGCTCGGGGCTATGCACGCCCTCCCCGGCCTTGTCGATGAAGACCGCCTCGTACAGCCCGGGCGGCAGCACGTCGATCAAGTCCATCGAGCGGGTAAACTCCTCGTGCTCCTTGTTGGCGACGGAGGCAGACACGAAGATGCCCAGGTGGCCGATCGATTCGTGCAGCGTGTATACCACCGTCTGCCCGCCCGCCACCAGCGCGGCATCGTCCTCATACAAATCGAGCAGCCATCCCAGCGCTTGCTGCGGCGGAGTGATGTCGTCGCCCCACGAGCAGAACACCACAATCGGCGAGCGGATATTGCGCAGGTCGATGCGGCGCCCGGCCGTGTCGTGGATGGTGCCGTTGCTCAGGCGATTGCCGACGAACAGGTTATCGGTGATGAACTGGATCTCTTCCGCGTTCAGCAGCACCGGATTGCCCCACCAGCGCTCGAACTCGAGGAAGCGCTTTTCCTCCGTGTCGACGTTGGCATACACGTGGTAGCCCTTCTTCCAGTAAGTGTTGGAAGGATTCATGTTCTCGAAATTGCTGACCAGGTGGGCGCCGTCGAACTTGCCGTTGCCAAGGTCGCCCGCCAGGGACGTCATCCAGGTGCCGCCAGTCAGGCCGCCCAGGTAGCGCAGGGGATTCTTGCCCCGCACGCCGGCCCAGTAAGACAAAGGCGCGCCGGCCAGCACCAGCGGGCCGGCCAGCTCGGGATGCAGGGCCGCAGTCATCATGATCTGCCAGCCGGCCTGGCAGTTGCCGATCAGGGCCGGCTTGCCTTCCGCCTGCGGGTGCAGGTACGCCACCTGCTCGATGAACTGCGCTTCCGCATGGCAGACGTCCTCAATGGTCTGCCCCGGCACCGGCGCAGGCAGGAAGCCGATGAAGTAGCAGGGATTGCCCGCCTTCAGGACGACGCCGATCTCGCTGTCCTGCTTCATGCCGCCGATGCCCGGGCCATGCCCGGCGCGCGGATCGACCACGATGAATGGGCGCTTGGTGTCGTCGATCTCCACGCCTTCGGGCGGGATGATGCGCATCAGCGAATAATTCACAGGCCGCGCGAGCGTGCGGCCGTCGATGATGGTCTCGAATTCGAAATTGAGCACATGGGGTGCAGTCTCGCGTTCGCGCGCATTGCGCTCCGTCCCGCGGCGATACAGTACGTCCATGAACAGGATCGAGCGCTGCCAGGCGTCGGTCCAGTATTCCACTGCTTGCGCTGCAAGGTTGGTTTGGTCGGCCATGCAATTCTCCCTCAGCGTGTATCTGATCATTTACATGATTACTATGCCCTGCTCCGTTGACACTCCCTGCGCGAAATCCAATACTCGGAACACTATTTTGATCACAGTAACCTTAACACAGGCTACCATGCGCGCCAAAGCATTGTTCTTTATTCTCGCCGCTGCCGGCAGCTCGCACGCTGCCGAACGCCTGACCATCACCGCCAGCCACGAACTGGCGCAGGCGCGCCCCTCCGAAACGATTGCGGTGCCATGGGCTGAAGTCAATCGCGCCCTGCCAGGCGCACTGCTGCAAAAGATCACGGTGCGCGATGCGTCGGGCAAGGCCCTGCCCTACCAGGTGACCAACGTTCTGCCTGAAGCGAAAGATCCCGAGGGCAAAGGCATCGCCTATGGCGAGCTGATTTTCCAGCACGATTTCGCAGCCGGCGAGCGTAGCGCCACCTTCACAGTGGAGAAAAGCAGCACCGTGTCGCCGCCCTTCCCTTCCAAGGTGTTTGCGCGCTACGTGCCGGAGCGCCTGGACGACTTCGCGTGGGAGAACGACAAGGTGGCGCACCGCACCTACGGACCCGCGCTGGGCGCACCGGCAGAACCGGGCAGCAGCAAGGAAGTGCTGGTAACGAGCGGCCTCGATATCTGGTTCAAGCGCGTCGATTATCCGATCGTCGACCGCTGGTACAACAAGGGCCACGACCATTACCACCATGACGAAGGCGAAGGCATGGACATGTACAACGTCGGCCGCTCGCGCGGGGCCGGCGGCACCGGGATCTGGGATGGCAAGACACTGTCCACCGCACGCAATTATGCGAAATGGAAGGTACTGGCCAATGGGCCGGTACGGGCTGTCTTCGAACTGTCCTACGACAGCTGGGATGCGGCTGGTGTAAAGGTCGCGGAAGTAAAGCGTTTCACCGTCGACGCGGGACACTATTTCGACCAGGTTGAAAGCACTTTCACGTTCAACGGCGTTCCCTCGCTGACTGCGGCCCTGGGGCTGAACCGTAATCCAGCCGACAAGGGACAGGAAGCCGTCGTGACGACGGGACGCGCCGCAGGCTCGCTGAGCCAGTGGGTCGAGCAGAAAAGCAACGGTGCGTTTGGCGTGGCCGTCATCCTGCCGTCCGCCGATGGTTACGCGCAGGATGACCTGAATGAACTGGTCACCGCGCCTGTCGTTTCAGGCAAGCCTTTGCGCTATTACGCCGGCGCGGCATGGTCGCGCGGCAGCCCGTTCGCCAGCAAGGCCGACTGGGATCGCCATATCGCCGCCGAGACCGCGCGCATCCGCGCGCCGTTGAAGGTCTCGTACAAGGGCGGTCAATGACATGGCGCAGCTGACACGACGACAGTTTATCCAGGCGTCGGCGCTCGCTTCGCTAGCCGGCATCGCCGGCCCTGCCGGTGCGGGCGATGCCGGCGGGGCGGCACACAGTTCCGGCACTGCCGCGAATGCCGCGGCACTTGCAGCTGCCTCGGAACCCGACGTCCCCCTGCGCTGGCTCGAAGGCGCCGCTCCAGCGCTGTCACTTGGCACGACCTTTACCGTTCCGTGGCCGCGCGGCCAACAGAAACAACAGCAAACCTTCGTCCTTGCCAGCGCTGCCGGTGAACATCCCATGCAAAGCTGGCCGCTCGCCTATTGGCCCGACGGCTCGCTGAAGTGGACCGCCCATGCGATGCCAGCCCAGAAATCCCTCCCCGTTGACGGCTCCCTGAGCGTCCGGCCCGGCAAGCCCGCTTCCCGTCCTGCCGCCGCCATCGTGGTGCAGGAAACGCAGGACGCGTTCACGATCGACACCGGCATCATCCGCTGCGTGCTGCCGCGCCGGGGCGAGCAACTGATCGGCAGCATCACGCGCGACGGCAGGCCCATTGCGCAGGCGTGCCGCCTTGTGGCGCTCTGCGACGACCAGCCGGACGCCGGCAACGGCGCCACCCGGCAGCAGCAATTCTCCAGCGCCATCGAACGCACCACCATCGAACAGCGCGGCCCCCTGCGCACCGTCGCGAAGATCGAGGGCCTCCACCGCAGCGCCAACCGCGCCTGGCTGCCCTTCACGGTGCGCCTGTACTTCTACGCTGGCGCCGAATCCATCCGCATCATGCACACCTTCGTGTTCGACGGCGACGAGAGCAAAGACTTCCTGCGCGGCATTGGACTTCGTTTCGAGGTGCCGATGCGCGACGCCCTGCACGACCGGCACGTGCGCTTCAGCGGCGAGGACGGCGGCCTGTGGGGTGAAGGCGTGCGCGGACTGACCGGCTTGCGCCGCGATCCCGGCGCAGCGTTCCGCCAGGCCCAGGTAGCCGGCTTGCCCGTGCCGCCGCTCGGGCAAATGAACAAGCAGGTCAGCGAACGCCTGCAACTGATCCCTGCCTGGGGCGACTACACGCTGTCGCAACTGTCGGCAGACGGTTTCCAGATCCGCAAGCGCACCAAACCTGGCCACGGCTGGATCAACGCCGCGTGGGGCCGTCGCGCCCCCGGTTGCGGCTACATCGGCGGCACCAGCGGCGGCGTCGCATTCGGCCTGCGCGACTTCTGGCAGCGCCACCCGACCCAGCTCGACATCCGCAGCGCCCACACGGAAAAAGCCGAAGTCACGATGTGGATGTGGTCTCCCGACGCGCCGGCCATGGACCTGCGCTTCTATCACGACGGCATGGGCATGGAAACCCACGAGCAGGAACTGGAAGGCCTGGAGATCACTTACGAGGATTACGAAAAAGGCTTCGGTACTCCGGTCGGCGTGGCACGCAGCAGCGAGATCACGTTATGGGCGCTGGCCGCGACGCCGCAGCGCGAGCAGATGGTGCGCATGGCC
The DNA here is from genome assembly GCA_946482635.1 of uncultured Duganella sp. Next base: position 5,074 of record CAMLSG010000004.1, read on the forward strand.
GCCGCCGTGCAAACCCCTCCGCAACTAGTGGTCTCGCCCGCCCGCTACCTGGCGACCGGCGTGTTTGGACCGATGTGGGACTTGCCGGACCGCTCCTCGCCCGCCCGCGCGGAGCTCGAAAATGAGCTGGACAAGCGCTTCGACTTCTACCGCAACGAGGTCGAACAGCGCCACTGGTACGGCTTCTGGGACTACGGCGACGTCATGCACACCTACGACGCCGACCGCCACACCTGGCGCTACGACGTCGGCGGCTACGCCTGGGACAATTCCGAACTGTCGCCCGACCTGTGGCTCTGGTACTCCTTCCTTCGCACCGGCCGGGCCGATATCTTCCGCCTGGCCGAAGCGATGGTGCGCCACACCAGCGAAGTCGACACCTACCACCTGGGCCGCTTCGCGGGACTCGGCTCGCGCCACAACGTACAGCACTGGGGCTGCAGCGCCAAGCAGCTGCGCATCAGCCAGGCCATGTATCGCCGCTACTATTACTACCTGACAGCCGACGAACGCATCGGCGACATCATGCGGGAACTGCTGGATGCCGACGCCAGCCTGGCCGCCGTCGACCCGCTGCGCAAACGCGCCGGCACGCTGCAAGGACCGTACACGGCGCGCGCCAGTTTCGGCACTGACTGGAGCTCGCTGGCCGGCACCTGGCTGGTGGAATGGGAGCGCACCGGCGACAAGCGCTGGCGCGACATGCTGCTGGCCGGGATGCGCGACATCGCCGCCATGCCGCAAGGCTTTTTCAGCGCCAATGCCATGGGCTACGACCGCAGCAGCGGCCACCTGCACAACACCCAGGGCGGCAAAGTCACCGCCAGCCACCTGAACGTCGCCTTCGGCGCGCCGGAAATCTTCGCCGAACTGATTGCCATGCTCGACCAGCCGCGCTTCGAGCAAGCGTGGCTGCGCTACTGCGCCCTCTACAACGCAAGTCCTGCGGAGCAGCAGCGCGAACTGGGCGGGCCGCATGGCGGCACCAATGCCCTGCGGGTCGGCCATTCGCGCCTGACCGCCTACGCGGCCTGGCGCCGCAAGGATGCGGAACTTGCGCGCCGAGCGTGGCAGGAGTTCTTCAGCAGCCGTACGCCAGCGTTGCGCGGCACCACGATCAGGGGTCCCGACGTGCTGATGCCGGTCAGCGAAGTGCCGTGGATAACCACCAACGACACCGCGCAATGGGGCCTCGCGGCCATCCAGAACCTGGCGCTGGCAGGCGCGCAGCTTCCAACCAAACCATAACAAGCCAACGAGACATGAAGACCAGATTCCTTGCAGCGCTGCTGGCAGTTGCCCTTTCCGGCCACGCCCTGGCCGACGGCCGTTCCACCGTCAACTTCGACGCCGGCTGGCGTTTCCTGAAAGCGGACGCCAAAGGGGCGGAGAAGCCGGCCTTCAACGACGGCAAGTGGCGCGCCCTGGCTGTACCGCATGACTGGAGCATCGAAGGGCCATACGACCAGGCCCATCCCAGCGGCCGTGGCGGCGGCTACCTGCCCGCCGGTATCGGCTGGTACCGCAAGACATTCACGCTACCGCAATCGGAATCGAAGCGCCGCGTGCGCATCGAATTCGATGGCGTCATGTCCAACAGCGAAGTCTGGATCAACGGCAAACTGCTTGGAAAGCGTCCTTACGGCTACAGCAGCTTTAGCTACGACCTGACGCCCCACCTCAAGTTCGGCAAAGACCAGTCCAACACCATCGCCGTACGCGCCGACAATTCCGCCCAGCCGGCCTCTCGCTACTACACCGGCGCAGGGATATACCGGCACGTGCGGCTGGTCAGCACCGAGACTGTGCAATTCGGCGACGGCGGCGTGTATGTCACCACGCCTGAAATCAGTGCCGCTGGCGCGAAGCTCGCTCTGCGTTCCGACGTCCGGAACACCGGCAGCGCCGCCGGCGAATACACGCTGCAGGTAACCATCTACGACCCCGATGGCAAGGCGGTGCAGGACGGCGAGGTGCGCCGGCAAATCGCTGCCGGCGCCTCCGCCGACATCGCGCTGGACCTCTCAGTGGCCGCGCCGCAGCGCTGGTCGCTCGAATCGCCAAAGCTGTACCGCGCCGTGGCCACGCTGCGCAATGGCGGCACGGTGCTGGACCAGCACACCAGCACCTTTGGCATCCGCGATTTCAGGTTCGATGCCGATACCGGATTCTGGCTGAACGGCGTCAACCTCAAGATCAAAGGCGTTTGCCTGCACCATGATGCCGGCGCCCTGGGCGCCGCTGTGCCGCTCGATGCCTGGCGGCGCCGCTTCGAACTGCTGCGTGAAGCGGGCGTCAACGCCATCCGGACTTCGCACAATCCCGTGTCGCCCGAGTTCCTCGACCTGGCCGACCAGATGGGCTTCCTGGTCATGGACGAGACCTTCGACACCTGGAACGAAGCAAAGCACAACGGCGAGCAAGGCTACAACCGCTTCTTCACCGACTGGTGGGAAGCCGACACGCGCGCCATGGTCCTGCGCGACCGCAACCACCCGAGCATCATCCTGTACAGTGTGGGCAACGAGATCCACGACAACCTGGACAATCCCGAAGGCTTCCGCAAGTACAAGCAGCAGCAAGACCTGGTGCACCAGCTGGATCCGACACGCCCCGTCACCATGGCGCTGTTCCGTCCCGGCCTCTCCAAGGTGTATGAGAACGGCTTTGCAGACATGATGGATATCGTCGGCCAGAACTACCGCGAGAACGAGCTGGTGGCGGCGCACAAGGCCAAGCCGGCACGCAAGGTGATCGGCACCGAAAACAACCATGCCCTTTCGGCCTGGCTGGCGTTGCGCGACAATCCTTTCATGGCGGGCCAGTTCCTATGGGTTGGCTTCGACTACCTGGGCGAGGCCGATTGGCCGATGACGACCTACGACCAGGGCCTGTTCGACCGCGCAGGCAACTGGAAGCCGCGCGGCCTGCAGCGCCGCAGCTGGTGGTCCGGCAAGCAGGTGGTGCATATTGTGCGCAGCCAGGATAACGGCGGCGTCGGGCCGCTGCGCGCTGACTGGACCCCGACCGACATCCATACCTACGACGATGCCAAAGTCCAGGTCTACAGCAATGCCGAGGAGGTCGAACTGTTCCTCAACGACGCTTCGCTGGGCGTGAAAGCCAAACCGAAGAACGATTCCCCGCGCCAGTGGGACGTCACTTTCGCTCCCGGCAAGCTGCGCGCCGTGGCGCGCAACGGCGGCAAGGAAGTGGCATCGGACGAGCTGCAGACCGCCGGTGCGCCTGCGCGCATCGAGCTCACCACCAGCCGCAGCGAGTTGGGCGACGGGTTCGACGACGCGGCCTTCGTCTGGGCGCAGATTGTCGATGCCAAAGGCGTCCCCCATCCGAATGCCACGGCCGCCATCACCTTCAGCATTGACGGTCCCGGCGTGCTGGCTGCTGTCGACAATGGTGATAACACCAGCCACGATTCCTACCAGTCCAACCAGTGCAAGCCGCAGTTTGGCCGCTGCCTGGCGGTGGTGAAAGCCAGCGCCGCCAAGGGCGCCATCACGCTGCGGGCTTCCGCTCCGGGCATCGCAGCGGGGTCCGTCAGCATCGCGGCGGGGAGGAAATGATGCCCGCGCCACACCTTGCAGCCACCATCCTGCTTGCCGCCGGCACGTTCGCGCAGGCCGCCAGCGCCGCTGCACCGCAGCCCCGGCACTTCGCTTTCGGCGACACCCCCGTTTCCGCCAGGAGCGCCGCTGTCATTGCCGTTACCCCCGATATGGGCTACACCGCCGCGCGCGGCTACGGCTTCGAACCCGGTGCGGCGCCCGGCGGCGGCAAGCCGTTCTACTTTTCGGTCGACCTGCCCGAAGGCAGCTACAAGGTCACCGTTAAACTTGGCGGCGCCGCTGCCGCCAGCACCACCGTCAAGGCGGAGCTGCGCCGCCTGATGCTGGAGAACGTGCAGACCGCCCCAGGCCAGTCGCAGGTCAAGACCTTCACGGTGAACATCCGCACGCCCCGCATCGCCGCAGCAAACGATGTCGCCGCCGGCGAAGTCCAGTTGAAGGCCCCGCGCGAGACCGTGCAGGAGGCCTGGGCCTGGGACAACCGCCTGACGCTTGAATTCAATGGCAACAACCCATCGCTGCAATCGCTCGATATCGAGCCGGCAAACGGCCGCACGGTCTTCCTGCTTGGGGATTCGACCGTCAGCGACCAGCCGCAGGAACCTTACAGCAGCTGGGGCCAAATGCTGCCCCGCTTCTTCAAGGCGGGCAGCGGCATCGCCGTCGCCAACTATGCCGAATCAGGCGAAACCTACCGCGATTCGCTGGCCCGGCGCCGGCTCGACAAGGTCCTGAGCCTGCTCCATCGCGGCGACGTGGTGCTGATGCAGTTCGGGCACAACGACCAGAAGCAGATCAAGGATGGCAAGGGCGCTCCTTTCACCACCTACAAGGAGGAGATCCGCGAGTACGTGCAAGCGATCCGCAAGCGTGGCGGCCTGCCCGTCATCATTTCGCCGATGGAGCGCCGCAATTTCGACGCCAGCGGAAAGATCGTCCCTTCCCTCGCAGACTATGCCGAAGCGGCACGCCAGTCCGCCACGGAACTGAAGACGCCCTTCGTCGACCTTAACGCAATGAGCAAGGTGTTTTACGAAGCTCTCGGCCCCGAAGGTTCGAAGGCGGCCTTCGCCTCTCCCGCCTCCGGGAAGATCGACAATACCCACCACAATAATTATGGCAGTTATGAGCTGGCCAGGCTGGTAGTGAAAGGCATTCGCGATAACCGGCTTCCCCTCGTGGCCGATATCGCTTCCGACGCGGCCGTCATCGACCCGGCCCATCCGGCGACGCCCGAACGCTTTGCCGTCCCGGCCAGCCCGAACCGGGCCACAGAACGACCACCTGGCGACGATGCCAATGCCGGCGACGCCTGGCTGTTCGCCTATTTCACCGGCAATGGAGAAGACGGCCTGCATTTCGCCAGCAGTACTGACGGCTACCGTTGGGAGAAAGTCGGCTTCGGGCACAGCTACCTGGCGCCGAAGGTGGGCAAGGCAAAACTGATGCGCGACCCGTGCATCGTGCGCGGTCCGGACGGCACTTACCACATGGTCTGGACCAGCGGCTGGAACGAAAACAATATCGGTTACGCTTCTTCGAAAGACCTGGTCAACTGGTCCGGGCAGAAGGAACTGCCGGTGATGGCGCACGAACCCGGCGTCCTGAACACCTGGGCGCCGGAAATCGTGTGGGACGAAAAGCGCAGCGAGTTCCTGCTTTTCTGGGCCTCCACTGTCCCGGGCAAGTTCCCTGCGCCGCCCGCTTCGCCGGAAGGCAAGTACAACCACCGCATGTACGCCACCACTACGAAGGACTTCGTCACCTTCACGCCCACCCGGCTGTTCTACGATCCCGGTTTCAGCGTGATCGACGCGACCTTCCTGCGTGCGGACGGCCGCAACCTGCTGCTGGTGAAGGATGAAACCCGTGTCCCGGCCCACAAATACCTGCAACTGGCCGATGCGCCCGACCTGCAAGGCCCCTTCGGCACGCTCGGCAAGCCCTTCACCCCGCCCGGCCTCTGGGTCGAAGGACCAACCGCCATCAAGGCCAACGGCGAATACCTCGTCTACTACGACGCCTACCAGGCAAAACGCTATGGCGGCATGCGCTCGCGCGACCTGGTCAACTGGGAGGACGTCAGCGATCGCATGCACTTCCCCGACGAGGGCACGCTGCAGCGCATGCGCCACGGTACCGTCTTCGCAGCGCCGGCCGCCACCATCGCGGCGCTGAACGCGGCGGCCGGACCGGCCACCACGGTCGCGAGCTCGCAGAATTACGAAGCGCGTGTGCCTTACCAGAGCTATTTCGCCGACTACCTGGCGCTGCGCAAGGGCCGGCCAGCGGAGCTGCTCTTCATCGGCGATTCGATCACCGAGCAATGGCGCTGGGGCGCGGGTGCTCCGGTCTGGAAACAGCGCTTCGAAGACCGCGCCTTCGATTTCGGCCTTGGCGCCGACAAAACCCAGCACGTGCTGTGGCGCCTGCAGAACTTCGACCTGTCCTTCCTCAAGCCGAAAATTGCCGTGCTCATGATCGGCACCAATAATGTCGGCGATTCGCCGGAGGACATTGCCGCCGGCGTGCGCGCCGTGATCGCAGCCATCCAGGACAAATTCCCCGGCGTGAAAGTAGTCCTGTGCAGCATCCTGCCCAATGCGCGCGCCAACGACAAGATGGCCGCCGCCAACAAGCTTCTGGCGCCGTTGGCCGACGGGCGCAATGTTCTCTACCTCGACCTGGCATCGAAATTCACGCCCGAAGGCGACAACTGGAAAGGCCTGAGCCGCGACAAGCTGCACCTGACCACCGAAGGCTACGCCACCTGGGCAGCCGAACTGGAATCCCTGCTCTCCACCATTGCCGCCGCCAAACCATGACATTCCGCACACTCCCCTGCCTTACCCTGATGGCCGCCTGCGTGGCGGCAGCTGTCGCGCAGGCGGCGCCGTCACAGCGCAGCGTCTACGACTTCAATCCCGGCTGGCGCCTGCTGGTGGGCGACCCGGCCGGCGCCAGCCAGCCCGGCTTCGACGACCAGGCATGGAAGCCGGTTACGCTGCCGCGCGCCTGGAACGAGGACGACGCCTTCAAGAAGGACATCGCCGACCTTTCCACCGGCATCGCCTGGTACCGCAAGTCTTTCCGCCTTCCGCCCGGATCTGCCGGCGGCAAGATCTTCCTCGAGTTCGAAGGCGTGCGGCAGGCGGCGGAGGTGTATGTCAATGGCAAGCAGTTGATCCTGCATGAAAATGGCGTGATGGCGTTTGGCGTCGACATCAGCGATGCCATCCGGCCTGGCGACAATGTGATCGCCGTCCGCACGGACAACGCCTGGGATTATCGGGAGAAGGCCAGCAACCAGCGCTTCCAGTGGTCGGACAAGAACTTCAACGCCAACTACGGCGGCATCCCGAAGAACGTGCGCCTGCACGTTGCGGGCAAGCTTTACCAGACCTTGCCCCTCTACTCGTCGCTCGGCACCACCGGAGTGTATGTCTATGCCAAGGGCATCAACGTCGCGGCGCGCACGGCCAATGTCCACGCCGAATCGCAGGTCCGCAATGAAACGGGGCGGCCGCGCACTTTCGCCTATGAGGTAAAAATCCGCGACCGTGACGGCAGGCAGGTAGCCAGCTTCAACGGTCCGGCGCAGACGCTTGCCGCCGGCGCCACCGGCACCGTCAGCGCCGGTGGACGTGTCGAGCAACTGAACCTGTGGAGCTGGGGCTACGGCTACCTGTACGACGTCGATACGACGCTCAAGGTCAACGGCAAGGCCGTCGACACCGTGCGCACCCGCACCGGCTTTCGCAAGACCGAATTCGACTTCGGCGTAGTCAAGCTGAACGACCGCGTGATCCAGCTCAAGGGATACGCTCAGCGCACCTCCAATGAATGGCCTGCGGTGGGCATGTCCGTTCCGCCCTGGCTGAGCGACTACAGCAACCACCTGATCGTCGAAGGCAACGGCAACCTGGTGCGCTGGATGCACACCACGCCGTGGAAGCAGGACGTTGAATCGCTCGACCGCCTCGGCATCATGCAGGCCATGCCGGCTGGCGATTCCGAAGCCGACGTGACGGGGCGCCGCTGGGAACAGCGCATCGCTCTCATGCGCGACGCCATCATCTACAACCGCAACAATCCAAGTATCGTCTTCTATGAATCCGGTAACCGCGGCGTTTCGGACGAGCATATGCAGGAGATGAAGGCGCTGCGCAACCAGTTCGATCCGCACGGCGGCCGTGCTTCCGGCAGCCGCGATATGCTGGGCAGCCGCTTCAACGAATACGGCGGCGAGATGCTCTACGTGAACAAGAGCGCGCGCCAGCCTTTCTGGTCGATGGAGTATTCGCGCGACGAAGCGCTGCGCAAGTACTGGGACGATTTTTCTCCGCCTTTCCACAAGAACGGCGACGGTCCCCTGCACAAAGGGAAAGACGCCAGCGCCTACAACCGAAACCAGGACACGCACGCCATCGAGGACGTGCTGCGCTGGTACGACTATTACGCCGAACGTCCTGGCACCGGCCGCCGCGTCAACAGTGGCGGCGTGAATATCGTGTTCTCGGACACCAATACCCATCATCGCGGCGCGGAGAACTACCGCCGCAGCGGTGAAGTGGACGCCATGCGCATTCCGAAGGACGGCTACTTTGCCCATCAGGTCATGTGGGATGGCTGGGTCGATGTCGAGAAGCCTCGGCTCCATATCATCGGTCACTGGAACTACGCCCCCGCGACAAAGAAGGACGTCACAGTCGTCTCCAGCGCGGCGGAAGTCGAACTGCTGCTGAACGGACGCTCCCTTGGCAAGGGCCAGCGCAGCGCGGGCTTCCTGCACACCTTCCCTGCCGTTGCCTTCGAAGCGGGCGAGCTGAAAGCCATCGGCTACGCATCCGACGGCAGGCCGGTCGCCGAGGCGACTTTGCATACAGCCGGAGCGCCGGTCGCGCTGCGCCTGAAAGCCGTCACCGGTCCTGGCGGCATGCGCGCCGACGGGGCAGACATGGCCCTGTTCGAAGTGGAAGCCATCGACGCCGAAGGCCGCCGCAACCCGGTCGCGCTGGACATGGTCGACTTCAAGCTGGAAGGGCCAGCCGAATGGCGCGGCGGCATCGCGCAAGGTCCGGACAATTACATCCTGAAGACCAGCCTCCCCGTCGAGGGCGGCGTCAACCGAGTCCTGGTGCGCAGCACGACCCGGCCTGGCGCCATCACCCTGCGGGCCAGCGCCCAGGGAATGCAGCCAGCCGCCGTCACCCTGCAATCGCATGCGGTTCCACAGCAAGGCGGGCTGGCTGACGGCAGCGCCGCCGGCGGACTGCCGTCCTACCTGGAACGCGGCCCGACGCCAGCAGGTCCATCGTTCAAGGTATCGCGCGTATCGGTCGGCGTGGCCAGCACCACGGCAGGCAGCAACGACGCTGCCGCTGCCAGGACCATTGACGACGACGAGACCACGGGCTGGACCAGCAGCCAGGAAGCGGGCAAACGCTGGATCGCTTATGAGCTGGAAAATCCTGCAACGCTGACTGCCGCCAGCCTGCGCCTTTCCGGCTGGCGCGAGCGCAGCTACCCGATCCGCATTACGGTCGACGGAGAAGAAGTCTTTGCCGGCGACACGCCGAAAAGCCTGGGCTACGTCACCCTGCCTTTGCGGCCGGTCCACGGCAGCAGCGTGAGAATCGAACTGACCGGGCCCACTGTGGACAGCGACGCCCTGAAATTGACCGAAGTCGACGCCAACGCCGTGCCGGATACCGGCGCCAATCGCGCGCCACGCGGCGTGCTGTCGATTATCGAGGCAGAGTTCTACGAAAATCCGAGGAAATAAGCACTGCGGCTCGCGGCCGCAGTGCTTTCCCCGCTTACTTGCGGGTGACCAGCTGCAGCGAGCTGTCGTTGATTTCGAACTTGTGCGACTTCAGCATGTTGATGACTTCCGCACCGGCCAGCAGCACCGGCCCATAGCCGTGGGCAGCGAACACATTGATCGGGCGGTAATAGTAAAAGGCAGGATCGAATCCCATGCCGGTGCCGACGCAGGTGCCCTCCACCTGCCCCTTGGCGTTGACTTTGGTGGCGACAGCATTCCAGGCCAGCATGACGGCCGGAGCGTAGGCCATGCGGTCGATATAGCCCTTGTTGATGGCGCGCGCCATCGAATAGGCGTAGATGGCGGTGGCGGAGGTTTCGAGATAGCTGTCCGGACGGTCCAGCAGCTGGTGCCAGAAGCCGGTGCCATCCTGGTAAGACGCCAGGCCTTTCACGTGTGCGCGCAATTGCTTGAGTACCGCCTCGCGTCCCGGATGGTCTTCCGGCAGAACGTCCAGCACTTCCACCATCGTCATCACCGCCCAGCCGTTGGCGCGGGCCCAGCGGAATTCCGGATGTACCTCCATGCCTTGCACCCAGCCGTGCATGTAGATGCCCTTCTGGGCATTAAACATGCGCTGCGAGAACTGCAGGATCTGCTTGACCGACTCGTCGAAGTATTTGCGCTCGCCGGTCAGCTTGCCCAACTGCGCCCAGGCCGGCACGCCCATGAACATATCGTCCAGCCAAAGGGTATCGGGCTGCGGGCGCAAACGTGCGAGCGTACCGTCGGCCAGGCGATGCTCCTTGCTGCCGATGAAATTACGGCAGGAATCGAGCAGCGGCGTTACATCGGCTTGCAGGCCGTTGCGCTTGGCCTTGACGAAGGCTGCGCACAGCGCCCCGATATCGTCCAGTGCGTGCGGTTCCAGCGTGCGCAGCACCGGGGACTTGGCTTGCGGATTAGCCTTCAGGCGCGCCAGGGTCGGCCTGGCCAGGTCGGCCAGCAGGGCCACGCGCTTATTGGTGTAATCGACATAGCGCTGTTCGCCGGTGGCGGCGCCGGCTGCCAGCATGCCCGCGTAGGTGACGCCCCACTCGTAGCTGGTGAGTCGGTAATCGCCCTGGGCGAAAACGGTGTTGTCATCGATCTTGCTGAAATCCCTGATCTCCTGCTTGGTGTTCTGGTCGATCACCTTGGCCGGTGTCACCGCGTCGAGGTAGGTGAAGACGCGGTCCAGCACTTTGCTCACGTCCGCGACGGTCGGCGCGCCGTACGGGGTCGGGTAGTCCGGCTTCATCAGGTGCAGCGGCGCTGTCACGTCGTTGAGCGGAGCTTGCGGGGCAGCATACGCCGGCAACGCAAGCGCAACCAGGATTGCGGTCAGCAGGTGGTTCTTTCGGTTCATTCGTTTGTCTCTCGTTGTTATCACTTCAGCAGGTAAACCTTGAAATCGCGGATCTGCTGGTGCGAATGCGTGCTGCGGAAGCCGAAGTGGCCCTCGCGCAGCGGCTCGACATCGCGCCAGTTGAAGTATTCTTCGCCGTCCACCGTCATGCGGGTGCAGCCATCGCGCACCGCAATCTCAATGACATATTCCCTGTTTGGCTGCAGCAGGTACGCGGCATCGTTGCGCTCCGCCAGCAGGACGCGCTCGCCCTTGCCGTCGTATTTGCGGAATCGTGTTGTGGTATTGCCGTTGCCGCCAATGCCGGCGTAGTACAGGGACAGGCTGTCGTATTGCGCGAACGTGCCGTCGCGGGTAAACAGCTTGCGGCTGGCGGGATCGCTGGCCATCCAGAACTGGTTCATGTCGGACAGGCGGTCGTTCGGCCCGCCGGCCATGACCACCTTGCGCTTGTAGCTGACCAGGATGTTGCCCTTCAGCTTTGGCTTGAACCACAGCGTGGCGTCGCCCGGCAGGTCCATGACCAACCGGCCTTTGGCGGCGCCGATGCGAGCCGCCGGCGCCCCGGATGCGCCGCGCCTGTACTCCGCCTGCCATTGCGCCAGCCCCTTTGTGAAATCGTCGGCATACAGCAGCTTCCCGCGCTCACCGGAAATGGTGCAGGCTTGCGTTTCCCGCTGGGAGAGCCAGGCGGCAACCGGATTATCGGGCAAGGACTTCAGGGCCGCGACCACGCTTTCGGCATTGAAGCGTGCGCCGGCATCATTGGTATGGGTACGGGCGTCGGAGAAGAAGCCATTGACCGCTGCAGCTCCCAGGCGCCGATAGCCGTCGCTGACCGTCATGGTGAGGTCTGCGAACAATGCGCCTTCGCGCGCCGCGACTTCGCGGTCCCATTCGGCAAAATTGGCAAAGTCGCGTCCCTGTTCCCAGGCATCCCGGTGCGGCACAGGCGACAGCAGCACCACGCGCGCTCCGCGTGCCTTCGCGTCCTGCACGTAGCGTGACATATACCAGCCGAAGGTATGCACTTGTTCCTGGCTGCCGTCCGGGCGTGTATCGGTGACGGTTTCCGGCCCGGTACCGGGGGCCGATGCCCTGTTCTTGTTGGCCGGGTCGCCGATGCGGCCGCCATCGTTGTGACCGAACTGGATCAGCACCACATCGCCCATCTTCAACTGGCCCAGCACGCGCTCCCAGCGCCCTTCGGTGAAAAAGGTCCGGCTGCTGCGCCCACCTATCGCATGGTTCACAACGTTCACACGCGAAATATCGAAGTAAGCCGCGATGCGTTCACCCCAGCCGATAGCGCCGTTCTGGCCGCCGCTCCTGACGGTGGAATCGCCCACAATGAAGATGCTGGGCAGGCGCGGATCGCGCGGCTGCTCGCCCTTGACCTTGGCGGCATCCACAACGGGACGTTCGTCCTCGGCGGCGGCGATGCTGTCCGCGCGCGGCGACAGCGCGGCAAGCAGCATCGGGAGCCGCAGCGCCTTGATGCCTGCCACCACGGTGCGCGCATTCAGTTCGGCGCCGGCAAGATTGGTATGCACCCGCTCATCCGGCGTCACCTGCGGGAACAGCTTCGCCACCTCGTCGCGGCCCAGCGCATCGTACTGGCGCGCCACCTGTTCGTTCAGGTCGATGAAACCGACATTCAGCTGGCGCGCCACCGCCTCCGCCCAGCCGGCGTAATCGCCGCGCGCCCGCACCACGCGGCCTTCCGCATCCCAGGCCTTGCGCGGGATCGGCGACGCCACCACCGGCGTCGCGCCGCGCTCACGGATGGCCGCGATGTACATGCGCAGGTACCAGCCGTAGCTGCGCACCGTTTCGTGCTTGCCGGTCAACAGGTTGTCGATCTCCTGGCTTTCGTCGCCAAAACCGCGGATGGTGCCGCGCGCACGCGAGGTATCGTTGATGGCCGAGCTGTCGTTGTGCCCGAACTGCATGATCACCACGTCGCCTGGCTTGACCAGCGCCAGCGTGTTCGCCCAGTGACCGCTCGTCAGGTAGGTGCGGCTGCTCAAGCCGCCCACGGCGCGGTTCACCACATTCACCCTGGCGGGATCGAAATAGGCGGCAATCGGATTGCCCCAGCCCCACTGCCCTTGCGGTCCCTTGCCCTGGCCATCGTCGCGGCCATTGCGCACGGTAGAATCCCCGATCAGGATCAGCGACGGCAACGCCGGGTTGGCAGGTTCCGGCAGCGTGACCTGGGCCCGAGCGGGGTCGGTGTTGACGGCAGCGGGAGGCTGCTGGGCGCAGCCCGCCAGCAGGAGGATGTAGGCGGCGGCGCTGGCAAGCGCCTTCTGGAAGCTGTTCATGCGGCCAATTCTAAGCGAGCGCGTTTCGGCCAAAACACCCCCGGTTTAAAGAATCAAGAAAATGAGCAATATGATCAAAAGAAAGCGCCGACAATCAAATTCCTTCAACAGGCGATGCAGACCAAGATGAAACGACTGACCACCTGCGCCATGCTGTGCGTGGCGCTTTTCCTCTCCACCGCGGCACAGGCGCAGATAGGCAAGCGCTTCCCTTCCGAGCGCAAGGTCGTCAAGGACCCGGTCACCGGCACCATGCTGACCTTCCTCACCAGCCAGCCGCATGGCGATGCCAAAATCTACCCGACGCATCCCCAGTGGACTTCCGACGGCAAATGGCTGGTGTTCCGTTCCAACCGTGTGCGCGGCGAAGCGATGGCCGTCAACGAAGCGACCGGGGACCTGGTGCAGGTGACCGAAGGCGGCTACCTCGGCATGCTGAATCTGGCCCGCAAGGCGATGAAGCTGTATTTCATGCGCAAGGACGGCACGCCGGGCCGGGTGCAGATCGTCGAAGTCGACCTCGGACGGGTCCTGGCCGACAGCCAGGCAGGCGCCATGCAGCCTGCAGCCAGCTACCAGCGCGTGGCAGGGACCACGCCCGCCGAGCTGGAGGCCGGCGGCGACATGGCCCTGGATGCGGACGAGGAATGGGTCTATTTCAGGGTCGGCAAAGAGGCTGCAGCCCCCCACCTGAAGCCCGGCACCAGGATCGAACCCAATTTCGGCCCGCGCAATATGGGCGCCGGGCCGAACGGCATCGCGCGCATGAACCTGCAGACGGGAGAAATCCGCCACGTAGTGTCGGTCCCCTTCCAGATCGGCCATATCCAGGCCAACCTGTGGCAGGCGGGCGAGATCGTCTTCTGCTGGGAGACCGGCGGCAAGTCGCCGCAGCGCACCTGGACCGTGCAGGCCGACGGCAGCGGCTTGCGCCCGCTGTATCCGGAAGCGCCGTATGAATGGGTAACGCACGAGGCGGTGATCGGCAAGGACGAGGTGGCGATGGCCATCATGGGCCATCGGCCCGTGGCGGGCGGCGGAGGCGGTGTCGCGGCGCCGGCCACCGGTGTGTATGGCGCAAATCCGGGCCAGGATGCCGGCTGGGGCAACAGCGGCACGCGCGAAAAGCCAACCGGCCTTGCCATCGTCAACCTGCGCACCCGTGAAATGACCATCGCCGGCCAAACTCCTTCAGGCAGCGGCCTGTGGCACGTGCATGGCTCGCCCGACGGCCGCTTTGCCGTCGGCGATGACTTCAGCCGCAGCCTTTACCTGATCGACCGCCGTACGCGCGAAATGATCATGCTGACCACCGGCCATAAGGACACCGCCCAGGACCATCCCCATCCGACCTTCAATGCCGACGGCACGAAGATCGAGATCCAGTCGGCCATGCTGTCGGCCGACGGCCGCTCCATGAATATCGTGGTGGTGCCGGTGCCCGAGGAATGGCTGAAGCGGAAATGAGGCGTGGCGCCGCCTCAGTCGAGAGGCGTCACCGTCACCGCGCGCAGCTCGTACGGCGTTCCTTCCAGCTGGAAGCCGATGCGCCCCTCGCGTGGCGCCGCCCCGCTGATGCGGTTCTGCAGCACGCCGTTGACGGTCACTTCGATCACGCCGTCGCGGCTGACGATATCGGCGGCATTCCACTCCCCTGCCGGCTTCTCGCTGGATGGCGCAATATGCGCCTTGAGCGCTGGCTTGTCGCCGGTCAGCGGTTCGGCAAAGCTGGCGCCCGCCATCGGCAGCAGGTCACCCACAGCGCCGAACTTGGTCTGGACCTGCTGGCTCAGTGGCCAGACGCGGTCCAGCGGGCCTTCGCTGATGTGCAGCAGCACGCCGCCATTGCCGGTCTTTCCCGGCCAGCGCCATTCCACGTGCAGCTTGTAGTTGCGGTAGCTGGCTTTCGTCGCCAGGAAGCCGAGCGGCGAACCGCTGGCCGCTATGACGCCGCCCGGTTGCACGCTGAATACGCTGTCGATCCCCGCCGTGGGCTCCGTGCGCAACTCCCAGCCGCTGAAATCGCGGCCATTGAACATATCGGCAGCCGCCGCGCTGCCGGCCAGGGCAAGCGCCAAAGCCGCAACAAGAATTCGTCGATTCACCACCTGGACTCCCTATGAAGAAAACACTGCTGTTCCTGATCCTGTCCGCCGGCGCCCTGCTTGCGCAAGCCGCCGAAATGCCATTTCGGCCCGAAGGCGTGCCGGGTGCACGCAATATCGGTGCCGAAGTGCGCAAGGATGGCTATATCTCCAATACCAGCGTGCCGACGCTGACCGTGGTACCCGGCGCAATCGACCGTCCCAACGGCACCGCCGTCATCATTGCGCCGGGCGGGGGCTATGTGCGGCAGTCCGCCATGCGCGAAGGTGTCCAGTATGCCAACTGGCTCAGCACCCTCGGCGTCACCAGCTTCGTACTGAATTACCGGATGCAGGAGTTCGGCCATCCGGCCCCGCTGCAGGACGTGCTGCGCGCAGTCCGCCTGGTGCGCTCGCGCGCCGCCGAATTCGGCATCGACCCGAACCGCATCGGCGTCATGGGCAGTTCCGCCGGCGGACACCTGGCGGCCAGCGCGGGCACCCTGTTCGATCATCCGTCCGGCCGCACCGGCGCAGCGCTCGACGCCGTCAGCGCGCGGCCCGACTTCCTGGTCCTGATGTACCCGGTGATCACGCTGGACGGCCCCGCCGCCCACCAGGGTTCGCGCAAGGCCTTGCTTGGCGCGGCGCCGTCGCCGGACCTGATCGAGCTGATGTCGCTTGAGAAGCAGGTCACCCCGCGCACGCCGCCGACGCTGCTGATCCACACCCAGGCCGACCAGTCGGTGCCGGTCGAGAACAGCATTCTGTTCTATCAGGCCCTGACCCGCCACAAGGTGCCGGCTGAAATGTATTTGTTCGAACAGGGCTCGCACGGCATGGGCATGCGCGACAATCTTGGCACGGCTTCGGCCTGGCCAAGGCGCGCCGAGGAGTGGCTGCGCGCACGCGGCCTGCTGGCGACGCCTCAAGCGAAGTAGAACATCGCCTGCAGGGGCCATTCGCGGGGACGGTTGCCGGGCACCGTCTCCATCAGGTCCGCCATGTAGTCCCACCATTTGCGCATGACCGGCTGCTGCGGCAGCGCATCGATGCTGTGGTCCGGCCTGAGCTTGAGGACTGCAAACAGGTGCAGCGTCTCTTCGTCGAGGAAGATCGAATAGTCGTAGATGCCGGCCTCTCCCAGCGCCTGCGCCAGGTCCGGCCACAGTTCATCGTGGCGGCGGCGGTATTCTTCCACCACGCCGGGTTTCAGCTTCATGCGGAATGCTCGGGTCGTCGTCATGTCTTGTCCTGCTCCTCAAAACTCTTTTTCGATGGATCCGCCCTCGGCGCAGCCGGACGCACGATGAAGCTCCCTTGCGGCAGGCCTTGCACGCCGCGGGCGTCTTCCATCTCGAGCGGCGCACCCAGTTCCAGCCGGCTGTTGGTGATGCGCCAGCCGTCGATGTCGTACAGATGGCCGCCCTTGGCAGCCTGAATTTCCAGCTTGTCGAGGGTAAAGCGCTGCAGCGGCGCCTCCTTATAGCCACTGACTTCAAAGGCCGTGGCAGCGCCGGTGGCCTTGATATTCCTGATCTCCACGTCGTGGAAATGCGCGATGCCTTTTTCGCGCGGCACCGGCGTCGCCAACACTTTCCAGTACGGCGGCACGTCTTTCATCCCGGGCGGTATGGCGGCGTAACTGTAGCTGGGGTTCCAGTTCATCGTAATGCGCAGCACCACCGCAACATCCTTCATCGTAAAGTCGTGCAGGCGCAGTTTCTCGCCAAAGCCTCCGCGTGTGTGGGCCGACTTGAACAGGATGCCGACTGGCACGGCGCGTTCCACGGTGATGTTATAGGCCTCCACATTGCGGAAGCCTCCGGCAGTCTCGCTGCCGAACGTGATGCCGGCGGCGCCGTCGCGCACGATGGAATTGCGAATGACCACGTCTTCCGTCGGCCGCGCCACACGCTGGCCGTCCGAGTCGCGGCCAGCCTTCATGCAGAGCGCATCGTCGTTGACTGCGATGTCGGCGTTTTGCACCAGCACCTTGCGCGACGAGTCGATGTCGATGCCGTCCGTCGATGGCCCGCGCCCGCCTTCATTGTTGCGGATGGTGACGCCGTCCACCGTCACGTCTTCCGAATAGCAGATATGCAGGGTCCAGAAGCCGGATCGGCGCAGAAGCAGGCCGCCGCCCACCTTGACGTCCTTGCTGTCGAAGACCTGAACCAGGCGCGGGCGCTTGGCATCGTAATCCGATGCCCAGCGCAGGCCGCGCGGCTCATATTGCTTGCGCAGCGTCCAGTAGCTGTCCCAGAACACCTTTCCGTCGCCATCGATCGTGCCCTCGCCTTCAATCGCCGCGCCCTTCTGCCCATAGACGTTGACCAGCGCGGCCGGCCAGCTCATTTCAATGCCGGCAATGCGGGTCGGCATGACGGGATAATCCTCGATGCGCTGGGACCCGAGCAAGGTCACGCCCTTGCCGATGTTCAGCGTGACGCCGGATTTGACGAAGATCGAACCGGTCAGGTAAGTGCCGGGCCGGAAGCTGACGGTGCCGCCGCCCTTCGACGCGGCAGCATCGATAGCGCGCTGGATAGCGACCGTGTCCAGCGTGACACCGTCGCCTTTCGCACCAAATTCGGCCACCGTGGCGGCACTTGCCGCGTGCGCAGGGCCGCAGGCCTGGGCCAAGGCCAGCAGTACGGCGGCAAGGTAGCGCAGCACGCCTTAGACGATACCGCTGCTGCTGGCGCCGGCCTTGGCCGGACGACGCACCGCCGCCTGTTCGCGATAGCCGGAAGCACGATATGCCGCCACCGGGTCGATTGCGCCGCCGGAGCGCAGCCTTGCCATGGCCAGGATCGGGCTGACGTCCGTGCGGTAGGCCTGCTTCAGCGTCTGCGCGGACTGCAGCACGTCGTTAGTTTCCTGGTAGCGGCGCAGCGCCGCGCGGTCGACCAGGGCCGCCTGCACGAAGGCGCGCTGCACTTCGGCCGCGCTATTCATCAGGCTTTCGATCGGATCGGTGACGTTATGCGACTGGTCCAGCATATAGGCCGGCTGCAGCGCCGCATCGCGTTGCACTGCATCGGCCAGCTCGTTGAACACCAGGAACAGCTGGAACGGGTTGATGCTGCCCGAATCCAGGTCGTCGTCGCCGTACTTGCTGTCGTTGAAGTGGAATCCGCCCAGCTTGCCGAACTGCGCCAGCCGCGCCACGATCATTTCGATATTGGTATTGGGCGCGTGGTGTCCCAGGTCGACCAGGCATTTCGCCTTCTCGCCCAGTTGCTGCGCGCAGGCGAAACTGGTACCCCAGTCGGCGATGGTGGTGGCGTAGAAGGCCGGCTCGAACAGCTTGTGCTCGATGAATACCTGCCAGTCCGCCGGCAGCGCGCCGTAGATGTCGCGCATGCTGTCCAGGTAACGCTCCAGCGCCCCACGCAGGTTATGCTGCCCCGGGAAGTTGGCGCCATCGCCCACCCATACCGTCAGCGCCCTCGAGCCCAGCGCCTTGCCAAGCTCAATGCATTCGATATTGTGCGCGACTGCCTGCGCGCGCGCTTCAGCGCTTTGCGCAGTCAGGCTGCCGTACTTGTAGGTATGCTGCTGGCCCGGCTGGTCCTGGAAAGTATTGGAGTTAACCGCATCGAAGCCCAGGCCGTATGACGCGGCCTGCTCGCGCAGCGCCTTCGGGTCGTCGGTACGGTCCCAGGGGAAATGCAGCGAAACGGTCGGCGTTGCTCGCGTCAGCTGGTGGATCACGCCGCAGTCTTCCATCTTCTCGAACACATTGCGCGGCTCGCCTTTGCCCGGGAAACGCGCGAAGCGGGTGCCGCCGGTGCCGACGCCCCAGCTGGGCAAGGCCACCGCAAAGGTTTGCGCCACGGCGGTGAGCTGCTCGATATCCACGCCGCGCCGCCCCAGCATGCCGCCCAGGGCTGCGTAATCCGCATCCAGTCCCGCCTGCAGGGTGGCGTTATGTTCCGCCACCTGGTCCTGCTTGACTACTGCCGTCATCATGTCTCCTTGTTGCGCTGCTTATCGTGTGAAGGCTGCCGCGTTGCCGGCATCGACATTGAGCACGTTGCCGGTGCTCTTGCCTGCCTTGTCGCTGGCCAGGAAATACACCGCTTCCGCAATGTCTTCCGGCAGCACGCTGCGTTTCAGCATGCTGCGGTCGCGGTAGAAGGCCTCCACGTCGTCCGCATCGATCTTGTTCGATTGTGCCCGTTCCTGCTTCCATTTTCCATCCCAGATGCGCGAGCCGCGGATCACCGCATCCGGATTGACCACGTTGACGCGGATGCCGTGCGGGGCACCCTCCAAGGCCACGCAGCGCGCCAGATGGATTTCCGCCGCCTTGGCGGTACAGTAGGCCGACGCGCCGGCCGAAGCCACCAGGCCGTTTTTGCTGGCGACGAAGACCATGCTGCCGCCCAGCTTCTGCTGCTTCATGACGCGGAAGGCGCCGCGGCTGACCAGGAAGTAGCCCTTGACCAGGATATCCTGGTTACGCTGCCAGATTTCAAGCGTGGTTTCCTCCAGCGGAGCCGACGAGGCGATGCCGGCATTCGACACCAGCAGGTCGACACCGCCGAAGCGCAGCGCCGATTCGCGCAGCACCGCCTCCACGGCCTGCTCGCTGGTCACGTCGGCGACGATGCTCGCGACATTATCCTTGCCGGCCACCCTGGACAGCACCTGGTGCGCCTCGGCCAGCACCTCATTGTCGATATCGGTCAGCAGCACGCAAGCGCCTTCCTGCAGCAGCTGGCGCGCCACCGCCTGGCCGATGCCGCCGGCGCCGCCCGTCACCAAGGCAATGCGCCCGGCCAGCGACTTCGGCTTGGGCATGCGCTGCAGCTTGGCTTCTTCCAGTAGCCAGTATTCGATGTCGAAGGCTTCCTGCTCCGGCAGGCCGACGTAGCTGTCGACGCCATTCGCGCCGCGCATGACGTTGATCGCGTTGACATAGAACTCGCCGGCGATGCGGGCGGTTGCCTTGTCCTTGGCGAAGGACAGCATGCCAACGCCGGGAATCAGGTAGATGATCGGGTTGGCGTCGCGCACTGCGGGGCTGTTGGCCCGCTTGCAGCGCTCATAGTAGGCCGTGTAGTCGGCGCGGTAGGCTTCCAGGCCGGCATCCAGTCCCGCCACCAGCGCCTCGAAATCCGGCCGGGCAGGATCGAAGTCGATCACGAACGGACGGATTTTGGTGCGCAGGAAGTGGTCGGGGCAGGACGTGCCCAGCGCAGCCAGCGGCTTCAGGTCGCGGCTGCAGACGAATTCCAGCACGGCGTCGCTGTCGTCGAAGTGGCCCAGCTTGAATTCGGTCTTGCTGATTTTCCCGCGCAGGATGGGCATCAGGCGCGCGGCCAGGTCGGCGCGTTCCTGTGCAGCCATCGGCGCGATCGCCGCGCCGCCGAAGACCGGCTGCCGGATGTTCGCAGCCAGCCATTCCTCGGCGCGCTTGATGATGGCCAGCGTGGTTTCGTAGCAGGCCTTGGCGCTGTCGCCCCATGTGAAAAGGCCGTGGCCCTCCAGGATGATGCCCTTCAGCTCCGGCTGGCTTTGCGAGAGGGCTTCCAGTTTCAGGCCCAGGTCATAGCCCGGGCGCTGCCATGGCAGCCAGCCCAGTTCACCTTCGAAGATCTTCTGCGTCAGCGCCTTGCTGTTGGCGCATGCCGCAATCGCAATCACGGAATCCGGGTGCATGTGGTCCACATGCTTGCGGTTGATGTAGGCATGCAGCGGCGTGTCGATCGAAGCCGCGCGCGGGTTCAGGTTGAAGGTGCAGTGCGGCAGGTAGCCCACCATCTCGTCTTCGTGCTCAAGGCCGCGATAGCGCTGCTTGAGCGCCTGCAGCTTGTCCATGTACAGAGTCGAGAAACCGTCGATCTTGATGCTGCCCAGGTCACCGCCGGAGCCTTTCACCCACAGCACTTCGACCTGGGCGCCGGTCAGCGGATCTTCCATCATCACCTTGGCCGAAGTGTTGCCGCCGCCGAAATTGGTGATGCGCAGGTCCGATCCGAGCAGGTTGGAACGGTACAGCAGCAGCTCCGGCTCGCTCATGGCGGCCGCCTTCGCATCGTCCCACAGCGATGCAATCGCCGCCTTCTGCCTTGAATCTTGCATTACTTTCTCCGTATTGGTTGGTTGATTTGCCTGGAAACCAGTAGAAATCAGGCGCCTGTGGAGTGTCAATGCGAAAGCAATCAACATGATGACCAAGAACGAAATAATCATATCGTTGATCGCATTTGGTTATCGGTCACAGCAAATCCCGAAATAATCAGCGAATTGATCATCACTTGATTGACCTGTGCCAGCGGATTGATTAGCCTCGATTTAATAAAGTTGCCACCCGGCCCGGCTCCGGAACCGAGGGAAGGCACAACATAAGGAGACGAAGATGGTGAATCACAAGCGCCGTAAACGTTTGCTCAAGCTGCTCGCGGAACATACGACAGCCAGCGTTCCGCAACTGGTCGAATGGCTTTGCGCCTCGCCTGCCACGGTGCGGCGCGACATCAGCTGGCTGGCCGCCCGCAACCTCCTGACGCGTACCAGGGGCGGCGCAGCCAACCTGCCGCAGAAGAAGCGCGGCTTCCCGCTCACGAGCGAAACCTTCCAGAACAACATCCAGTGCCATGCGGAGCGCAAGCGCGCCATTGCGCGTTATGCCGCCAGCATGTGCGGCGACGGTGAAACGATCATCATCAACGGTGGCACCACCACCTTCATGATGGCCGAATTCCTGACCGACAAGCACCTGAAGATCCTGACCAATTCCTTCCTGATGGCGGAGCGCCTGCTGGTCTCGAGCGATAACGAAATCATTCTCCCGGGCGGAAAGGTGTATCGCGAGCAGAACGTGATCCTCAGCCCCTTCGATAACGACATCACCCAGCACCATTACGCCGCCAAGATGTTCATGAGCGTGTACGGTCTGTCCCTGCTTGGCCTGATGGAGGCCGATCCGCTCCTGATCCAGGCCGAGCAGCGCCTGATCAGCCAGGCCGAGGAGCTGATCGTGCTGGCCGACAGCTCCAAGTTCGCCAAGAAGGCGGGCCTGATCCTGTGTGGCTTGAATCGCGTCTCGACCGTCATCACCGACACCAATGCCTCCGACTACGCCGTGCAGCTGCTGGAGCAATCCGGCGTGAACGTCGTCACGGTGGCGCCGGAGGCCCTGCCGCAAACAATCAGCCCAGCCGCATTCGCACCCAATTTCGACTTCCAGCCCGCAGCGCTTTACCACACGGAGACTTCGCATTGAAATCCAGGAGATTAGTCATTGCGGCTCTCGCCGCGGGCATGCTGGCGGCCGCCGCCGGTTGCACTGAAAAGGCGCCCGAGAAAATCCGCATCGCGATGGTGGTCAAGAGCCTCGGCAACGGCTTTTTCGATGCCGCCCATACCGGCGCCAACGAAGCTGCAGCCCAGTTGAAGAACGTGGAGATCATCTACACCGGGCCCACCACGCCCAGCGCGGAAGGCCAGATCGAGATCATCAACTCTTTGATCAGCCAGAAGGTTAGCGCTATCGTGATCTCGGCCAACGACCCGAACGCGCTGGTCCCAATCACAAAGAAGGCCATGCAGCGCGGGATCAAGGTGATCTCCTTCGACAGCGGCCTGGCCGAAGAAGGCCGCCAGATGCACCTCAATCCCTCCAATGCGCAGCTGATCGGCCGCAAGCAGGTGCAGATGGCTTCCGACGCCATCGGCGGCGCGGGTGAAATCGCGATCCTGTCCGCATCGGCGCAGGCGACCAACCAGAACATCTGGATCAAGGTGATGAAGGACGAACTGGCCAAGCCGGAGTTCGCCAAGCTCAAGCTCGTCGCCACCGTGTATGGCGACGACCAGTCCGACAAGAGCTACCGCGAAGCGATCGGACTGTTGCGCAGCAATCCCCAACTGAAGGCCATCATCGCCCCGACCACCGTGGGCATCAACGCGGCCAGCAAGGCTGTGGTGGACGAAAAGCTGGTCGGCAAGGTCTTCGTCACAGGGCTTGGCCTGCCATCGGAAATGGCCGGCCACGTCAAGAGCGGCGCGGTGCGCGAGTTCGCGATCTGGAATCCGATCGACCTGGGCTACGCGGCAACCTATGCGGCCTACGGCTTCGTGACGGGCGATCCGGGCGCCAAGGCGGGCGGCAGCATCAACGCCGGCCGCATGGGCGCCATAGCGCTCGACGCGCACGGCGAGGCCGCCATGGCGCCGCCGTTCACCTACAACAAGGAGAACGTCGACAAGTTCTCCAGCATCTTCTGAGCGCCATGCAGGAACACCAGGCACCAGTGCTGGTACTGTCCGGCATCAGCAAGCGTTTTGCCGGCATCGTGGCGCTGAACAAGGTCAGCCTCTCTGTTCGCGCCGGCGAAGTCATGGCCCTGGTGGGCGAGAACGGCGCCGGCAAGTCCACCCTGGTCAAGACCCTGACCGGGATCTACACGCCGGACGAAGGTGTCGTTCGCCTTGCCGGCCAGGACGTGGCATTCACTTGTCCGCAGGATGCGATGCGCGCCGGCATCACTGCCGTGCACCAGGAGACCGTGATGTTCGACGAGCTGACCGTGGCCGAGAACATCTACGTCGGCCGCCACCCAAGCCGCGCAGGCCGCATCGACTGGAAACTGATCGAAGCGGAAGCGGAGCGCCTGTTCGCCCGGCTGGAGGTGTCGCTGCCAGTGCGCGCCCGCGTCAAGGACTTGAGCGTGGCGCAGCGGCACTTTGTCGAGATCGCCCGTGCCCTGTCGCAGGAGGCGCGCGTGGTCATCATGGACGAACCGACCGCTTCCCTCTCGCAGCATGAGATCCAGGAGCTGTACCGCATCATCGGCCAATTGCGCGCGGCCGGCACGGCGGTGATTTTCATCTCACACAAGTTCGACGAAATCTTCACCGTGGCCGACAGCTACACGGTGCTGCGCGACGGCCAGTTCATCGCTGCCGGCGCGCTGTCCGACATCGATGAAGCCGGCCTGGTTTCCCTCATGGTGGGACGGGCGGTGCACGACGCCTACCCCAAGGCCAGCGTGGAGCCAGGCGAAGTGCTGCTGGAGGTGGAAGGCTTGTGCCATCCCACCGAATTCGACCAGGTCACCTTCCAGCTGCGGCGCGGCGAGATCCTTGGTTTCTATGGCCTGGTCGGCGCCGGCCGCTCGGAAGTGATGCAGGCCCTGTTCGGCCTGACCGCCAACGTCAGCGGCAGCATCAGGCTGGAAGGCAAGGCGCTGCGCATCCGCGGCCCGCAGGATGCGATCCATCACGGCATCGCCTACGTGCCGGAAGACCGCCAGCACCAGGGCGCCCATCTGTCGATGCCGATCCTGCAGAACATCACGCTGCCGATCCTGTCACGTGTCGGCTTCCTGCTGCGCCGGCGGCGCAAAGAAGAATGCACGATTGCGCGCCACTACAGCGAACAGCTGGAGCTCAAGGCCAGCCACCTGCTGCAGAACGTGAGCGAACTCTCCGGAGGCAACCAGCAGAAAGTTGTGCTGGGCAAATGGCTGGCAACGCAGCCAAAGGTCATCATCCTCGACGAACCGACCAAGGGCATCGACATTGGCTCCAAGGCCGCCGTGCACCGCTTCGTCAGCCAGCTGGTCGAGCAAGGCTTGTCGGTCATCCTGGTTTCTTCCGAACTGCCGGAAGTACTGGGCCTGGCGGACCGCGTGCTGGTCATGCATAAGGGTCATGTACGACAAGTATTTAAGCGCGGCGAAGCCACACCGGAAAACGTAGTGGCCGCCGCGTCAGGACTGGAGATGGAGGCGGCATGAAAGTATTGAAGCAGCGCGAAGCCCAGCTTGCGCTATCGATTGCCGCCCTGGCCTTGCTGGTCGGCTGGCGTGCACCCGTGTTCCTGAGCGCGCCCAGCCTTGCCAACCTGCTGACCGACAGTACCTTGCTGGTCATGCTGGCACTGGCGCAGATGCTTGTAATCGTGACGCGCGGCGTCGACCTGTCGGTGGCGTCCACCCTTGCCCTGTGCGGCATGGCAGCTGCCCTGCTGGCCTCGCGCTATCCAGGCTTGCCGCTTGCCTTCGTGATGCTGGCGGCAACCGCCCTGGGCCTCTTGCTTGGCCTGCTCAATGGCTGGCTGGTCGGCTACCTTGAACTGCCGCCCATCGTCGTTACGCTCGGCACCATGAGCGTCTATCGCGGCCTGGTCTTCGTGCTGTCCGGCGGCGCCTGGGTCAACTCGCACCAGATGCCGGCGCAGTTCATCGCTTTTCCCCTAGAACGCCTGCTCGGCCTGACCCACCTGGTCTGGATCGCTGCAGCCACCGCCCTCGCCGCATGGTACGTAGCGCGCCACAGCCGCTTTGGCCGCGACCTGTACGCCATCGGCAACGAGCCGTCGTCGGCACGCTACGTCGGGATTCCGATCGCACGCCGGCTGCTGTGGACTTACGGCCTGTCCGGCGCCGTGGCCGGCCTGTGCGGCTACCTGTGGGTGGCGCGCTACGCCGTGGCCTATACCGAAATCGCCTATGGCTTCGAATTCACCGTGATTGCAGCCTGCGTCATCGGCGGCATCAGCATTGCCGGCGGCTGCGGTTCCGTGACGGGCGCGGTCCTCGGCGCGCTGTTCCTCGCCGTGATCGGCAACGCCCTACCGGTGGTCAAGGTATCGCCATTCTGGCAAAGCGCGCTGACCGGCATCGTCATCCTGGTCGCTGTGCTGATCAATGCACGCGGCGGCCGCAGCAAAGGGCGCCAGATCCTGCAACTGCACCTGAAAAATTCCGCCAGGAGTGCCGCATGAACTCCGCCCAGACCATGACCGCTCCAAGCACCTCTCGCTACACCATCCTCGATCGTCCCGGCTTCCGGCTTGGCGCCCTGCTCGGGCGCTGGGAATCCATGCTCGCCCTGCTGCTCGTCGCGGTGTTCGCCGTCAACGGCACACTGCTGCCGCATTTCCTCGACCTGGACAACCTGGCCGACGGCACCTTCAACTTCAGCGAGAAGGCCCTGCTTGCACTGCCAATGGCCCTGTTGATCATCTGCCGCGAAATCGATATTTCCGTGGCCGGCATCCTCGCACTCAGCTCGGTTGCGATGGGCCTGGCCAACGGCGCCGGCTGGCCGCCCGAGTCCCTGTTCCTGGTGGCCCTGCTGACCGGCATGGCATGCGGCGCCCTGAATGGCGTACTGGTAACGCATTTCGCCCTGCCCTCCATCGTCGTCACGATCGGCACGGTGTCGGTGTTCCGCGGCTTGGCGAGCGTGGTGCTGGGCGACCAGGCATTCACCGGCTACCCGCAACTGATGGCCGACTGGGGCCAGGGCTATTTCTTCGGCGTCCTGCCGCGTGAATTCACCGTATTGCTGCTGTGTGCCGCCATGTTCGCCTTCGTGCTGCACGCCACCAGTTGGGGGCGGCGCATCTACGCTATCGGCAACAACCCGGTGGCGGCGCGCTTTTCCGGCATCGCCGTGGAACGCTACCGCTTCATGCTGTTCGTCCTGGCGGGCGCCATGGCCGGCCTGGCGGCCTTCCTCCTGACCGGCCGCATAGGCAGCACGCGCCCCAACATTGCCATGGGCTGGGAGCTCGAAGCGATCACGATGGTGATCCTCGGCGGCGTCAGTATCTCGGGTGGCATCGGCACCATCGGCGGCGTGATGCTTGCCGTGTTGACGCTGGGCGCCGTCACCTTCGGCCTGTCGCTGGCTAACGTGCCTGGCATATACATGACGATTGCCGTTGGCGTATTGCTGCTGGTCGCGATTGCCTTGCCGCGCCTGCTGCGCGGTCGCAAGGTGGCGAAATGAGCGACCAGCGCGCCACCGTCGTCCTCGACATCGGCAAGACCAACGCCAAGCTGACCCTGATCGCCGCTGACGGCAGCCAGCTTGCCGAGCAACGCCGGTCCAATACCATCCTACAGGATGGCCCCTATCCGCATCACGACACGGAAGGCATCTGGCACTGGATGCTGGGCGTGCTGCGCCAATTTGGCGGCCAGGCCAGCATCGGCGCCATCGTGCCTGTTACCCACGGCGCCACGGCTGCCCTGGTCAACCGCGATGGCCTGGTGCTGCCGGTACTGGATTATGAATATGTGCTGCCATCCGCACACGCGCAACGCTACGATGCGCTGCGGCCTGCCTATACAAGCAGCTACTCGCCGCGCCTGCCCGCCGGCTTGAACCTGGGCAGCCAGTTGGCATGGCTGGCGCAAGCCTTCCCAGACGAATTTGCGCAAACACAGCACATCCTGATGTACCCGCAGTATTGGGCCTGGCGCCTGTGCGGCGCGGCCGCGGGCGAAGTGACGTCGCTGGGCTGCCATACCGACTTGTGGCAGCCCGCAAGGCAGGCTTACACCGCCCTGGTGGAACGCATGGGCTGGCATGCCCTGCTGCCGCCCTTGCAGCCCGCCTGGCAGGCGCTCGGCGCGCTCAAGCCCGAATTGGCGGCGCAATCCGGATTGCCGGTGGACTGCCAGGTACTGTGCGGTATCCACGACAGCAATGCGTCCCTGCTGCGCCACCTTGGCGCTCCTGCCGCCCCTGCCGTGCTGTCCACCGGCACCTGGGTCATCGCCGCCGCCCCCGGCATGGCGCTCGACGGCTTGCGTGAGGAGGCGGACATGCTGGCCAACAGCAGCGCCTACGCGCAGCCGGTACCGTGCATGCGTTTCATGGGCGGCCGGGAATTCGGTGCGATCGCCGGCGGCACGGACGGAACGCCACCGGCGGACTTCCTGGCCAGCGACCTGTCGGCCATGGTGCACCAGGCCACGTTCGCGCTGCCGGCCTTCGCCCAGGCAGGGCCCTTCGCACAGCGCAATGGCGGCATTGCCGGACCGGCGCCGGAGAGCGCCGCGCAACGTTCAGCCCTGGCGACGCTGTACCTCGTCCTGATGTGCGATTACTGCCTGGATGCCCTGGGCGTGCGCGGCGATGTCGTGGTCGAGGGAGCGTTCACCGGCAACGCGTATTTCGCACCGTTGCTGGCTGCGCTGCGCACGGGCCGCGTGCTGGCGACAGACGATACCAGTGGCACGACCTGCGGGGGCTGGCTGCTGCATCGCCGCGAGGGCACGCCCCGGCTGCAAGGCCATGCCGCCGAAGCGCTTGCGCTGGACGGCCTGCAAGCCTACCGCCAGCGCTGGCGCGAACTTATTGAGGGATGAGCATGACGCGCGCCGCAGCATCGCGCTCGGCACGCAGTACCTGGCCGTCGCTGGCCAGTTCCACCACCTGGATGCTGGAGCGGCGCGTGCCCTTCCCGTCCGGATGCGTGAAATAAAACAGGAATGCGCGCTCGCCGCTGACCACCACATCGGGATGCCCGCCGATCGCGCGGTCGTCTTCGCCCTTGCCGGGTTCCTGCAGCAGGTTGCCCGGCTGGCGCGTCCAGCTCAAGGCGTCGGCGGAACGGTACACGCCCAGGCCTTGCCACACATCGGTCACCATCCACCAGCTGCCCTTCCAGCGGAACACCTTCGGCCCTTCACCAGCCTGGTCGCCAATGGCGCGGCCGCGGTCAGTCCATTTCATCAGGTCCTCGCTGTCGGCAAAATAGATCGACTTCTTGTCCGCCTCGTTGTTGTACCACATGCGCCATCCACCTCCGGGCAGCGCCACGACGCTGGCGTCGATTACCTTCGGCACAGCCAACGGCACTTCGCGCGCGTCATCCCAATTGCGCAGGTCACTGCTGGACAGGTGAACGATATGGCGCGGATGCTTCCAGTCGTTGAAGACGCCCGGCACCACCGTCAGGAACATGTGATAACTGCCATCGGGCGCACGCACTACGTCCGGGGCCCATTGCGTGGCATCCGCCCCGCCCAGGTTTTCCGGCAGCTTGATGTTGGCCGTACCCACGTAGCGCCAGTGCGCTCCCATGTCGTCCGATTCGGCAATGCCGATGCGCGTACCGTGCACCCAGGCGATATCGGCCAGGCCGGGGACGTTGGCACGGCGGTTGGTATAGAACATCCACCAGCGCCCCACCAACGGATTCCAGACCACGACCGGATCGGCCGCGCCATCATGCACCGGGTCGCGGAAAAGCGGCTTGGGCGCCACAGCTCCGGCAACGTGCGGCGCTTGTTCGCCGGAGCACGCCTCCCCCGTTGCCAACAATGCCAGCAAAACAACAAGGAAGCGTGCAACCATGGTACTCCTTAGTGCGTATAAGTCAGGCTCACAAAATATCGACGTCCGGAGAAAGCCAGCTCGTTCACGCGGAACAGGTCGCCGGCGTCGGTGATCTGTTCCTGGTCGGTCAAGTTCTTGCCTTCGATGGAGAAGGTCAGGTTCTTGTTGAAGCGGTACTGGAACTTCGCATCCAGGAAGCCCGTCTTCTCCTGGAAGTTGGGATTGCCCGAAACGTCGTTGCCGCCAGTGAAGAAGCGGTCGCGATAAGTATAGGCGATGCGCGCGTTGTACTCATTGCGGTCGTACCAGAAGGCGACGTTGTAGCTGTTCTTCGACAGGCCAGGATACGGCAGCTCGGTCCCATCCAGCGCATTGACCAGCGCCGTGCCTGCAGCGTACTTGTACTTCATGCGCGTGTAGTTGGTATCGATGCCGAAACCACCGAGCCAGCCGGGCAGCATGGTGAATGCAGTCCGGGCCGTCAACTCGACACCCCTGGTTGTCGCGCCCTTGCCGTTGATCGGCTGCGTCACGTCAAACAGGACCCCGTTATTGAACAGGTCGACATTGCGCACGAACGCCTTGTTCACGATATAGCTGGTGATCTTCTTGTTGAACAGGCCCATGCTCAACTGCGTGTCCTTGTTCGGATAGTATTCAAGGCTGAGGTCCGTGTTGGTGGCGCGGTACGGCTTCAGGTCCGGATTGCCGGCGGTGCAATCGTCCACGCCATCGCCGCCAAATTGCGCCAGGCCGCTGCCCTGCGTGCAGGTGGCATTCGGCACCAGGAAGTCGATCCGCGGACGGGCCAGCACTTTGCCCCAGGCAGCGCGCAGCAGGAAGTTGTCCGGTACCAGCCACCAGCCCGCATTCACGCTTGGCATCCAGTCGTGATAAGTGTGCTCCACGGTGGCGATGCTGTTGGCGACCACGCGGTCCGTAAAGGCCGTGCTGCCTGGCGCATTGGCCATGCGGACCTGGTATTTCGCCAGGCCGGTCGCCGACTCCTCGGTGCGCGTGTAGCGCACGCCGAAGTTGCCGAACAGGTTGCGCTCCCACAGGTCGGTGCTGAAGTCCACGCGACCGTAGCCGGCCAGCACGCGCTCTTCCGCCTTGTAGGCCGGGATCTGCGGGTACATCTTGCCGTCGCTGCCCGGCGCGTTGTACAGGTTCTCGTAAGTGAATTTCGAGGTATCGAAGTAAGGCGTTGCCGCCGCATAGACAGGACTCATCCAGCCGGCGGGCATGCCGCTGACGCCGTCGAAGCCCTTGAAGAAGGTGCCCGGAGAAGTACCGCGTACGGCGGCGATCAACTGCTCCATCTGGCTGGCGTTGATGTACTTGGTCGAATAATTGGAGGTGAGCCAAGGCTGCACTTCCGGCGCGCGCACCACGCCGGTCTTGTTGAGGGGATCGTAGATCAGCGTCTGGTTGACGTTGGCCGTGACAACGTTGATGTCGTCTGCCGTCGACGTCAGGTTGCTGCCGTTGCTGGCCAGGTAGCCTCCCGCGCCATATTGCTGCGCCGTCGCACGGCGCCCCTGCACCCCGAACCACAGCTTGCGGAAGAACGGGTTATCCAGCTTGTACTTGAAGTCCAGCTTGCCCTGGTCCTCGGTGTTCTTGGTTTCGGAGGGGCGGTATTGCAACTGCACCTGGACGTAGGACGTATTGGCATCGGGCGAATAAGCCGACGGGAACTCGAAGTGAGGCAAGCCTTGCGCATCGAGCGACACCTTCAGGCCTGGCGCATTTTGCGTCAGCGAGATGTTGTTGCTCTGCGAGCTATAGCGCGACTTCGAAGTGTTGAACAATCCATCCACCTCCCAGGCGTTGCGCTTCCAGTTGAAGCCCGTGGACAGGTAATCCGATCGGATCTTCAATTGGAAATCACGCGCCGAAGTACCGAATGCGCCCTGGCCGCCGATACCGCCCGAATACAGGCAGTTGCCGACGGTGTACTGCGTCAGGTAATGATTGGTGACGGTGACGCCGGCAGGAGTGCTGGTGGTAGGCACGGCCACGCACGTTCCCGGCGTGGTCTGTACGCCGGTGGCCGGGTTGTAGACTGGCGCGGTGCCTGCGTTGAACAGCCGGCCGGAAGAACCCAGGTCGGTGCCGAAGTTGCGGTCGTTCAGGCGCTGGTCCTGGTGGTTGCCCTCGTAGCTGACGAAGGCGCGCAGGCCGGGCGTGAACTGGTACTGCGCCGTCAGTTCGGCCGAAGTGCGCTGATGGTCGCGGGTCCAGATGCCGTAGCGCGAAATGCCCGGCGAATAGTCGTACCACTGCGCATTGCAGGCGGTGCGCTGGGCGGCCGTCAGCGAAGTCGAGGCGCAGCCTGCCGGCGAGCCAACCGCAGCCACCGCCGGATCGAGGCTGGTCACCGTTTTCTCAGGCGAAAAGTCCCAGTCGCGCAGGAAGCGCCACGAGGTATTGCGCGCATAGTCGTTGCGGGTGAAGACCTTGTCGTAGACGATATTGGCCATCAGGCCCAGTTTGCCGTCCAGGTATTTATCGGCCAGCAGCAGGCTGGCGCGCGGCTGCACGCCGCCGCGGCTGGTGGAACGCTCAGCGGACACCGTGGTGCTCAGCGTCGGCTTGGTAAAGTCCAGCGGCTTGCGCGTAATGATGCTGACCGTGCCGCCCACGCCGCCTTCTGTCAGGTCGGCAGTGGTGCCCTTGTACACGTCGATCGACTGGATCAATTCGGAAGCCAGCTCGCGCAGTTCCGCGCCGCGGCCGGCATTGCCGCCGGTAGAGAGCACCGACATGCCGTTGATCTCCACCCGGTTCAGGTCCGGCTCCACGCCGCGAATGGCAATCTGCGAACCTTCGCCGAAATCGCGGGTCAGCTGCACGCCGGTGATGCGCGACAGCGCCTCGCCCACGTTCTTGTCCGGGAACTGGTTCACGTCTTCCGCCACCAGCGAATCGGAGACGGTGCTGCTGCGGATCTTGCGTTCGATGGCCGATGCCACGGAAGCACGCGTGCCGCTGACGGTCACCACATGCGTTTGTTGCGGCTCCGCTTCCTGCGCAAAGGCGCCGCTGGCGACCAGTTGCGATACCAAAATGAACATCGTTCGATTGAACAGTCGGGCTTTCCTGTGCTGCTGCTGACTCACGGTGATCTCCTTGTTGTAGTTTTGCTTGCTTGGTGAGCCGATTCTAAGTGAGCCCTGTAACGAAAAATCACGCACCTGCCAAAGAATCACTACGATGATCAAAGTGTTGAAAAAACCCCGCAGTTAAAGGCGTTCTACGAATAAGGATATGCCTGCTGCATTGCGCAAACGATCAATCCGGTGATTGCTTGTTACGCGCCGGCGCAAAGAAAAAGCCCGCCGGCTCTTGCGAGGCGGCGGGCTGGCGCGATGCGCTGAAGCGATTACGCGTTTTCTTTGTTAGCGCGCTTGCGCTCGTGTTCCTTCAGGTAGCGCTTGCGCAGGCGGATCGACTTCGGCGTGATTTCCACCAGTTCGTCGTCCTCGATGAATTCCACTGCGTATTCCAGCGACAGCTGGACTGGCGGTACCAGGCGCACTGCTTCGTCGGTACCGGAAGCACGCACGTTGGTCAGCTGCTTGCCCTTGATCGGGTTCACGACCAGGTCGTTGTCGCGCGAGTGGATACCGATGATCATGCCTTCGTACACCGGGTCGTTGTGCACCACGAACATGCGGCCGCGGTCCTGCAACTTCCACAGTGCGTAGGCAACGGCCTGGCCGTCGTCCTGGGAGATCATCACGCCGTTGCGGCGGCCGGCCAGTTCACCCTTGGAGGTGTCGACCGGAGCGTAGGCGTCGAACACGTGCGACATCAGGCCGGTACCGCGGGTCAGGGTCATGAATTCGCCCTGGAAGCCGATCAGGCCGCGCGCAGGAATACGGTACTCCAGGCGCACACGGCCCTTGCCGTCCGATTCCATGTTCTGCAGGTCGCCACGGCGGCGGCCCAGTTCTTCCATCACGCCGCCCTGGTTCGCTTCTTCCACGTCAACCGACAGCATTTCGTATGGCTCATGGCGCACGCCGTCCACCATCTTGAACACAACGCGTGGACGCGACACGGCCATTTCGAAGCCTTCGCGACGCATGTTTTCGATCAGGATGGTCAGGTGCAGTTCGCCGCGGCCGGACACTTCGAAGATGGTGTCGTCGTCGGTCGGAGCAACGCGCAGCGCCACGTTGGATTTCAGTTCCTTGTCCAGGCGGTCGCGCAGCTGGCGCGAGGTCACGAACTTGCCTTCGCGGCCAGCCAGTGGGGAGGTGTTAACCATGAAGTTCATGGTCAGGGTCGGCTCGTCCACGGTCAGCATTGGCAGCGGATCAGGAGTATCAACCGCACACACGGTGGAGCCGATGCCGATTTCTTCGATACCGTTGATCAGGATAATGTCGCCGGCAACCGCTTCGTCAACCAGCACGCGCTCCAGGCCCTTGAAGTTCAGTACCTGGTTGATGCGGCCCTTGATCGGGGTAGCGCCTGGACCGTCGCAAACAACCACGTCCTGGCCTGCTTTCACGCGGCCACGGGAAACACGGCCGATACCGATCTTGCCCACGTAGGACGAGTAGTCCAGCGAGGTGATTTGCATCTGCAGCGGGCCGTCCGGATTGTCGTCACGCACCGGCACGTACTTCAGGATCGCTTCGAACAGTGGCTTCATGTCGCCGCCGCGCACGTCTTCGGTCAGGCCGGCGTAGCCGTTCAGGCCCGACGCGTAAACGATCGGGAAGTCCAGCTGTTCATCGGTTGCGCCCAGCTTGTCGAACAGTTCGAAGGTCTGGTTGATCGCCCAGTCAGCGCGCGCGCCAGGACGGTCGATCTTGTTCAGCACCACGATCGGCTTCAGGCCCAGGGCCAGCGCCTTGCGGGTCACGAAACGGGTCTGAGGCATTGGGCCTTCCTGCGCGTCGACCAGCAGCAGCACGGAGTCGACCATCGACAGCACGCGCTCCACTTCGCCGCCGAAGTCGGCGTGGCCTGGGGTGTCGACGATGTTGATGTGGGTGCCTTCGTACTCAACGGCGCAGTTCTTCGACAGGATGGTAATGCCGCGCTCTTTCTCCAGGTCATTGGAGTCCATGACGCGGGTATCAACCTGCTGGTTCTCACGGAAAGTACCGGACTGCTTCAGCAGCTGGTCCACCAGGGTGGTCTTGCCATGGTCAACGTGGGCGATGATGGCGATGTTGCGAATTGCGCGTTTAGTATTAGACATGATTTGTGTATTTACAGGAAATCTGCGGGTGCGGAAGCACTGAACCCACTAGTATAGCATGTTGCGGCGCAACCAACCAGACTTAGAAACTGAGCCGCTCTTTCAGCGCGGCCGCGTTGCGGCGCGAAATTTCCAGTACTTTGCCCCCGGTGAGCGTCACGTCATAGCCCTGGCTTATCGATTCCTCGATGCGTACGATTGCTTGGAGATTGATGATGTGCTGGCGGTTGGCGCGGAAAAAGAATTTTTGCGGCAGGCGCGCTTCGATGCTGTTCAGCGGCTTCTTGACGTAGGCGCGCTGCTCGCCGAAAAAGACCTGCACATAATTCTTGCAACTTTCGATGTAGCGGATCGCGTCCAGCGACACCAGATGGCAACGTTCGCCGTCCTTGATGAAGATCTTGCTGTTGTAATCGAGTTCGGGCTTGGCGCCCTCTCCTTGCGCCGCTTCCCCCTGGCCGCCGGTCAGCTTGGCGACGGCCACTGCAAGCCGCTCGGCGCTGATCGGTTTGAGCAGGTAGTCCACCGTGTGGAAGTCGAAGGAGCGGATCGCATGCTCGGAATAGGCGGTGGTAAAAATGACACGCGGCATATAGTCCAGTTGTTCGAGCACGTCGAACCCGCTGGCGCCCGGCATGTGGATATCCATGAACACCACGTCGGGACGCAGTGCCTGCATCAGCGCCAGCGCCGTGGCGGGATCGCCTGCCTGGGCTACCACCTCAAGCACAGGCAATGCCTGCAGCATGCGCACCAGCCCTTCGCGCGCCAGCCGCGAGTCTTCAACAACAATCGCCTTCAATATGCCGATTCCTTGGGTAATGTAACCGTGACCTTGAACTGGGCGCCGCCTGGCTCGACCAGCATGGCGGCCATGCCGCCGTAAAGCAGCTGCAGGCGGCGCTCGATGTTATGCAAACCGATGCCAATGCCCTTCACCTTGCCCGGCGCGAGCAGCGGCTTGTCGTTGCGGACTTCAAACACCAGCCGTCCGTCGCTTTCGGCCAGTTCCAGCGCGAGCTTGCCGCCGCTCGGCAGGTTTTCCAGGCCGTGCTTGACGGCGTTTTCCACCAGCATTTGCAGCACCATCGGCGGCACCAGCACCCCCTGCAACTCCACCGGGACCCGGATTGCAAAGTCCAGGCGCTCTTCCAGCTGGATTTTAGCGATGGCGACATACTGGTGGATAATCGCCAGCTCCTGGCGCAAGCTGACCTTGTCGTGCCGGCTGCTTTCCAGCGAATAGCGCAGGATCTCGGAGAGCGCCGTCATCATGCGGTCGGCCAATTGCGCGTCCTCGTGGATCATGAAGCGGATGTTGTTCAGCGCGTTGAACAGGAAGTGCGGGTTCAGCTGGTTCGACAGGCTGCTTAACTGGGCTTCTTTCAAGCCGTTCTGCAAACGCAGGTTGTGCACCTCCGTCGCGCGGATATGCCGCATCGACGTCACGCTGGTGTAGATGAAACACCAGATGCAGACCAGGAGCTGGCTTGGCACCGCCTGCTCGACAAAGGAGTCAATATAGTAGCGCTGCGGATTGAAGGGCAGCCGGAGCGCCTGGTATTGCGCACTCACTTCGCCGATAAACGGCGGCACGACGATGGCCACGATCAGCAACGCCATCGCCACTCCCGCCAGCGCGCTGTAGGCGACGGCAATCGGAATCAGGCGCCCCATCGCGAGATGCTTCCAGCCGCGCTGGCGGTAATGCCAGCGGAAGCACAACACCGCCACCGTATACAGCGGCATCCACAGCGTGCTCGCCGCCAGCTTGGGCGCCACCCGGTGGCCGTCCAGGTAGACCATCAGCACCGATACGACAAAACCAAATGCCATTGCACTGCCATGGAACAGCCAGAACTGCCGGTCGCGCGGAAAGAACTGCTGGGGCTGGGGCATGCTTTGACTCGGCAATGGACGGGAACTCGGCATTTTATTTGACTTTTATGCAATAGGCGAGTGGCGCTTTACCAGCTCCGGATCCGTTGCGCAGCCGGTTTGAACATGGCGTCGCCGGGTTGGGTGCCGAACGCCTGGTGGAAGCCGTCGACATTCACCGCCGGGCCGTTGGCCCGGAATTCGTTCGGCGCATGCGGATCCGACGCCAGCAGCTGCAGCACGCGCTCTGGACGCGCCTTCTTGCGCCAGCTTTGCGCATAACTCAGGAAGAAGCGCTGCTCGCCCGTATAACCGCCGGCCACGGTGCGCGGCTTGCCGTCCACCGCACGCTGGTAAGCCTTGAAGGCAATCTGCAGGCCGGTCAGGTCGGCCATGTTTTCCGCCAGCGTCATGGCGCCATTGACATACTTGCCCGGCATGGCTTCGTAGCTGGAATACTGGGCCTGCAAGCGTTGGCCGATTTCCTCGAACGCCTTGCGGTCGGCATCGCTCCACCAGTTGCGCATGACGCCGTCGCCGTCGAACTGCGCCCCCATCGTATCGAAGCCGTGGCTGATCTCGTGGGCGATCTGGGCGCCAATGCCGCCGTAGTTGGCCGAATCGTCCGCATCCATGTCAAACAGGGGCGCCTGCAGCAAGCCGGCTGGAAGGTTGATTTCGTTGAGCATGGGGTCGTAGAAGGCGTTGACCGCTATCGGCGACATCGCCCACGCTGCGCGGTCCATCGGCTTTCCTGCCTGGGCTGCCTTAAGCTCCCATGCGTAGCGCCTTGCGCGATGACGATTGCCGAGCGCATCGCCTTCGCGCACCTCGAGTCCGGCATAGTCATGCCATGTGTCGGGATGGCCGATCTTGGCCTTGTAACCGGCCAGCTTGGCCAGCGCCCGCTCCCGCGTGGCTGGCGTCATCCAGCCGCTCTCTGCGATCATCTCGCGATAGGCGGCCAGCAAGTTCTCGACCATGCCGCGTATGCGCGCTTTGTGCGCTGGCGGGAAATAGCGTTCCACGTAGGCCTTGCCCAACGCCTCGCCCATGGCGGCACTGGTTTCAATAATGGCCGCGTCGGCGCGCGGTGCCGGGGCCGTGGTGCCGGCCAGCGCCGCGCCACGGAACGCGAAGTGCGCGTCGCGGAAAGCGCGCGGCAGCACTGGGGCCGCCTCGTCCAGGCTACGCAACTTGAAGTACATTTTCCAGTCTGCCAGCGGCAGTTCGGCGAACAAGGCAGCTATCGCCGTGGCCGTGGCATGCTGCGCCACCATGACGCGTTCGGCCACCGGAATGTTGGCCGCCCGCATGAAAGCCGGCCAGTCGATGCCGGGCGCGCGCTGCAGCAGTTCCTGCGCGTTCATCAGCGTGTACATCCGCCCCGGATCGCGCGCCTGCTCAAGCGGCAACTGGACAGCCGCGATACGCGACTCCAGCGCCATGACGCGCGCCGCCACCCGCGCCGGCTGCGGCAGTCCGGCCAGTACTGCCAGCCTGGTGAGGTATTCAAGGTACGCCGCGCGCGCCTTGGCTATGCCGGCATCGTCCAGCGCCAGGTAATAGTCACGGCTTGGCAGGCCAAGCCCGCCCTGCCACATCATGACGCGGTTCCGTCCCGGATCCTTGAAGTCGGCAAAGCCGCCCCACAGCCACAACGGCGTCTCGATGCGCCCCTGCGCATGCCCCATCCATTGCGCCAGAGCGCCGGCATCGCCGATCGCATCGACCTGTGCCAGCAAACGCCTGACCGGCCCCAGGCCGGCTTTGTCGATGCGCGCGGTGTCCAGGTAAGCCTTGTAGTAGCTGCCGGCCTTGCGTTCCGCGCTGGCGGCACGCTGCGGCCTGGCGGAGAGTTCTTCTACGATGCCGCGCACGCGCCGGTCCACCACATCGGGCAGCTCGGCGCCATAGGCTTCCGAACGATTGGCGGGAATGACCGTGGCCTCGATCCAGGCGCCGTTGACGGCGCGGTACAGGTCGTCCTGGATGCGGATGGCGCCCTGCGGCGCAGCTGCTCCCTTGCCGCAGGTGAGGGAGAGCAGCAGCGCCAGGCCGGCAAGCTTCAGTGAATTCATGGTGGGCCTTTGAAATGAAGTGTGGGCTCATTGTCGGGCCAGCCCTGCCAGCCTGGCGAAAAAGGTGCCAGGCGGCTCCATGCGGGGATAAGCGGCAAGGCGCCGGCAGCTGGAAGCTCCCCACCTTTTGGTTTCCGTAGGGTATTATTAGAAAATAAGCAATGACGCTTATTTAAGCCCAACGAACCGCCTGGAGAGCACTACATGAAATTGCGTTTGACGAACACCGTTTTGGCGACCGCCGCCCTGTCCCTGCTGGTGGCTGGCGCCGCCGCTGCCGCCCCAGTCGGCGTGCAGATCCTGAGCGCCACCGTCAAGGACAAGAAAATCGACGGCGCCACCGTCACGCTGCAAAAGAACGGCGAACAATCGGTCAGTGCAAACACCGACGCACAGGGCCAGGTCAAGCTGTCGCCTACTTTCGCCGACGACGCTTCCACCCTGATGATCGTCAAGAAGCCGGGCTACTCCAACCTGGTGGTCAAGTGCCCATGCAATGGCTCGACCTACGCTATCAGCCCGGTAATGAACAACCTGGACGGCATGCGCATCGTGCTGAACTGGGGCGCCAACCCGGCCGACCTGGATTCCCACGTTGTCTACCCGGACAACCACGTCTACTTCATGCAGATGCGCGGCGCCGACGCCAAGCTGGATGTCGACGACACCAACGGCTTCGGCCCTGAGACCATCACCATCGACCGCAAGCACGTCGGCCAGCGCTATGTCTACGCCGTGCACGATTTCACCGACGGCTCCAACCCGAACACCCGCAACCTGGCCAACAGCGGCGCCAAGGTCTTCGTCTACGTCGGCCAGACCCTGATCCGCACCTACTACGTGCCGACCACCGGCACCGGCAACCTGTGGACCGTGTTCGCCGTGACCGAAGACGGCGAGTTCCAGGACTTCAACACCCTGAAAGGCGTGACCAGCCACGACCGCCTGCAAACCTCCGAATTCGCCGGCATCGGCCGTGCGTCCGACCTGCAGGCCGTGAACTACAGTGCCAGCAGCCAGGATAACGCCAAGCGCCTGAACAGCCAGGGCGAAGCGGCCTACCATGCCGGCAACCTGGACGAGGCGATCCGCCTGTACCAGGAAGCGATTGAGTTGAACGGCAACTATGGCCAGGCATACAGCAACCTGGGCCTGGCATTCCAGAAGGCTAACCGCACTGCGGAAGCGATGTGGGCCAACCGCAAGGCCATCGCATTGGCCAGCGGTTCGACCGCGGCTACCGTGCGCGCCAGCTCGCACTACAACAACGGCAAGATCTACGAAGCCGCATCGCAGTGGGACGACGCCCTGCGCGAATACCGCGCAGCGCAGGCCGAGAAGAGCAACCCGACCTACGACAAGGCCATCGCACGCATGATGCAGAACGGAGCGAAATAATGCGCGCGCCAGCGCTGCCCTTGCTGTGCATGGCCGCCGCGCTGGCAGCGGTCGCCGTGCCCGCCGCAGCCGTCGGCCCGGCCTCGGTGGCCAAGGCCGACCGCCACCTGTGGATGGAAACCCTGAACAGCCGCAATGGCTTCGACAAGGCCTCGCGCGCATCGATCCTGACCTATGCTTCGGCACTGCAGGAAATGCACAAGATGGCCGATGCCGACATGATGGCGTCGTTCAAGATCAAGAGCCTGAACCGCGCCTCGGTCGACAAGTGGCTGAAGTCGGAAATGGCGCTGTCGCTGGCGAACTACCAGCGCGCGGCGCGCGACTGCGCAGGCGGTGACTGGACCTGCGTGGCGCCGGTCGACAGTGCGGAAGCACTGCTGCGCCAGGCCGATAGCTGGCAAAAGTCGATACCGGCAGGCCAGCAAGCCTGGCACGCCAACCTGTCGGCTTTCACCCGAGCCTACCTTGCCGAGCAGTTGCGGCTGGCGGCGCTGTTCCCCAAGATCAGCAGCGAGATCGATCGCTTCGGCCCGCACGAATGGAACGGCGCCACCCTGGAAGACCGCCAGTTCCTGCTGACCTTCGACGACGGCCCATCGCCAGGCGCGAATACCGACGACACGCTGGCCATGCTGGCAAATACAAAGAAGACCGGCGTCTTCTTCGTACTGGGAGAAAACCTGCAGAACCGCGTCAACAAGGCCGGCGCCGCAAAGGTCGTCGCCTCGTACAAGAACCAGTGCATGGCCTCGCACGGCTGGCAGCACCAGTCGCATGCCAAGTGGGACCAGTGGCAGGATTCGATCACCCGCACCCACGGGCTGCTGAATGCGACCTTCGCCAAAGGCGACGTGCTGCCCTACTTCCGCCCGCCATACGGCCAGCGGCCTGCAGACAGCGCACCGTTCTTCCAGCAGCAGGGCCTGCAGGTCGCGCTGTGGAACCTGGACTCGCAGGATTGGAGCAGCCAGGTCACCGCCGACGATGTCAGTAACCGCATGATTGCGCTGATGCTGATCAAGCGGCACGGCGTGCTGCTGTTCCACGACGTGCACAGCAAAGCCAAGTCCGCGCTGCCCGTCATCTTCGACGAGCTCGGCAACGCGGTCAGCTGGCGCGACTGCCAGCAGCCGCTCACAAAATAAAAGTCGGGGTCAGGTCTGGCAATCCGCCACACAAATAAAGGGGACGTACCCCATTAAAAGGGTACGTCCCCATTTATTTGCCGGAGCTGACCCGCAAATAAAGGGGACGTACCCCATTAAAAGGGTACGTCCCCATTTATTTGCCGGAGCTGACCCGGAATTTTTATACGGTAGCGATCAGGCGCTCGGGTGCCAGGATGGCGTATTCGCCGAAGATGCCGGTGCCGAGCAGGCGGCCGTCGTCGGCGTAGATGCGTACGCGGCCTTCGTATGGCGTCGGGACGGCGATGCTTGGCTCTTTGCCGAGCGGAAGGCGCTGGCCGTGCAGGAAGCGTTTCGCCAGGTCGGCGTTCAGCACGATACGCGGGAAGGAGGACAGCAGTGCATCCACTGGCGCCAGCAATTCGCGCGGCGCGGCGTGGGCGGCCAGGTCTTCCAGCGTGACCATTTTGTCGGTGGTCAGCGCGCCGACCTGCGTGCGGCGCAGGGCGTTCAGGTGCGCGCCGCAGCCCAGAGCTGCGCCGATGTCTTCGCCCAGCACGCGGATGTAGGTCCCTTTGCTGCAGGTGACTTCGATCTTCAGGAAAGGCGCTTCATAGCCGACGATCTCCAGCTTGTGGATCACCACGTCGCGCGCCTCGCGCTCGAGCGTGATGCCTTCGCGGGCGTATTCGTACAGGGCTTTGCCGTCGCGCTTGAGCGCGGAGTACATCGGCGGCACTTGCTTGATGGGGCCGCGGAAACGGGGCAGCACCGCTTCAATGTCGGCCAGCGTAGCATTGACGTCGCGCGTTTCCAGTACCTGGCCTTCGGTGTCGCCGGTATCGGTGCGCACGCCCAGGTGCACGGTGGCCAGGTAGGTCTTGTCGGCTTCCAGCAGGTCTTGCGAGAACTTGGTCGCCTCGCCGAAGCACAGCGGCAGCAGGCCGGTGGCGAAAGGGTCGAGCGTGCCTGTGTGGCCGGCTTTTTTCGCGTTCATGAAGCGCTTGGCCTTGATCAGGGCGTCGTTGCTGGACAGGCCTACCGGCTTATCGAGCAGCAGCACGCCGTCCACGGCGTCGCGCACGCGCTTTACACGTGCTTCGCTCATTCTTCGTCTTTGTCTTCTTCGAAGTCGGCGGCGCGGGTGGCGTTGGCCTTGTCGATCAGGGCGGACATTGCCATGCCGCGCGAGGCGGACATGTCGTGCAGGAAGTGCAGCTGCGGCAGCGTGTGGATGTGCAGGCGCTTGCCCAGCTGGTTGCGCAGGTAGCCGGCAGCGGCGGCCAGGCCGGCCAGGGTGTTCTTGATCGACTCGGGATCGTCCTTCAGGGTGGTGAAGAACACTTTCGCGTGGGCGTAGTCGGGCGTCAGCTGCACTTCGGACAGGGTGATCATGCCGACGCGCGGGTCCTTCACTTCGAAGGCGATCAGCTCGGACAGGTCTTTCTGGATTTGATCCGCCACGCGCAGGCCGCGCTGGGGGATGGATTTGCTATGTTTTGCCATGGTTTTCTTTCCATTTAAAACCGGTAAACCGGTGTCAGACCCACAGGGTCTGACACCCGACACGCGGCTGCCGCGGACCGGTTTTAATAAACTAAAAGGCGGGTGCCCTGCCCCGCTCTCGCGAGGCGGGAAGCACCCGCCGTGTATCGCGCCGTCCTGCTGTTACAGGGTACGGGCGATCTCCTGCACTTCGAACACTTCGAGCTGGTCGCCCACTTCGATGTCGTTGTAGCCCTTCAGGTTCAGGCCGCACTCCAGGCCGGCGCGGACTTCCTTCGCATCGTCCTTGAAGCGCTTGAGCGAGTCGATCTCGCCGGTCCACACCACGATGTTGTTGCGCAGCAGGCGGACGGAAGACGAACGCTTGACCACGCCATCGGTAACCAGGCAGCCCGCAATCGCGCCGACCTTGGATACGTGGATGACCTGGCGAATCTCGACCTGGCCGGTAACGTGTTCGCGCTTCTCCGGCGCCAGCATGCCCGACATCGCCGCTTTGACCTCTTCGATCGCATCGTAAATGATGTTGTAGTAGCGGATGTCGACGCCGTTGGTCTCGGCCAGCTTGCGCGCCTGTGCATCGGCACGTGCGTTGAAGCCGATGATGACCGCCTTGGAAGCGGTCGCCAGGTTGACGTCCGATTCCGAGATGCCGCCCACCGCTGCGTGCACGATCTGTACGCGCACTTCGGAGGTCGACAGCTTCTGCAGCGAGCCAACCAGCGCTTCCTGCGAGCCTTGCACGTCGGTCTTGATGATCAGCGGCAGG
Organism: uncultured Duganella sp.; assembly: GCA_946482635.1. The sequence goes on from CAMLSG010000004.1 coordinate 48,333, forward strand.
TTCTTCACTTCGCCTTCGGCCATCTGGTCGAACATGTTTTCCAGCTTCGCGGCTTGCTGCTTGGCCAGCTTCACGTCGCGGAACTTACCTTGGCGGAACAGGCCGATCTCACGGGCTTTACGCTCGTCAGCCATGACCATGGCTTCTTCACCGGCGGCCGGCACTTCGGTCAGGCCCTGGATCTCCACTGGGATCGAAGGACCTGCTTCCGAAATCGCCTTGCCGTTTTCGTCCAGCATCGCACGAACGCGGCCGAAGGACGAACCTGCCAGCACGACGTCGCCGCGCTTCAGGGTACCGGATTGCACCAGGATGGTGGCCACAGGACCACGGCCCTTGTCCAGGCGGGCTTCCACCACCAGGCCGCGCGCAGGCGCTTCGACCGGTGCTTTCAGTTCCAGGACTTCGGCCTGCAGCAGCACTTGCTCCAACAGGTCGTCGATGCCCTGGCCGGTCTTCGCGGATACCGGCACGAATGGCGAATCGCCACCGTATTCTTCCGGCACCACTTGTTCTGCCACCAGCTCCTGGGTCACGCGGTCAACGTTGCCGCCCGGTTTGTCGATCTTGTTGATCGCCACCACCAGCGGCACGCCTGCTGCCTTGGCGTGGGAGATCGCTTCCTTCGTCTGCGGCATCACGCCGTCGTCGGCTGCCACCACCAGGATGACGATGTCGGTTGCCTTCGCACCGCGGGCACGCATTGCCGTGAAGGCCTCGTGACCTGGGGTATCCAGGAAGGTGATGGTGCCGCGCGGGGTGTCCACGTGGTACGCACCGATGTGCTGGGTAATGCCGCCGGCTTCGCCCGACGCAACCTTGGCGCGGCGGATGTAGTCCAGCAGGGAGGTTTTACCGTGGTCGACGTGGCCCATCACGGTCACCACTGGTGCACGCGGGGTTGCTTCGTACTCGGCGTGTTCGCCCTGGTCGGCCAGCAGCGCTTCCGGATCGTCGACAGCGGCAGCGAAGGCCTTGTGGCCCATCTCTTCCACCACGATCATCGCGGTTTCCTGGTCCAGCACCTGGTTGATGGTGCACATCTGGCCCAGCTTCATCAGCTGCTTGATGACTTCAGATGCCTTGACTGCCATCTTGTGCGCCAGTTCGGCCACGGTGATGGTTTCCGGCACGTGCACGTCGTGGATGATCGCTTCGGTCGGCTGCTGGAAGTTCGTTTCGCGATCTTCATGGTGGCCGCCGCGGCGACCGCCCTTGCCGCCTGCACGCCAGCCGTCACGGCCGCCGGCATTGGCGCCGGTGTTGCCACCGCGGCCTTTGCCTGCACCGCCGCCTGGGGCGCCACGGCGCTTTTCATCCTGCCAGGTCGAAGCCACGTTGGCCGACTTGATGGATTTCTTGTCGCCTGGCTTGCCTTCTTTCTTGTCGCCGGCTGGAGCTGCTGCGGTCGCGGCAGGCTTCTTGTCGGCTGGCTTGTGCAGGGTGCCTTCGGCAACTTTCGGCTTGGCTGCAGCAGCGGCCGGAGCCGGCTCAGGAGCCTTCATGACGCGACGCGGCTGGCTCATCATCAGCTTGATCTGGGCCACTTCGTCTGCAACAGCTTTACGCGCACGTTCGGTCGCTTCGGCGCGCTCGGCGGCTTCCTTGGCGGCAATTTCGTGCTTGCGCTTGGATTCTTCGGCATCGGCCAAGCGCTTCTTCTCTTCTTCTTCGGCGGCGGCTTTCTGCGCGGCGCCGGCTGCAGCGGCGGCAGCGGCCTTCTCGGCGGCGGCCTTGTCGGCTGCGGCTTTCTTGGCTTGCTCTTCCGCTACGCGCTTGGCTTCCTCTTCGGCGGCTTTGGCTTGGGCAGCCTTTTCCTCGTCGAGCTTGGCCAGGCGTTCCTGTTTTTCTTTCAGCTCCGCTTCCTGGCGAGCGATCAGCTCGGCCTGGCGGCGTGCTTCTTCTTCACGGCGCGCCTGTTCGGCAGCGTCGATCACCGGCGCGGCCGGCTTGGCGGCGGTGGTGGTCACCACGTCGTCGCGCTGGACGAAGGTGCGCTTCTTGCGCACTTCGACCTGGATGGTGCGGGCCTTGCCGGAGGCGTCGGCCTGCTTGATCTCCGTGGTCTCTTTACGAGTCAGGGTGATCTTTTTCTTTTCGCCCGGCTCTGCGCCTGCGCCGTGGGTACGGCGCAGGTGTTCCAGCAGCTTGTCCTTATCATCTTTTGACAATGGATCTGACGCCGAACTCTTTTCGACGCCAGCAGACTTCAGCTGCGACAGCAGCAAATCTGCAGGCATCTTCAGTTCGGTGGCAAATTGGGCTACGTTGTTACTCGCCATTCAGTCCTCTTTTCTATGTGTCTCGATGATAAATAAAGCTGCTTCTATTACTTAGGCCTTTGCGGCTTCGGACGATGCCCAGGCCTTGGCTTGCAGGGCCTTGGCGCGATCATCGTACTTACCGTCGACCAGCTTCATTTCATCGTCGGTCACATTCTCAAACTCATTCGAAATCAATTCACGCGCGCGGTCGCTCGACAATGCCAGGATGGCGCCGAACTCGTCATAGGCCAGACCGGCGAATGCCGCCAGGGTCTTGATGCCTGCGAGGCCCAGCTTGCCCGCGGTGACGCGGTCCATGCCTTCCAGGCCAACCAGCTGTTCTTCCATGCCTTCCAGGCCTTCTTCCGAAGCGATGGCTTCGGTCACCAGGGCGTCGCGGGCACGGGTACGCAGCTCGTTGACGGTGTCTTCGTCGAACGCTTCGATGTCCAGCATCTCGGAGATCGGCACGTAGGCGATTTCTTCCAGGCTGCTGAAGCCTTCTTCCACGAGGATGTCGGCCACTTCCTGGTCCACATCCAGTTTTTCCATGAACAGTGCGCGCACGGCGGCGGTTTCGGCGGCCAGCTTGTCGGCCGATTCTTCCGCGGTCATGATGTTGATCTTCCAGCCGGTCAGCTCGGAAGCCAGGCGCACGTTCTGGCCGGAGCGGCCGATGGCGATTGCCAGGTTTTCTTCGTCAACCACCACGTCCATCGCGTGCTTGTCTTCGTCAACCATGATCGAGGACACGTTGGCAGGTGCCAGCGCGCCGATCACGAATTGCGCAGGATCTTCCGACCACAGCACAATGTCCACGCGCTCGCCGCCCAGTTCGCCGGTCACGGCCTGCACGCGCGAACCGCGCATGCCGACGCAGGTGCCGATCGGGTCGATGCGCTTGTCGTTGGTGTGCACAGCGATCTTGGCGCGGACGCCGGCGTCGCGTGCAGCGGATTTGATCTCCAGCATGCCTTGTTCGATTTCCGGCACTTCCAGTTCGAACAGCTTCATGATGAACTCTGGCGCGGTGCGCGACAGGATCACTTGCGGGCCGCGCATATTGCGGTCAACGCGCAGGATGTAGGCACGCACGCGGTCGCCGATACGCAGGTTTTCCTTAGGGATCATCTGGTCGCGCGGCAGGCGGGCTTCGATCTTGCCGGATTCGACGATCGCGTCGCCGCGTTCCATGCGCTTGATGGTGCCGGTGACCAGCGCGTCGCCGCGCTCCAGGAAGTCTTGCAGGATCTGCTCGCGTTCAGCATCGCGCACGCGCTGCAGGACCACTTGCTTGGTGTCCTGGGCGAAGCGGCGGCCGAATTCCACGGATTCGATCGGCTCTTCGATGTATTCATCGACTTCGATATCAGGGATCTGCTCTTTCGCTTCGAACAGCAGCACTTCCTGGTCAGGCAGTTGCAGGCCGGCTTCGTCCGGCACTACGTGCCAACGGCGGAAGGACTCGAACTCGCCGCTTTCACGGTCGATCGAAACGCGAATATCCACTTCGCCTTCATAGCGCTTCTTCGTGGCTTGCGCCAGTGCGAACTCGAGCGCGCCGAACACGACTTCCTTGTCGACGTTCTTTTCGCGCGCCAGCGCATCAACCAATAACAATACTTCGCGACTCATGCTTTGCGGCTCCCAAAATTCACCTGCGGCACCAAGCGTGCCTTGTCAATGTCCGCGAGCGTGAAATTCAGCACCGCAGGACCTTCTTTACCTTCAAATTCAATACCCAGTTGATCGCCTTCAGGCTCCGTCAGGATGCCCTGGTAGGACTTGCGATTCGCAGTACCTGGAATGGCCATGCGCAGTTTGACGATCGCTTCGGAGCCGGCAAAGCGGACGAAGTCGCTGAACTTGCGCAGCGGACGGTCCAGGCCAGGCGACGAAATTTCGAGGCGCTCGTAAGGAACGTTCTCGACCGTCAGCACGTGCGACAATTGGTGGCTCACCGTGGCGCAGTCTTCAACCGTGATCGGGCCCTTTTCTTCTGCATCTTCCGCCGTGAAGTCGATATAAACACGCAGCAGTCCGCGTTCGGCCCGTTCGAAATCGACCAGGTCGTAGCCGAGGCCAGCGACGGTTTTTTCAATCAATTCAGGCAGTTGCAAAAGAAATCTCCAGATACTTAAAACGATTCAACCAAAAAAAAATGGGCAACTGCCCATCTTTCGTTACTGCAGCCAGATGAAAGCACTCTCGGCAAAAATACCTGCGAAGAACTTTAACTAGGCTGCTCATTATAGCGCCTTATTGACTTCGCTGCAATGCCGCATACCACATCGGACGAGGGTGTAACAATAGCAAGGTGCTCAAAAACCAACACCAAAACCGGCAACCCGGTAGTCTGACCCGCAGGGTCAGACACCAGTACGCGGCGGCCGCTGGCTGGTCAGGTGCCTGACCCTGCGGGTCAGGCACCGGTTTACCGGTTTTAGCCTTTGCGGCGGCGCGGCATGCCATGGTCGGACGCCCCGCCGCGCGGCTGGTGGCCGCCGCGGCGCTGCTGCCCCTGGCCGTGGCCATGCCCCTGGCCAGCGAAGCCAAAGGTCGTCATCAGCGGATCCGGCTGGCGTGGACCGCCGCCCTGCCCCTTGCCTTTACCCTTGCCCTTGCCGCCGCCAGCACCGCCGGCGCTACGGCCACCCGGCTGCTGGTCACCGAATCCGGTGAAGCCGCCGCCACCATGACGCGGCGCACCAAAGAACGCCCCCTGCCCCTGGTTGCGGCCGCCACGCGGCGCCTGAGGGAACGGATCGGCATTCTTGTTGCTCACATCCATGCGGTTGCCATTCGGTTCGCGTTCACGCTTGCCCTGGCCCTGGCCCTGGCCGCCCTGCGGCTTCTTGCCCTCGCCAGCGCCAGCACCGCCTTCTTTCTTGAAGCCTACTGCCGACAGCAGGTCGCGCACGGAATTCTCTTCCATCTCTTCCCAGCGGCCGCGCTTCAAGTTCGAAGGCAGGGTCAGCGCGCCGTAACGGGTACGGATCAGGCGCGACACAGTCAGGCCGATCGCCTCGAACATGCGGCGCACCTCGCGGTTACGGCCTTCGCCGATCACCACGCGGTACCACTTGTTGACGCCTTCACCGCCGCCATCGGCGATCTTGGTGAACTGCGCCATGCCGTCTTCCAGTTCAACGCCGGCCAGCAGTTTCTGGCGCATGCCTTCTTCCAGCTCGCCCAGGGTGCGCACCGCGTATTCGCGGTCGATGTTGTAGCGCGGGTGCATCAGGCGGTTCGCCAGGTCACCGGAGGTGGTAAACAGCAGCAGGCCTTCGGTATTGAAGTCCAGGCGGCCAACGGCCAGCCATTTGCCGGTCTTCATGGTCGGCAGGCGGTCGAACACCGATGGACGGCCATCCGGGTCGTCGTGCGACACGATTTCGCCGGCCGGCTTGTGGTACACCAGCACGCGCGGCGGCTTCTTGGAAACCTTGCGCTGCACCAGCTTGCCGTTGATACGCACTGCATCGGTCGGCAGGATGCGCTGGCCGATGTGGGCCGGCTCGCCGTTCACCGACACGCGGCCGGCGATGATCAGCTCTTCCATGTCGCGGCGCGAACCCATGCCCGCTTCCGCCAGCACCTTGTGCAGCTTCGGCGCATCGTCTTCCGCCGTCAGGTCGCGGCGCGCCTTGACCGGCTTGCCGGAACCGCCCTCGTCGCGGTCAAACGCGTCGGAGGTCACGAAAGAGAACACCGCATCGGCTTCGGACGACTTGTCCTTGGCCTTCATCTTGTTGCCGAAGGCGCCCGGCACGCGCTGCTTGCCCTGGCCGCCCTTGCCTTGGCCCTGACCATGGCCGCCTTCGCCGGCCTGCGCACCCTGGCCTTCGCCATGCGCCTGCTTGCCGTGCTTGCCCTTCTTGCCTTTGTGCTTGCCGTGCTTGTCGTGGCGCTTTTCAGCAGGGACCGCGCTTGGCCATGGGCTCGCACCCTCACCGCCTTCAGCGGCGGCCGGCGCGGCGCCTTCGGCAGGCGCTGCCTCGGCGCCGAGTGCCGCTGCCGCCACGGCAGCCTTTTCGGCCTGGCGCAGTGCGCGCTGTTCGCGCATCTGGCGCGGGCCGCGTGGCGCACGGCCGCGATCCTTGCCCTGGCCTTCTCCACCTTCGCCGGCCTGCGCTGCTTCCGCGGGTGCCGATGCGACCGGCGCCGGAGCTGCTTCCGCAACCGGCGCCGCCTCCGCCGCTACAACCTTTTTGGCACGCGGCTTTTTGACCGGAGCCGCTTCCGCGCTCGCAGCAGGCTGCTCGCCCGCCACAGCTTCGGCCGCGGCTGCGGCTTTGGTACGACGCTTGGGCTTTGGCGTTTCGCCGGCTGCCAAAGCGGCAGCGTTGTCAGCCTCGATCTGCGCCTTGGTGCGGCGTTTCGGCTTGGCGGGTGCGGTCTCGGCGGCTGCCGGGGTACCGGTTTCTGGGGAGTTATCAGGCTTGTTCATTATTCGTTTCTGCTAAGGGCTCGACGTTATCGGGCGCCGGGTCATCTGTTACCGGCGGCGCCTCGTCTGGCGTCGCCTCTTTCTCTTCTTCTGCTGCTTGTGCTTCGTGCGCCGCCTTCTCGAAGTTCTCGGTCAGGCGAGCCTCCAGCACTTCCAGCGGATTTTCATCCTGCGTATCGCTGATCTGCTGCAACGGCGGCAGCTGCGACAGCGATTCCAGCCCCAGGTCGTCCAGGAACTGCTTGGTCGTGCCCAGCAAGGCCGGACGGCCCAGTACATCGCGGTAGCCGACCGTGTCGACCCAGCCGCGGTCTTCCAGCATCTTGATCGTCTGCGAATTCACCGCAACGCCGCGGATTTCCTCGATATCGCCGCGGGTCACCGGCTGGCGGTAAGCGATGATGGCCAGCGTTTCCAGCGTGGCGCGCGAATACTTCTGCGGTTTTTCCGGATTCAGGCGATCCAGGTACATCTTCATTTCAGGCCGGCTCTGGAAGCGCCAGCCGCTGGAGAGGCTGACCACCTCAATGCCGCGCCCTTGCCAATCCTGGCGCAACTCTTCCAGCAATTCCTTGATCGTATCGCCGCCGACACCAGCACCGAGCGGATTGCCCTGGTCGTCGGTTTCGACGTACAGCTTTTTCAGGCTGTGGATCGATAAGGGTTCACGGGCGCATAGCAGCGCAGCTTCGAGGACTTTCTTAGCCTCTGCATTATCCATACACTACATTTGGTTGTGTAACTTTGTAAGAAGGCGCCGGACCGCTACGCGCCGGGGCGAGAGTCTCAGGTGGAGAGCGTTTTCAGGGCGAAAACAAGGCGGGCGACAGGCGCCGCTTCATCCAACTTGGCCAATTGTACCTGATAAAAGTCAGGAGAAGTGTAAAAGCCTGCTTGCTCAGCCGGCAAGGCGTTCGGACAGAATTGCCGAAACACCAACAAAAGCCGGGTACTCGGCAGTGATGACATAGGTGGGAATCGCGGCCAGGTACTTATTGAAGCGCCCCTTTTCCTCGAAGCGGGCGCGGAAGCCGGATCGGTCGAAGCGCTCGCCCAGGCGCGGCACGATGCCGCCGCCAATATAAATACCACCCGTCGCGCCCAAGGTCACGCCCAGGTTGCCGGCAATGGTGCCGAGCATAGTGCAGAAATGCTCGATCACGTCATCGCACAGCGGGCATTCGCCGGTCAGCGCGCGGCGCGCAATCTCCGGCGCCGACAGCACTGGCTCCTCATGGCCGCGCTGGGCCACCAGCGCGCGGTAAATCAATTCGATGCCGACGCCGGACAGCAAGCGCTCCGCCGACACATGCGGGAATTCGGTCCAGGCATATTGCAGGATCGCCACCTCTTCCGGGTTCATCGGCGGGAAACTGACATGGCCGCCCTCGCTCAGCAGCGCAGTCCAGCCGGAAGCCGACGGGATCAGCCCCGACACGCCCAGGCCGGTGCCGGCGCCGATCAGGCCCAGCGGCGCGCCGGCTTGCGGCGTGCCGCCACCGACCTGCCGCTTCTGGTCGTCCGCCAGCAGCGGCAGCGAGCGCGCCAGCGCGGTGAAATCATTGGCCACCACCAGCACCTCGAAGCCGACCGCCAGGCGCAGCGCCTCGATCGAAAACTCCCAGTGGTGGTTGGTCATCTTGACGTAATCGCCATTGACCGGATTGGCGATCGCAATCGCACCGTGGCGCACACCCAGGCCGGCAGCCGCCACCACATCCGGCAGCGCCAGGTAAGCCTTCAGCGCATCGGCCAGCGTTGCATAAGCTGCGCCGGACAGCACGTGGATATGCTCAATCCTGCCAGGCGCCAGTTCCAGGGCAAACCGGGCATTGGTCCCGCCCACGTCGGCCAGCAGGCGCGGGCTTTGGAAGAAGGCAGGCGTGACAGGGATGGTCTGGGCAGTCATGGGCACAAGCGATTAAGTTGAGCCCTAATCCTAAGGGATTTGTTAGCCGAGACGCAAGGAATTCTTTGTAGTTTGAGTACAAGAAGCGTAAAAATTAGGTACGAATGCTACATAGCGCGATATTTCGACGGTAGTATGACTACTCAGACGAATCCGGGACGGGTGCGCGCAGCCCCGCCCGGAGGGCGTGCGAAGCGCTGCAGTCAGCAATTAATGGCGGGAGTCGGCGGGGGTGAGGCTGTCGGGCGACTGTTCGGCGATGACGGCGGATTCGCTCTCGCTGCGGAAGGCGGTGTTCCAGGCGTCCAGCCCGCCGTGCAGCGGTTTGGCGCGCTTGTAGCCGTAGGAGTGCAGCTGCTTGGCTAGTTTGGCGGCGGTGACGTCGTTCGGGCAGCTGCAGTAGACGATGATGTGGCGGTCTTTCGGCAGGGATTTGATGACGGTCAGCGGGTCGCTGGCACCTACCAGCAGGGCGCCCGGTACAGGAGGATCCAGCAATTGCGCGGTGGCGCTACGGGCGTCCACCATCACGGGGTCGTGGCCGGAATCGAGCAACTCTTTCAGCTCGTCGATGCTGATGCGCTCGGTTTGCATCGCTTTCTGGAAACGGCGGCGCTCGATGAATTTGGCCAACACGAACAGGCCGAGCAGGATGGCCAGCACGGTCAGCGCAGTCGAGCCCATGGTCGACAGCACTTCCAGCACTTTATCGACATCGGCATGGAAATAGGCGCCGATCGACAGGCCGGTGGCGCTCCACAGCAGGCCGCCCAGCAGGCTGAATCCCAGGAAAGTCGGCACCCCGGTACCCAGCGCGCCAGCCATCGGTGGTGCAATGGTGTTGAAGCCGGGGATGAATTTGGCCACCACCATCGACTTCGGGCCCCATTTGCGGAAATTGTCTTCCGTCTGGCTGACGCAATAGTCCGGCGACAGCGAGATCTTGCACAGCAGCTTGAGGATGCGCTTGCCGAAGCGGCGGCCGGCGCGGAACCAGAAGAAATCACTGAGCAGGCATGCCAGCATGGCAACTGCCAGCACGACCGGGAACGGCGCGCTGCTGCTGTTGTCGATGGCCAGCGCACCGGCCACGATCAGGACTGGATAGGCCGGAATTGGCAACCCCATCTGTTCGACCAGCACCACGGCAAAGACGATCAGGACACCATACTGCTGCAACAGGGTAATTAGGTTAGCCATAGTTCGTCTATGGTAGCGCAAAACCGGGGCTAAGGCAGGGCTCCCTCCACATACTGCACTGCGAGCTGTTGCTGCAGCATCCGGAACAGCTTGTCCTGCTCCACCGGCTTGTGCAGGAAATCGTCGGCGCCTGCGGCCTGCGCCTGTTGCCGCTCGCCGCCGAAGGCCGACGCCGTCAACAGCACCACGCGCGGCTGCGGCAGGCTGCGGTCGGCACGCAGGCGGCGCGTCGCCTCCAGCCCGTCAAGCACCGGCATGCGCCAATCCATCAGGACCAGCTCCGGCTGCCACGTCGCGATGACGTCCAGCGCCTCCATCCCGTCCGATGCCTCCTGCACCTCGAAGCCGGCCGGCACCAGCATGCTGCGCAACAGGTGGCGGCCATCGACGCCATCGTCCACCACCAGGACGCGCCGCCCCTGGTGCATCGGCGCCAACTGCGGCAGTCGCGCCAGCGGCTCGCCGGCATCGGCTTCTTCCGCCTCGATGGTGAAGCGGAACACGGAGCCGCGCGCCGGCTGCGACGCCGCTTCCACTTCCAGCTCGCCGCCCATGATGCGCACGTACTGGCGCGAAATCGCCAGGCCAAGGCCGGGATCCTCAGGAATGTCTTCGGTGTCCGCCTGCACGGCAAATGCCAGCCCATGCCGCCCGCCAGGCAAGACCGTCTGGCGCAGGGATAGCGTGACCGCGCCCTCGCGCGCATGCCTGAGGACATTGGTGACCAGGTTAAGCAGCACATGGCGCACTTTGGCGCCATCCATCGCCAGGGCGCGCGGCAATGCGCCGCATTCGAGTTTCAGCGCCACCCCGGCCTGGGCAGCGCGCTCGCCCACCATGTCGCACACGTCGCGCAGCAACTGCGCCACATCGACCGCTTCCCGGTGCAGGCTCACGCCGCCGGCCTCAATCCTGGACAGCTCGAGGATATCGTTGATCAAGGCCAGCAGATGCTGGCCGGAGCGATGGATGATGGCCATATTGCGCTTTTCATCGGCCGTCATGGTGGTCGAATGCGCCATCAGCCGCGAAAAGCCGATCACCGAATTCAGCGGCGTGCGCAGCTCATGGCTCATGGTGGAGAGGAACACGCTTTTGGCGCGGCTGGCCGCCTGCGCTTCCGTCACCGCCACCGACAGGGCCGCGGTGCGCTCGCTCACCAGCTCTTCCAGGTGGCTGCGATGGCGCCGCAATTCCTGTTCGCTTTCGGTGGCCTCCGTCACATCGATGCTGACGCCGACCATGCGCACCACCTTGCCCTGCACGTCGCGGAAGGAACGCGCCATGGAACGCAGGTGGCGCAGCGTGCCGTCCGGCCGGCGGATGCGGAACTGCAGGGAGAAATCACGCTCGCCGTTCAGGGCAGCCGCCACTTCGGCGCGTGCCAGTTCGCGGTCCTCGGGCACCACGCGCTCCAGCCAGGCCTTGTAATTGCCGCCGCCAAGCCGGGTGCCCAGCCCATACTGGCGCAGGATCTCGTCGTCCTGCATCAATTCATCGTAGACCACGTCCCAGTCCCAGATGCCGATGCGCGCGGCGCGGGTGGCGACGCTCAGGCGCTCTTCGCTTTCGCGCATCGAGCGGTAGCGGCTGTCGAGCAGCTCCCACATCTTGTGGATGGATTCTTTCAGCGTGCGCAGTTCGCCGTAGAACCAGGCCTTCTGCGGCGTGTCGCCCATCACGTACTGGCCGACCGCCTTCAGCGGCCGCAGGATCAGGAACCATAGCAGGCCATACAGGCTGGTAACGAGCACCGCCGCCAGCACCAGGATCGCCACCAGGTTGGCGCGCCGCTGATCAAGCAATTCCTGACGCACATAGGCTGGCGTTGCGAAGACCTTGATGGTGCCGATCGTGGCGCCATCGACAATGATCGGCCGCTGCGCCACCAGCATGTCCGGCGTCGTGGCCAGCGGCAGGCTGGTTTCAAGCTTGTCGCCGGCACCGCGCTGCACCACTTGCTCACGCTTGCTGCCGGTGCCGTACAAGACGATGGCGTGCAGGTCGCGCTGGTTCATGCTGGCGCGCATGATGGAAAACACCTGCTTGTCGTCGAAATTCCAGGCCGGCATGGCCACGCCCAGCGCCAGCTGGTCGGCACTGATATTCAGGACGCGCTGCAGCTCCTGCCAGCGCTTGCTGCTCTCGGAATTGTAGGAATAGGCGGCAAACACCAGCAGCACGGCGCTGACGATCGTCGTCAACGCCACGCTGACCAATAGTGCGATGGAAGCAACTTTGTTTGAACGCAAAGACCTGCTCCTGCCGGGGCGCCACGGTATGCGGCGCAGATGGCCAGTTTGCCAGCTTTACAAGGGCCGATCAAGCAGCCTTGGGAACGGCTGCCAGCAGGGAGCGCGTATAGGGATGCTGCGGGTTGCGATAGAGTTCATCGGAGTCCGCCATTTCCACCACTTCGCCCTGATGCATCACCATCACCTGGTCGGAGATGTACTTCACCACCGACAGGTCGTGCGAGATGAAGATATAGGACAGGCCGAATTCGTCCTGCAGGTCCTGCAGCAGGTTCAGCACCTGCGCCTGCACCGACACGTCCAGTGCCGATACCGATTCATCGCAGACCAGGATTTCCGGCTTCATGGCCAGGCAGCGCG
>CAMLSG010000005.1 GCA_946482635.1 uncultured Duganella sp.
GCGGCTGGCAGGAATCGAACCCACGACCCCTTGGTTCGTAGCCAAGTACTCTATCCAGCTGAGCTACAGCCGCTTAAGAAGCAGGATTATATCGCATGAATTTCGTTTTGGAAAGCTTACGTTCTACTCAACTTTCCAAGGCGAAACCGGCGTTTCCGGCTCTTTCCTGCGCAGTATCCTGTGCAAGGAGGCAGCATTATATGTGGGTGTTTCCGGCTTGTCCAGTCTCGCGAAACATTTTCTTTTATTGCTTTCCCGACATTATTACTTCATTCATGAAACGTATTTCTCTCATCATGAATCGAAATTGGATCTTCGTGCGGCAATGCAGCATCATTCACCTGTCTCCTCTATTCTCCTCCAAGAAAATAGAATTCGGGCCCGCAGCTAGCGGGCCTTTTTTTTTGCCGCCCTTGGTGTAGCATTGCCCATATTGACATCCCGGCACTGATACCGACATGGCGCAAATCGCAGGTGAAAGCATGGCAACCCAGGACTGGTCGCGTGCCGACCTCGGCCCGCAGGAGAGCTGGCCCCCGGCCCTGCGGCTGGTGCTGGACATCATGCTCAACACGCCGCTGCCGATGCTGCTGATGTGGAGCCGCCGGCAGATCATGCTCTACAACCAGGCCTACGCCAGCAATGTCGGCACCGCCAGCGCGGTGCCGCCCGGCGGCACAGTGCCTGCCATCCCCCCTTCCGCCTGGAGCTGGAACGCACAAGCCATCGAGCAAGCCTGGAACGGGCAAAGCCTGGTCTTCCAGCGCCAGTCGCTCAAGCTGTGGCGCGGCGGCCAGATGGCCGAAGCCAACTTCGACCTGCATTACACCCCGGTGCGCGGCGCCGACGACGCGGTAGCCGGCATCCTATGCACGCTGGCGCCGGCCAGCGCCGCCGCCCTGCCCGCTGCGGCAGCCAATGACGGCCACCTGCGCATCCTGGTGGTGGAAGACAACCAGGATGCCCAATACCTGGTGTGCGAAATGCTGCGTGCCTTCGGCCATGAAGTGAGCGCCGCGGCCAACGGCGAAGCGGCGCTCGAATTGCTCGCCAAAGCCGAATACGATGTGCTGTTCAGCGACGTCAGCCTGCCAGGCATGAGCGGCGTCGAACTGGGCCGCACCGCCCTCAAGCGCCAGCCGCGCCTGCGCATCGTCTTTGCATCAGGCTACAGCCAGTCATTGACCAGCAACCTCGACTTCCCCGCCGTGTCCATGCAGAAGCCTTATGACATCGAGCAACTCCAACAGGTGTTGCAAGGTTTGCATTAGGCAATAGTGCGGCGGCAAGTTGCTTGCCAAGGCTACAATCGAACGTTATGAGTCCCGATCCCCGCACGCACAACGTACTGGATAGCATGGGTGACGGCTTTGCCGTCATTGCCCGGGACTGGACCGTCCAATACCTGAACCCGAAGGCGGCCGAATTGCTGCTGCCGCCAGTACCGCAGCTGCACGACCCGCGCGGCCAGCTGTTGTGGCAAGCGTTCCCAGCCCTGGCCCGCGGCGCGCTGGAAGCGCCGCTGCGGCGCACCCTCGAGCAAGGCTTGCCCGCCACTTGCGAGCTGCTCTACCAGCCCAGCCAGCGCTGGCTGGAAGTGCGCGCCTGGCCCTCCCCGCTGGGCATGACCTGCCTGCTGCTCGACATCCACCAGCGCAAGCTGCACGAGCGCGGCCTGCGTGAAAGCACCAACCGGCTGCAGGTGGCGCTGGCCGCCGGCCGCCTCGGCGATTGGGAATGGAGTGCCGCCACCAACCAGGTGCGCCTGGGCCGCCGTGCCGCGGAAATCTTCGAACTGCCGGCCGAAATCCCGATTACCTGGCCGGTGCTGCGCGACCGCATCGCGCCGGAAGACTTCGACGTGGTGGAGCAGGCCTTCGGCGATGCCGTCCAGTCGCGGCGCGATCTGAATGTCGAATGCCGCATCCGGCACCGCGACGGCAGCGTTTGCTGGCTGTCAGTGATCGGCCATGGCGATTTCAGCGACGACGGCCAGCTGCGCGGCGTGATCGGCATGGTGCAGGACATCACGGCGCGCAAGTCCACCGAAGACGCCTTGCGCAACAGCGAGGAAGAATTGCGCGCCCTGGCCAACAGCATCCCGCAACTGGCCTGGATTGCCAGCAGCGACGGCGCCATGATGTGGTACAACGAGCGCTGGCAGGAATACACCGGCATGGACGACCAGCACATGCTGGGCGAAGGCTGGCGCCAGGTGTATGCGCCGGAAGCCATTCCCGCCATGCTGGCGCACTGGCGCGCGTCGGTGGAAACTGGCCGCCCGTTCGACATGGAATTCCCGATCCGTGCCCGCGACGGCCAGTACCGCTGGTTCCTGACGCGGGCCAATCCGATGCGCGATGCCAGCGGCCGCATCCTGCGCTGGTTCGGCACCAGCACCGACGTCGACCAGGTCAAGCGCGTGCAGGAACAACTGCGCGATGAAACCAATATCCTGGAACTGCTGAACAGCACCGGCACCGCGCTGGTCCAGAACCGCGACCTGCATTCCTTGCTGCAGGACGTGACCGATGCCGCCACCAGCATCTCCGGCGCGCGCTTCGGCGCCTTCTTCTATCACGGCGCCGACGCCGATGGCGGCAAGCAGGCCATGCATACGCTGTCCGGGGCGCCGCCCGACGACTTCCAGGGCCTGCCGCATCCGCAAGTGCGCAGCGGCCTCGCCGTGCCGGTGCTGGCCCGCGCCGGCGAAGTGGTGGGCACGCTGTTCTTCGGCCATCCCGAGCCGAATATGTTCAACGAGCGCACCGAACGCATTGTCAGCGGCGTGGCGGCCCAGGCCGGCATCGCAATCGACAATGCGCGCATGGTGGACGCGGCCCAGCGCGCCGCCGAAGAGCGCAAGGTGCTGCTGGACCGCGAGCGCAATGCACGGGCGGAAGCCGAGCGCAGCAGCCAGATGAAGGACGAGTTCCTGGCCACGCTGTCGCACGAACTGCGCACGCCCCTGACTGCCATCCTGGGTTGGGCGCAGGTCCTGCGGCGCGGCAACCGCACGCCGGAAGAACAGGTGCGCGGGCTGGAAACCATCGAACGCAATGCCCGCGCCCAGGCGCAGCTGATCGAAGACTTGCTCGACATGGGCCGCATCACCTCCGGCAAGGTCTTGCTGGACATGAAGCTGCTGATGCCGTCAGTGGTGGTCGATGCCGCGCTGGAAGCGGTGCGGCCGGCGGCCGAAGCCAAGGGCATCCGCCTCGAACGCGACTTTTCCCCGACCGGCCATCTGGCGGGCGATGCCAACCGGCTGCAGCA
The DNA here is from genome assembly GCA_946482635.1 of uncultured Duganella sp. The sequence continues at coordinate 3,277 of CAMLSG010000005.1, forward strand.
AGTGGTGTGGAACCTGCTGACCAACGCCCTCAAGTTCACGCCGCGCGGCGGCACGGTGCGCGCCTCGGTCTGGGCGCATGAGGGCCACGTCGACATCACGGTCACCGACAACGGCCTCGGCATCCGCCATGAATTCCTGCCTTATGTCTTCGAACGTTTCCGCCAGGCCGACGCTTCGACCACGCGCCGGCACGGCGGCCTCGGCCTGGGCCTGTCCATCGTCAAGCACCTGGTGGAGCAGCATGGCGGCACCGTCTCGGCCGCCAGCGAGGGAGAAGGCATGGGTTCAAGCTTCAGCGTGCGCCTGCCGCTGGCAAGCGGCGAAATCCGCGCCTCGCGCATGCACAGCCCGCCGCGCAGCGAGAGCGTGCCCTTGCCGGATATGGGCTTGCGCAACCTGGGCGGCCTGAAAGTGTTGCTGGTGGACGACGAGGCCGATGCACGCGAACTGATCAGTCGAATTTTGCGCGATTGCAACTGTGAAGTGCAGCCCGCCGCCAACGCCGCCGAAGCCATTGCCCTGGCCCGTGCCAACCGCTATGACTTGCTGGTCAGCGACATCGGCATGCCCGATGTTGACGGATTTGAATTATTGTCACGCATTCGCGCCCTCGGCCCGGCCCGCGGCGGCGCCCTGCCCGCCATCGCCCTGACCGCCTTTGCCCGTCCGGAAGACCGCCTCACCGCGCTCGAATCGGGCTTTCTCGACCACGTGCCGAAACCCATAGAACCTTCTGAATTAATAGCAACTATTGAGCGTGTTAGCCACGCCAGCAAGAGTGGTTGAGGACTACCCGAGCACGGGAAAATGTCCTACAAGAAACTGGCGAAATCTTTGCTAGACTGGTTAATGACACGTGCGCCACGGCAAACTGTCGCAAGCTACACTGAGAGTCCAGTTCCCGAGACCGCCATGCCAAGCCCTGATGAGATCCTGAATGCCAAGATCTTGGTAGTTGACGATTGTGCAGATAACATCGACCTGATGTTGGAAATCCTGCGCGATGCCGGTTACACCAACGTGACGGCCACCATGCTGCCGGAGCAGGTTTGCCCCCTGCACCGCCAGCATCGTTACGATCTGATCTTGCTTGATCTGCAAATGCCGGAACTGAACGGCTTCCAGGTCATGAAGGGTTTGAAAGAAATCGAGCAGGAAGGCTACCTGCCGGTGCTGGCCCTGACCGCCCAGCCCAGCTTCAAGATTGCCGCGCTGGAAGCGGGCGCGCGCGACTTCATCAGCAAACCTTTCGACCTGCTCGAAGTGCACAAGCGCATCCACAATATGCTGGAGGTGCGCCTGCTGTACAAGGAACTGGCTTCCTACAGCAAGCAGCAGCAGGAACTGGCCTTGCACGACCCATTGACCGGCCTGCCCAACCGGCGCCTGCTGGAAGACCGCATTGCCACGGCCCTGCAGCACGCCGCGCGCCAGCAGCGCCGCGCCGCCGTGATGTACCTCGACCTCGACGGCTTCAAGGCCATCAACGATACCCACGGCCATGCCTATGGCGACGAAATTCTCAAGCAGGTGGCGCAGCGCCTGGTCAACTCCGCGCGCAAGGAAGATACCGTGGCGCGTATCGGCGGCGATGAATTCGTCATCGTGCTGGGCGAAGTCGGCACCCTGGCCGACGCGCAGGAACCGGCCAGCAAGCTGATCGAAGTGGTGGCCCAGCCCTACCAGGTCAACGGCCTGACGCTGCAACTGTCGACCAGCCTCGGCATCGCACTCTACCCTGACGATGCCAGCACGGTCGACAACCTCATGCATGTGGCCGACGCCGCGCTGTACGAAGCCAAGCGCACCGGCAAGAACCGCTACTGCGCGGCGGCCCACACCGAGGCCGTGACGGGATCGCAGGTCCACGTGACCGCGGCCTGAGGCGCCAGGCCGCCTGACGGTCACGATGTCGTTTCTGCCTCCCGGCCCATCTCGGTCGATTCTTCCACCTTGGCGGCGTGCTGGTGGTCTTGCTGCGCATCGACTTTTTCAGGCGCCACTTCAATGCGCGTGATGCCAGCATCGACCGAGATCGGATCGCTGGCCGGGAACGTCATCTCGACCGCATCGTCCAGCAATTCTTCCTTGGCCTTTTCGGCAGGCGCCGGTTGCTCTTCGTCGGCCAGGATGGCAATGGCACATGCCCAGCGCACGAAATTGAGTTGCGCAAGTTCGCGCACGGTGTTCACGCCAAAGGCAGCGTGCAGGGCCTTCGCATCTTTCGGGCTCAGGCCGCGCAAGGCGCTGACCGGCGCGTCGGCCAATTCGCGGAAACTCTTGTCCACATACTCTTTGTCTACGATGGTGTCGATATTCATGGTCACTCCTCCATTGGACGAGTTTTCACTATGGCAGCAGGCCTGCTGCCTGACTGTGCGCGTGCGTACACAAGGTGTGTTCGATTGGACAGTGTTCTTTTGACACAGTAAAAGGGCACGGCTATGATCAGACTGGTGGACAAGCCAAAGATCCTCGTCGTCAACGACGACGCCAACAGTCTCTTCGCACTGACCAACCTGCTCGAGCAGTGGGCGGCGCAAGAGAATTACGAAGTTGTCGCCGCGCGCTCCGGCGAGGAAGCGCTGCGCGAAGTGCTCACGCACGACTTCGCCGTGATCCTGCTAGACGTGAACATGCCGGGCATGGATGGCTTTGAAACGGCGGAAGCGATCCACCAGCGGCCGCGCTCTTCCGACATCCCCATCATCTTCATCACCGCCTTCGTGGCCGATGAACTCGATCGCCTCAAGGCTTACCAGCGCGGTGCGGTCGACTTCCTGTTCACGCCGGTGATTCCGCAGATGCTGTACGCGAAGATCAGCGTCTTCGTGTCGCTCGCCACCAAGAACGAAGAGTTACGGCGCCAGGCGCGCCAGCTCAGCCAGCGCACCACCGACCTGATCGCCAGCAACCAGCGCCTGCTGCGCGAGATCGAGGAACGCAAGACGGCCGAACGCGCCAGCCATGCCAAGGACGAATTCCTCGCCATGCTGGGCCACGAGTTGCGCAATCCGCTGTCGGCCATCAGCAGCGCCGCTTCGCTGATCGGCTTGCCGGGCGTGAACGCCGACAGCGTCAGCCATGCAAAGAAGATCATCCAGCGCCAGAGCCGGCACCTGGGCCGTATAGTGGACGACTTGCTTGACCTGAGTCGCGCCATGTCGGGCAAGATCTTGCTCAACCGCCTGCCGCTGGATATGTCGGCCCTGCTCAAGACCACCTTGGAAACCTTCCGCGCCACCGGGCGGCTGGAGGACTACCATGTGGCCGTGGAAATCGCGCCATGCTGGGTGAATGGCGACGCCACGCGTCTCGAGCAGGTGATCAGCAACTTGCTGGACAACGCATTGAAGTACACGCCGCCCGGCGGCCGCATCGAGCTGCTGTGCGATGTCGACGATGGCGAAGTGACGATCAGCGTGCACGACAGCGGCGTCGGCATATCGGCCGACCTGCTGCCGCAGGTGTTCGACGTTTTCGTGCAAGGCGCCAGCACGCTGGATCGCGCGCAGGGCGGCCTCGGCATCGGGCTGTCGCTGGTGCGGCGCCTGGTGGAACTACATGGCGGCAATGTGTATGCTGAAAGCGATGGCCCGGGAGAAGGCAGCACCTTCACCCTGCACTTGCCCTGCATCGAGCATGTGACTGAACCAAAGGCAATCCCCATGGACACAAGCGAACAGCCGAAACCAGCCGTGCTGCTGGTGGAAGACAACGACGACGGCCGCGAAATGATGGCCATGATGCTGGGCTGCTACGGCTATCCGGTACAGCATGCCGCCGACGGCTTCCAGGGCCTGGCCAAGGCCAGCGCCGACAAGCCGGACATTGCCCTGGTCGACATCGGCCTGCCGGGCATCGACGGCTATGAAGTGGCGCGCCGCATGCGCGCCAACCCGGACACCCACCACATCAAGCTGATCGCCCTGACCGGCTACGGCCTGGCCGACGACCAGCGCCGCGTGATGGACGCCGGCTTTGACATGCACCTGGTGAAGCCGGTCGACGTCGAGCAGCTGCTGCGCGCTATCGACCAATGCCTGGCGCGCACGCCGGCCACCATGCGCTCCTGATCAGGCCCGCACGCGGCCAGCCTGGCTGCCGCGCGCCTGCGGCATGAGCGGCGGGACGAAGTCGATTTCATCCTTGCGCGCTTCGATCTCGCGCCCCATGGCTTGCAGGTCGAGGTTGGCTTTTTTCGCCAGCGGGAACATCTCGCCCTCTTCCTCCTTGACGTGGTGGTTGATGTACTCGCCCAGCACCTTGACCTTGGCATCGAACAGTTCGTCATGCGGGTCCATCTCGCCGATCTGCGCGATCAGGTCCTTGGCGCTCGAATGCTCGACCGTTGCCTCGTCGACCAGGTCCTCGGCCTCTTTGGAGGCCGCGCGCACCGCCGGGTAGAAAATTTCTTCTTCCGCCGTGGCATGTTTGGTCAGCTCCAGGCAAATCCTGTCGGCTAGCTTCTTCTTGCTGGTGAAGGCACGGTCGCCCAGCCCCTCGAACTCCTTGAACATCGCTTTCACGTTGGCATGGTCCTGTTTCAACAAAGCAATGGCGTCTTTCATTTTGCATCTCCTCTGGTGAGCTGCCAGATTGACAGGCGCACTGCTGGCTGTATGTGCGCCACCCCACGACCATCCTCATGTATGATCAAGGCAATAAACATGGACTACCAAAAATATGTCTGCTCACACGGACGCCGCTGAACTTCGGGAGCTGCTCGGTTACGTCAACAATTGCTGGGACGATGAGCGGCGCGCCTTGTCGCGCCAGATGCACGACAGCCTGGGTTCCTCGCTGACGGCCCTGACCATGCACCTGGGCCTGCTCACCTCGAAGTTGCCGCAAGAGCCCGCCCTGCTCGACCGCGCGGCGCAGATGAAGAACCTGCTGCACAACATCATCGAGACCAACCGCGGCATGCAGCACAAGCTATGGAACGACAAGCTCGAATTCCTCGGCTTGCGGGTGGCACTGGGCGAACTGGTCGCCCAGTTCGGCGCAGAACACCTGATGAAAGCCCAATGCAGCCTGCCCGAAGACGAGCCGGCCTGCCCGCGCGCGCACCGCGTGGTGCTGCTGCGCGCTGCCGAAGAAGGCTTGCGCAATGTGGCGACGCACGCGCGCGCCAGCAGCGTCGACGTGATTGTCGACGATATGGACGACAGCATTGCGCTGATCGTGAAGGATAACGGTGTTGGCCTGGGCCAGGCAGCCGTGGCAGACAGCGACTGGCACCAGCACCACGGTTTGCGCATGATCCGCGAACGCGCCATCTTCCTCGGCGGCGCGCTGTCGCTGGCCGCCAATGGCAAGCAAGGTGCGATCCTGACTGTTACCCTGCCCAAGCCGCCGGTAAGCTGAGGCCTAGCGCTTGCCGCTGCGTTTCAACGCCATCCAGGCCGAAAGCGGCAACGCCAGCGCACCAATCCCGAACCAGAGCCACATTGGCACGTAGAAGCCGTGTTCCTGCTCGTATGCCACGGCCGGCGCGACGGCGCGATGCACGTCCGGCGCCGCAGGGTTGTAATACACCGTGACGGCTTCGCCGAGCTTGCGCCGGCCGCAACTGGCCGCTTCGCGCACCGGGCCACGCCGGCGCTTGCCTTCCAGTTCGAACTCATACCACCATTGGCCATTGTGGCACTCGAGCACAGCCACATGGCCGGCTGCTGCCGCATGATGGCGCGACAGCTCGGCCAGCTCAGTGGCGCGGTTGTAGCATCCGCCGAGCAGCGCTGCAGCGGCAGTGCCTGCCAGCAGCGCCCTCAATGCAGCTTGACCAGCGGCGTGGCCCGTTTGACGAGGAAGCGCGCCACGGCCAGCACGCCGGTGCGGATGGTGCCGAGCACCGCCTGGTGATGCAGCAGGTGCAGGCTGACGTACATCATGCGCGCGAAAAAGCCTTCGACGAACCAGCTGAAGCCGCGCAGCGATCCCATCAGGCTGCCGACCGAAGTCGACTGGCCGAACGAGACCAGCGAACCGTAATCGCGGTAGGCGTAAGGCTTGGCTTGCGGCGCCTTGCCCTTCGCCTGGCGCATGAAAGTCTCCAGCAGGTAGTCGGCCTGCTGGTGCGCGGCCTGGGCGCGCGGCGGCACCGGCTTGCCGTCGGCGCCCATGCATTGCGCGCAATCGCCCAGCGCATAAACGCCGGGCACTCCTTTGACCTGCAGTTCGCCGGTCACTTCAATCTGGCCGCCCTTGGCCGTTGGCAGCCCAAGCGAGGCCAGGAAGGCTGGCGCCTTGATGCCGGCAGCCCAGACCACGATGTCCGACGGGTAGCGCTGCTCGCCGACCGATACATGGTCTTCCGCAATCGCGGTTACGCGGCAATCGGTCACAACCTTAATGCCGCGTTCGTTGAGCAGCTTCAGCGCCGCGCCTGAAACGCGTTCGGGCAACGGCGCCAGGATGCGCGGCGCGCCTTCCAGCAAGGTGATGCGCACGTCGCGGACCGGGTCGAGGTGGCCGAAGCCATACGAGGTGTAGACGCCGCTGGCTTCGCGCAGTTCGGCCGCCAGTTCGACGCCGGTCGCCCCGCCGCCGATGATCACGACGTCGACGCCGGAAGCGCCCTGCTGGGCACCCTTCTGCAGCGCGGCGCGCGTCAGCAGCTTGAGCAGGGTCAGGCGGAAGCGCTCCGCATCTTCGGTCGCGTTCAGGGAAATGGTATGTTCGGCCGCGCCTGGCACGCCGAAATAATTGGAGGTGCTGCCGACAGCCATCACCAGCGATTCATAGCCGATGCTGCGCTCGGGCAGGACGGTTTCGCCGCCCTCGCTGGTAATTGCCGCGACGGTGATTTGCTTGCCGGCGCTGTCCAGCGCCGTCATGGCGCCATAGACATAGGTGAAGCCATTGTCGTGCGCCAGCATCTGGTAGGACAGGCCTTCCTGGTGGATGTCCAGGGTGCCGGCCGCCACCTCATGCAGCGAAGGCTTCCAGATGTGGTAAAGCCGGCTATCGACCAGCATCACCTGTTGCGGGCCGAGCTTGCGGCCCAGTTTGCAGGCCAGCTCAAGGCCGCCCGCCCCTCCACCTACGATCACATATTTGCTCTGCAAACAGTTCTCCTGATATCGGTGGGGGGGCGGGTTGCCAGCCCGGCTACGCCACCGGGTTAGTCTTTGTGCTTGCCGTGGCCCTTGCCATGGCCCTTGCCGTGACCATGGCCGTGACCCTGGTCGTCGTCGTCGCGATCGCGGCGATCGTAGTCACGGTCGTGGCGGTCATGCTCGTGGCGATAGCGCGGGGCATACTCATTGGTGTACCAGTCATCGCGCACGAAGTAGACGTTGCGGCCGCAAGCGTTGTACTTGCCGCAATGTTTACCCCAGTCCTTTGCGTGGCCAGGCGGAACGCGCAGGTACAGCGGTTCGGCGATGATACGTGCCGGACGCTGGATGATCACCGGCTGCGGGTACAGCACCGGTGGAGGCGCCATATTGCCGATGTCAATGCGGCCAAAAAAGCCTGGTTGGCCGACGGTGACGGAAACGCCAACGTCCTGGGCGAGAGCAGAAGTGCTGAGCGCCAGCATGGCGGCGGCTAAGAGCTGGGTCTTCATGGTCGTGATTATATAAGTAGTTGAAAAAGTGCGTTGCCCGCAGGTTATTGTACCAAAGCAAGTCAGTGACTTTCGTGCGGTAACGCACATATATTGCCGTTGCGCAACACCTCAGGCGTGGGCCGTCATGGCGGCGCGCAACTGCGAAATAGCGCCCTGGGCCTGGGAAATTACTTTATCGGCAATACGTTTGCGCACTGCCTGCACGCGGCCGGCAGCTTCAGCCTCCAGCATCAGCGGCGTCAGCAACTGGGTTGCCGATTCGTGGAAGCTGGACGCGATCCGGTCCAGTTGGCGGCCGAAGGCGGCCTGCACTTCCTGCAGGCGCTTGCGCAGCTCTTCCTCGAAAGCGCGGCGGCGGTCCAGGATTTCAGAGCGCTTGCGGCGGCCGGCATCGGCGAACCACTTGAAGGCGCCGGCGAGCAGCACGGCGCCGCCCACGAAGGGAGCGGCCGGCGCCACCACCGGCAGCACCACAGCGACCCCGAACAGGTAAGCCGCGGTACCAGTGCCGGCGGCCGCCACGGCGCTGCCCATAAATGTGAAATTGGCTGCCGTGTCGACCGACTGCGCCAAGCGGGTGCCGACCCGCATGCGCGGCATCAGGCGCGCCAGCGTCGCGTGATGCTGGCGTTCAAAGACGGTGCTCTGGGTCAGGCGGATGTCGGACTGGAACAGCGACAGGTCGTGCTGCAGCAAATCCAGCACTTCTTCCTTGCGCTGCACCACGCGGTCGAGGCGGGATTCCATTTCCTTGCCAAATTGTTCGCCGCTGGCGCGCTCGTTGACTTCCGGATGGCAGGCCAGCGCCAGCTCGATCGCATTGCCGGCATCGTGCACGGCATCTTCGATATCCTGGTTCAGCATGCGGCGCTCATAGGCGATGCGGGCGTCGATCAGCGCCAGGCGCTGCTGGACTTGCTGGCGCAGTTGCTGCGCCGTCGCCAGCAGGCCGGCGGCGCCCGCTTCGCAGGCCAGCATGGAATTCTCGTGTTCGCGGTAGCTCTCAATGCCCTGGCAAATGGCCGAGACGGCGCGCTCCACGGCAGTATGCAATTCATCCTGGCTCATCAGGCCGCCGTTATAGCCGCGGGCATGGTTGAGGAGCTCGGCATGGCCCATCGAGCGGCCGAAGTCGGCCACGGCATCGGCCAGCCCCCGGCCCTTGACCAGTTTGCGGGCCTGGTTGCCCAGGTTGCTGAGCAGGCGGCGCTCTTCTTCGGGCGGCATGCCAAACAGCTGCTCCGGCGTGAGCTTGATGTGCAGGGCCTTGGCGATCTTCTGTGCCAGGGGCCGCGCGGCGGTGCCTTGCAGCACCAGCAGTGGCTTCATCAGGTTAAAGGCCTTGTGCCTCGCGGCGTCGGCGACAGTGGGGCTGGAACGGGCCAGCGCCTGCAGCGCCCAGTCGACCGTGATGCCGCATTCGATGGCGTTCAGCATGATCGCGGTGAAAACGGCGGAGGCGCGGCCATCGCCGGCCAGGTCGGTCACGGCGGCAAATTGGGCCAGGGTCAGCGCACCTTCCGTACTGGCGATGGCGCCAACAGTGCGAGCCAGGTTGGAGGTAAAGCTTTGGTCGGAAGAAAGGTGTTCGTCGAGGCCACGCAAAAGGACAGCGTGCTCGGGGGCAGCCGGCGCCGGGGCGGCTGGTGTGGTGACGCTCGCGGCTCCATAAGTGCTTTGCACAAATACTCCGTTCGCTCAGTCCAGGCTAATGGCATTCTAGACCAAGTGTTGTCAGCACCCAAATACTTTAAAGAACGCGGCCATTACACCAAGAATGACAAACGTCTGGCCGAGCATCCAGCGCAAGATTTCGTTCTTGAGCTTTTCCAGCTTCAGATCGATTTCCTGCTTCAATTCCTGAAGGTCAGACATATGGGCCACCGGATCGGGTTTGTTTGAGGACATGTTACGCTCCTTGGTCAGAAAGCGTCATTGTCCCGCGGCTATGGAGCGGGCTCCGTGGGCAAAATCAAGGTCTCCTTGATTTCCTCCATGACGACATATGACTTGGATTGCGCTGCCCCCGGAAGGTTCAACAGCATGTCGCCGAGCAGCTTGCGGTACTCCGCCATCTCATGGATGCGCGCCTTGATCAGGTAATCGAAATCGCCGGACACCAGGTGGCACTCCTGCACTTCCGGAATCCGCAGGACCTCGCGGCGGAACTGCTCGAAATGGCTGGCCGATTTCTGGTTCAGCGTGATCTCCACAAACACCAGCAAGCTGGCGCCCAGTGCGCGCGGATTGAGCCGCGCGTGATAGCCGGCGATCACCCCATCGCGCTCCATGCGCTTGACCCGCTCGATGGTCGGCGTGATCGACAGCCCGACCTGCTCGCTCAAGTCCTTCATGGCAATGCGCGCGTCGTCCTGCAGGATGCGCAGTATTTTTCGATCAATCTTGTCCAGCCCGCGCGCCGATTCTTTTTGAATTCGCATGATTTTTTACTGTTTTAGCCTTTTCATATAGTAACAAATACTAGGAAAACTTAGTTATCCTAGCAAAATAATCCGCAACAAATATTCCGGAGGCAATTCATGCGCGTAGTTATCCTTGGCAGCGGCGTTATCGGCGTCACCAGTGCCTATTACCTGGCCCAGGCCGGCCACGATGTCACCGTACTGGATCGCCAGCCTGGCCCTGCCCTGGAAACCAGCTTCGCCAACGCCGGCCAGATTTCGCCCGGCTATGCTTCGCCATGGGCGGCCCCGGGCATTCCGCTGAAAGCCATGAAATGGATGCTGCAGCGCCACGCGCCGCTGTCCATCACGCCCGACGGTACCACCTTCCAGCTGAAGTGGATGTGGCAGATGCTGCGCAACTGCAATGCCGAATCCTACGCCATCAACAAGGAACGCATGGTGCGCCTGGCTGAATACAGCCGCGACTGCTTCAAAGTGCTGCGCGCCGCCACCGGCATTGAATATGAAGGCCGCCAGCAAGGCACCACCCAGCTGTTCCGCACCCAGGCCCAGCTGGACGGCGCCGCCAAGGACATTGAAGTCCTGAAAGAAACCGGCGTGCCCTACGAACTGCTGACCGGCGCCGACCTGATGAAAGCCGAGCCAGGCCTGGCCGCATCGCAACACAAGCTGGTCGGCGGCCTGCGCCTGCCGAACGATGAAACCGGCGACTGCCAGATGTTCACCACCCGCCTGGAAGCGATGGCGAAAGAACTGGGCGTCAAGTTCCGCTACGGCGTAGCGATCGACAAGCTGGTGACCGAAGGCGACAAGGTCAAAGGCGTGCAGTGCGGCGCCGAGCTGGTGGAAGGCGACTCCTTCGTGGTGGCGCTGGGCGCCTACTCGACCCCGTTCCTGAAAGAGCTGTTCGATATTCCGGTGTATCCGCTGAAAGGCTACTCGATCACCGTGCCGATCGTCGACGGCGGCAAAGCCCCGACCTCGACCATCCTGGACGAAACGTACAAGATTGCAGTGACCCGCTTCGACGACCGCATCCGCGTTGGCGGCATGGCGGAAATCGCCGGCTACAACACCAGGCTCAACCCGCGCCGCCGCGAGACCCTGGAAATGGTGGTGAACGACCTGTTCCCAGGCGCCGGCAACACCGCCGAAGCCACCTTCTGGACCGGCCTGCGCCCGATGACCCCGGACGGCACCCCGGTCGTGGGCCGCACCGCCATCCGCAACCTGTTCACCAACACCGGCCACGGCACCCTGGGCTGGACCATGAGCTGCGGCTCGGCGCAACTGCTGGCCGACATCATGTCCGCCAAGCGCCCAGCCATCTTCGCCGACGACTTGTCGGCAGCACGTTACAGCCAGGAACGCCCGGCCCGCCAGCCGCAACTGGTCGGCGCCTAACAGCATAAAAGTCAATTAAATGGGGACGTACCCCTTAAAAGGGTACGTCCCCATTTAATTGCCTGACCCCGACTTTCATTTGGCAGGATTGCGGCTGGGGCCGTATAATTTTCGGCATGAATAAACTGGAAGCCTTCGGACACGTCGCCGCGCTGGCGATCCGCGGAGACCTCGTGTTTCCTACCAGCGTTAATGCCGCCCTGCGAGTACAGCTCGCCCTGGACGATCCGGACTGCCCGATGGAAGACGCCATCAAGCTGGTGCTGGCCGAGCCGCAACTGGCCGCGCGCACCGTCTCGCTGTCCAACTCCGCCATGTTCAACCGCACCGGCGGGCCGGACATCACCAACGTCCGCAATGCCATCATGCGCGTGGGTTACCACAACCTGTACGCGTTGGCCGCGGCCATGGTGGTGCGCGCCTTCGGCAGCAAGATCACCGATCCCGAGCTGCGCGCCAAGGCCGAGCAGCTGTGGCAGCACACCATCCACGTCGCCTGCCTGGCGCGCATCATCGCGCGTGAAGTCACGGGCGTGAATCCCGACACCGCCCTGTTCGCGGCCATCGTGCATGAAGTGGGCAGCTTCTACCTGCTGTCGCGCGCCGATGAATTCCCCGGCCTGCTGGAACCCGATCCGGAGAACTGGCAGACGGCAAGCGAAGAAATCATCACGCGCGAAGTGCTGAAGAAGTTGGGCATCCCGGCTGAAGTGGCGGAAGCAATTGAGAGCCTGCGCCACGGCATGCTGCAGATCCCGCCCGAAACCTTGCTCGACACCCTGCTTCTGGCGAATCACTTCGCGCCAATTGCCTCGCCATTGGCCCCGGAAAAGCAACAGCCGCCGCACGAAGACTCGGTGATGGACCTGTTCATCGACGCCGAGAAGCGCGAGCAGATGCTGGAAGAAGCGGAAGCCGATGCTTCCGCCATGAACGCAGCGCTGCTGGTTTAATCGAGGGCTTTGGCAGGGCCAAAGAACTCGTAGTAGGTCTGCGCTTCCGGCACGCCCAGTTCGCGCAGGCTGCGCTTCACGGCCTGCATGAACGGTACCGGGCCGAGGAAGTAAGCGTCGACGTCGCGCGATTGCGGCAGCCATTGACCCAGTTCCTTATTGCCCAGCAGGCCGACAGCATCGGCTTGCGGCTGGCCGTCGCGCTCTTCCGCATAAATATAGTGGCGCTTCAGTTGCGGATGGCGTTCGGCCAGGCCGTCGACGTGGTCGCGGAAGGCGTGCACACCGCCGTGGCGGGCTGCGTGGATAAAGCGGATTTCGCGGCCGGTTTCCAGCGCCTGGTCCAGCATGGCCAGGGTCGGGGTAATGCCGACGCCGCCGGAGATCAGCACGATCGGGCGGCTGCCTTCAGCCAGCGTGAACGCACCGGTCGGCGGGAACAGTTCCACGGTATCGCCTTCATTCAGGTTCGCGTGCAGGAAGCCGGACACCTTGCCGCCCTCTTCGCGCTTGACGCTGATCTGGTAGGTCAGGCCATTCGGCGCAGCGGACAGCGAGTACTGGCGGCGCTGCTCCTGGCCATCGACAACCACGCGGATGCCGATGTACTGGCCCGGCGTAAAGCCAAGCACCGGCTGGCCATCGACAGGACGGAACAGGAAGCTGGTGATCTCGTCGCTCTCGACACGCTTGGCAGCGACCACGAACTGGCGCGCGCCCTTCCACCCGCCCGGCGCGGCCGCTGCGGCTTCATAGGTCTTGCCTTCGGCGCCGATCAGGATGTCGGCCAGTTGGCCGTAAGCCGCGCCCCAGGCTTCCAGTACTGCATCGGTCGCGGTTTCTGCACCCAGCACTTCGCGAATCGCCTTCAGCAGGCTGGCGCCAACCATCGGATAGTGTTCCGGCTGGATCTGCAGCGCAACGTGCTTGGTGACGATGGTATTCACCAGCGGGCCCAGTGCTTCCAGGCGCTCGATATGCTTGGCGTACATCAGGATGCCGTTGGCCAGGGCGCGCTGCTGCTCGCCGCTGTGCTGGTGGGCCTGGTTGAAGAATGGTTTCACCTGCGGGAAGTCGGTGAACAGGGTCTGGTAGAAGTGGCGGGTCAGTGCCTCGCCGCCTTGCTCCAGGATTGGGACGGTGGCGCTAACGATGGCACGGTGTTCTGCGGACAGCATGGGTATGGCTCCTTCTCGGCTAAACATGCACCCATAATACATGTTTACCTTAAACTACGTCAATAAAGATGCAAATCAAATGCGCATTTTCTGGAGGATCACGGTTTTCTCGCCGCCCTTGCCCTTCGGCCCTGGCAATATGTCGGCCAACGTCATGCCATCCAATACGTGCAGGAAGGCTTCGGTAGCCTCGCTCAGCTTGCGTTTCAAGGCGCAGTCGCGCAGGAAGGCGCAGTGGCCGGGTTCGGCCTCGAAGCATTCGGCGATGTAGAAATCCGATTCGCTGTCGCGCACCACTTCGCCGATATTGATGTCCTCCGGTTCGCGGTTCAGGCGCAGGCCGCCATGCCGCCCACGCACGGTTTCCACCAGGCCGCTGGCGCCCAGCTGGTGGATTACCTTGGTCAGGTGGTTTTTCGAGATGTCATGCAGGTCGGCGATCTCCTGGATCGTGACCAGCTTGTCCCTGTTCATGCCGAGGTACATCAACGAGCGCAGGGTGTAGTCGGTGAAAGATGTCAGTCTCATAATCTACGTCACGTAAAGATGCATTCAGAATATTGCTTTACCCGAAGGCGTAATGTAGCATTCATTATACATCTTAAGAACATGAGGCCAGCCATGCGCAGCATCCATATTCCCTCCGAACCCACGCCAGCCGGGCAACCGCATCCCATGCTGCGCCTGGGCTTCCGCCCCTTCTACCTGCTGGCGGCCGCACTGGCAGTGCTTTCGGTGCCACTGTGGCTGGCCGCCTACAAAGGCATGCTGCCCGCACTGCCCGCTGCCAACATGCTGTGGCATATGCATGAGATGGTGTTTGGCTTTGGCGGCGCGGTGATCGTCGGCTTCCTGTTTACCGCGGGCCGTAACTGGACCAACCTGCAGACGCCGGCCGGCGGCCAGCTTGCGGCACTGGCCTTGCTCTGGATCGCGGGCCGCGTAGCGATGCTGGCGGCGCCCGGTGTGCCGGCCCTGGCCGTGGATGGACTGTTCCTGCCGCTGTGCGCCATTGCGTTCGGCCGCGTGCTGTACCAGGCGCAGAGCAAGCGCAATTACCCGATTTGCGGCATCCTGGCCTTGCTGTCGGTGGCCAACCTGCTGTTCCACGCGGCGGCCAATGGCTGGATTTCACTGTCGGCGCTGACTCCCGTGCATGGAGCGATCCTGATGATCACCGTGCTGGAAGCGGTCATCGGCGGCCGCGTGATCCCGATGTTCACCCGCAATGGCGCGCCGGGCAGCCAGCCTGTTACCGTGGCTTGGCGCGAAAAGGCCAGCATTGCCCTGCTGCTGGCGACCGCGCTGGCCTGGGTAAGCGGCTTGCCCGGTTTCATCGTGGCGCCGGTAGCATTTGCGGCGGCGGCAATCAATGCTGTTCGGCTGGTCGGCTGGGCGCCGTTTGCCACCGTGCGCGTACCTTTGCTGTGGATCCTGCACCTGGCCTATGCCTGGATCGTGGCCGGCCTGGTCCTGCTGGGATTTGCGGCGCTGGGTATCGGCTCCTCCAGCAGCGCTTTCCACGCGCTGGCGGTGGGCGGCATGTCGGGCCTGATCCTCGGCATGATCACCCGCACGGCACTGGGCCACACTGGCCGCATGCTGCGTGCCGGCCGCGCCGAAAGCGCCATGTATCTTTTACTGCAAGCTGGCGCTCTGGCCCGTTTGTGTGCCAATATAGTTCCCGCTGGAATTCGTGACTTCCTGTTACTGGGCTCGGCACTGGCCTGGTCGGTCGCCTTCCTTCTCTACCTGTTCGTGTATGCGCCTTACTTAAGCCAGGCCCGCATCGACGGGCGGGAAGGTTAAATGTGGATACCGTCACCATACTGCTGTCTTCCTTCATACTCTCGGTTACCGGCCTGCTGGTGTTCATCTGGTCGCTGCGGCACCGATTGTTCAACCCGACTTCGGCTGCCGCCAATGTGATCTTCTCGCCGGGCGAGATTGGCCACGGAGAAGAACCGGCAGCCAGCCCGGAACAGCGCGCCGGACTGGCGCTGCCGGTGGCCGGACAGGACCGGCGCGCGCCCAGCGCCAGCGAGCAAGCCGCCATGCAGCAGGAGCTGGCGGAACGCGTGGAGGCGGATCGCTCCAGCGCCTTCGTCACCTTTGTCTTCCTGTCCTGCTCCGTGGTGTGGCTGCTGGTGGCGACGGCGGCGGGGCTGACCAGCTCCATCAAGCTGCATGAGCCGGACTGGCTGGTGCAGTATCCCTGGCTGACGTTTGGCCGCATCCGTACCATCCACCTCAATGCAGTCGCCTATGGCTGGGCGCCGATGGCGGCGCTGGGCATAGCGATCTGGCTCCTTCCGCGCCTGCTGAAGACCCACCTGGTCGGCGGGCGTTTTGCCATTTTTGGCGCCATGTTGTGGAATGCGGGCCTGATCGCAGGCCTGGGCTGCATTGCGGCCGGCATCAGCGATGGCCTGGAGTGGCTGGAGATTCCATGGCAGGTGGATTTGCTGCTGGTGGCCGGCGGCGCCCTGGTCGGCCTGCCCCTGGTGTACACCCTGCAAAGCCGGAAGGTACACCACCTGTACGTGTCGATCTGGTATATGGGCGCGGCCCTGTTCTGGTTCCCCATCCTGTTCCTGATAGGGAACCTGCCCGCGCTGCACTTCGGCGTGCAGCAGGCCGCGATGAACTGGTGGTTCGGGCATAACGTGCTGGGGCTGTTCTACACGCCGATGGCGGTGGCCTCGGTGTATTACTTCCTGCCCAAGATCATCGGGCGGCCGGTGCAGTCGTACAACCTGTCGCTGCTGGGCTTCTGGACGCTGGCCTTCTTCTACGGCCAGGTTGGCGGCCATCACCTGATCGGCGGCCCGGTGCCGGGCTGGCTGATCACGCTTTCCATCGTGCAGAGCGTGATGATGGTGATCCCGGTAATTTCGTTCTCGATCAACCAGCACATGACCATGCGCGGGCATTTCTCCAAGCTGGTGTACTCGCCGACGCTGCGCTTCATCGTCCTTGGCGGCATGATGTACACGCTCAGTTCGATCCAGGGCTCGATTGAGGCGCTGCGCAGCGTAAACACGGTAGCGCACTTCACCCACTTTACGGTGGCGCACGCCCACCTGGGCTTGTATGGCTTCTTCTCCATGGTGATGTTCGGCGCGATCTACTTCGTCATGCCGCGCGTGATGGCTTGGGAGTGGCCTTATCCCAAGCTGATCGCCCTGCATTTCTGGCTGGTGGTGATCGGCTTCGGGATCTACTTCGTCGGCTTGTCGATTGGCGGCTGGCTGCAAGGCCTGGCAATGCTGGATGCGGGGCGGCCGTTCATGGATTCGGTCAACGTAACCATTCCGTGGCTGAAGAGCCGCACGGTTGGCGGCGCGATCATGACCATCGGCCACCTGGTCTTCGCCTGGCACTTCGCCGCCATGGCCCTGCGCTATGGACCCCGCCGCGTCGGGGCTGCGCTGCTGCACACCCGAAGCGCCTCGCCAGCGCCGGCCAGCAACCTTGCGGGAGCCTGATATGCAAGACGAACTCAAACTCCTGGGCGGCGCGATGGTGACACTGGCCCTTGCCACCTCGGCGCTGGTGATCGTGCCGCACGTGCAATTGCGTGCGGGCGACGCGCCGGCCGGCCTGAAGCCCTATACCGCACAGCAATTGCGAGGGCGCGAGGTGTACATCAGGAATGGCTGCGTTTATTGCCATTCGCAGCAGCCGCGCGACAAGGCACAGGCGCCGGACGACCAGCGCGGCTGGGGGCGCGCCTCTGTCGCCGCGGATTATTACTACGACACGCCGCACTTGCTGGGCACTATGCGCACGGGACCGGACCTGTTCAATATCGGCGCGCGCCAGCCAAGCGCGGACTGGCACCTCGGGCACATGTTCCAGCCGCGCGCTTATGTGCCCGGCTCGATCATGCCTTCCTATCCTTACCTGTTCGATTACAAGGAGGCAGCGGAGCCGGGCGACCGCGTAGTCAACCTGCCGCCGGGCTTCAAGCCTGTGGGCAAAGTGGTGGTCGCCAAGCCGGAAGTACTGGACCTGGTGGCTTACCTGCAGTCGCTCGATCATACCTACCCCGTGCTGCCTGCACCGCAGGCGAAGAAGGAAGGAGCGCCAAATGCCGCAAAATGAATTTGGCGCGCAGCAGCGCGAGAACCCCGACCCAACCGAGAAAGACCGGCCGATTCCCTGGTATGTGCTGCTAGGCGTCGGCATCGCGCTGGCGTGGGCGATCAGCTACATCCTCACGGTCAGGGACGACGATCCGGCACTCGGCGACCGCCGCACCATTTCGACCTTGCAGGCCAAGGCCGGCGGTGCAGCCGGCGCCGGCGGCGCCGTTGACGGGGCGCAGGTATATGCGGCGCAGTGCGTGGCTTGCCACCAGGCGACCGGTGCCGGCCTGCCGGGCGTCTTTCCGCCGCTGGCAGGATCGGAATGGGTGACAGGCGCGGAGAACGTTGCGGCAGCCATCCTGCTGCACGGCGTGACAGGCAAGTTGACCGTCAAAGGTTCGGCATATAACGGACAGATGCCTTCGTTCAAAGATAAATTGAGCGATGCCGAGATCGCGGCGGTGTTGAGCCATATCCGCAGCAATTTTGGCAATAACGCAGCCAAGGTGACGCCGGACGCAGTCAAGGCCGCCCGCGAAGCCACCGCCGACCGCAAGGATTCGTTCAATGGAGACGATGATCTCGCCAAACTCGCCAAGCCAGCCAATTAAAGAAGACCTGCCCCGTACCCTGGCACTGATTGCCTGCATGGCGGCGGTAGCCGGAGCAGCATTGTGGCAGGCCACTATGGGGTTCTGCGTGGTCTCCACCGAAGAGGGGCGGCGCCAGGCGATTGCTGAAGCGCCGTTGCCCCTGCCCCATGTCGAGCTTGCGCTGCCCGGCGCTGGCGCAACTGCGCATCGGTCGCTGTTGCCTGCACTGTTGGCTGCCGATAAGCGCCCAGCCATCCTGACCTTCTTTTACGCGCGCTGCAATTCGGTTTGCTCTGTCCAGGGCACCGAACTGCAACAGCTTCAGCGCGAAATCCTTGCTCGCGGCCTGCAGGACAAGCTGCGGCTGTTGACGATTTCCTTCGATCCGCGCGATACGCTGGACGACCTTGTGCACTATGCCTTCCGCATGCGGGCTGATAAAGCGCTGTGGCAGTTTGCGGCGGTACCGGATGCAGCGCAGCGCGAGTCCTTGCTGGAAAAGGTCGGGATTGTCGTGCTGCCTGCGGAAATGGGCGAATTCCAGCACAACGCCGCCTTCCATATCGTCACGCCGGATGGCCGCCTGGCCCAAGTGATCGACTACGAGCAGCCGGAAGCTGCATTGGCTGCGGCACTGGAACTGGCGCGATGAGCGGATCGCAGCGCACCGTTGGCGGACTTGCCCTCTCGGCGGCAGCGTTGCTGGCGGCAGCACTGCTGCTGCGCCGGCCGCTGGAAGCGTCCATGGCACTGCACATGGTGGTTCAGCTTCCGATGATTGCCGTTGGCGGCGCCCTGGC
The DNA here is from genome assembly GCA_946482635.1 of uncultured Duganella sp. The sequence goes on from CAMLSG010000005.1 coordinate 22,302, forward strand.
CGGCATTGCGGTTGCACGCAACGCGCCGAAGCTGGCCGGCGCGATGGCGCGCTGGGATGCGCACGGCATGACGGGCCTGGTCTGGCTGCTGCTGGCAAGCGCCTACTGGATGGTGCCGCGGGCGCTGGAACAGTCGCTCACCATGCCGCTGGCCGAAGCCGGCAAGTTCGCCAGCCTGTTCCTGCTCGGCTTCCTGTTGCCGGGCGCCCTCTCCCGCGCGGCGACCGTTATCCAGCTTTTCTTCCTTGGGAATTTCTGCGCCATGACGGCCATCGGCGGCATGCTGTACCAGGACATGCCGCAGCGCCTGTGCAATGCCTACAGCCTGGACGACCAGGTGGTCACGGGCGTCGGGCTGGTCGTGGCATCGATCGGCATTGCCGCCGCATGGTGCGTGTGGCAGCTCCCGGCCCTGGCCGGCTACGCGGCAGCTCCCGACGGCGACAGCACCCGCTGATTTAAACATGTATAATATCTGCATGTTTAAAGGAGGGCACCATGAAAGTACAACGCTTCGAGCATGACCATCACGAAATCCTGGAAGGCATCAACCAGCTGCGCAAGCTGATTGGCACCGGCATCGAGCACAACGCCGCCGCCATTACCCAGCTGCTGCGCACCATGAGCGCTTCGATCAAGCTGCACCTGGCTGTGGAAGACCGCGTGGTGTATCCAGCCTTCGCCAGCTCCGGCCATGCCGACCTGGCCGCGCTGGGCCGCTTCTACCAGCAGGAAATGGGCGACCTGGCGCAGAAGTACATGGCCTTTGCCACCCGCTGGAACCTGCCGAACCGGCTCGAGGCCGATCCTGCCGGCTTCCGCGACGAAGCGAACTCCGTCTTCAAAGCCCTGTTCCTGCGCACCAAGCGCGAAGAAGCGGAACTGTATCCGGCCTTCGCGCGCCTGTGATTATTTGCGTGCCAGCGGATTCGGGGTCGGCTCCGCCACCTTGTGCAGAACGTTGCGGTCGACGTGGTGGAACGGCTCCGATTCCTTGCCGCGCAGGAGCATGACGGTGTCTTCCTCGTAGCCCCAGGTGCCATCGTCGTTGATGGTGACCTTGATGCGGTACTCGGTGGTCTTGAAGCCGAACTCCAGGAAGGGATTGGAGCAGATGCCATAAGTATCCTGCTCGCGCTGCGCCACCAGTTCGAAGGTCTTCGCATCCGGCGCTGCGGTGCCCGATGCCATGGCGATCTGGCCGCGCGGGATGGCCAGGGTCTGGATCACGGTATTGGTGGCCGGTTCCCACAGCCAGTAGCCCACCTGCTCGTGGTAGGTCTTGACGTTGTCAGGCTTGTTGACGATCAGGACGTAGCGCAGGCCGTAGAACAGCTGCGGCCCGTTGGTGACCGGATCGATCGGTTGCAGTTCGATGCGCTCGACATAGGCCTGCTTGCGCGGGCCGTCCGCCTTTGGCTTGATATCGAGGCCGCGCTGGCCTTCCCAGATGCCGGCCATGGCGCCCAGCGGGCCGAGATTGGCCAGCGTGTCCATGTCGATGTTGGATGGTTCGGTGTAGATGTCGTTGCTGTATTCGCTCATTTAATGCTTGCTCATTCATCAGGGAGCAAGCATTGTAACCTCGTCGCCGGATTCTTCGCCGAGCAGCATGGCCGTGATTTCCTGCGGCGGCACCGGACGGCTGAACAGGTAGCCCTGCATCTCGTCGCAGCCATGCTGCTGCAGGAAGCTGCGCTGCTGCTCCGTCTCCACGCCTTCCGCGATCACGCGCATGTCGAGCTGGTGCGACAGCGAGATGATGGCGCAGGTAATCGCCTGGTCGTCCGGGTTGCCCACCAGGTCGCGCACGAAGCTCTGGTCGATCTTCAGGCGGCTGATCGGGAAGGACTTCAGCGCTGCCAGGCTGGAGTAGCCGGTGCCGAAATCGTCGATTGCCAGCGCTATGCCCATCGCCTCAAGCTGGCGCATCTTGGCCACCGACTGCGCGGTGTCGCGCATGATCATGCTTTCCGTGACTTCCAGCTCCAGCCATTGCGGGTCCAGGCCGCTCCACTTCAGGGCTGCGGCGACGCGTTCGACCAGGCGCGGGTCGTCGAACTGGCGCGCCGACACATTGACCGACACCACCAACGGCGCCAAGCCGGCGTCCTGCCAGGCGCAGGCCTGGCGGCAGGCTTCGCGCAATGCCCATTCGCCGATCGGGATGATCAGGCCATGCTCTTCCGCCAACGGGATGAACTGGGCCGGCGACACGGCGCCGCGCTGCGGATGCTGCCAGCGCAACAGCGCTTCGACGCCGAACATGCGGCCCGATTCCAGGTTCACCTTGGGCTGGTAGGCCAGCGACAACTGCTGCTCCTCCAGCGCCTTGCGCAGGCCTTCGGTCAGCGCCAGCTTTTCTTCCAGGCCGGCATTCATCTCGCGGGTGTAGAACTGGCAGTTGTTTTTGCCACTGTCCTTGGCGCGGTACATGGCAGCGTCGGCATGCATCATGAGGGTGGCGGCATCGCGGCCATCACGCGGATAGACCGCAACCCCGATCGAACAGCTCACCTGCATCTTCTGCCCTTCCAGCATGACCGGCTGCACGACCGATTCCAGGATTTTGTTCAGCAGCGGCGCCATTACCTGCGGATTGCCGTTCACATGCGGCAGAACCAGCACGAATTCGTCGCCGCCGAAACGGGCTACCGTGTCTTCGCGCCGCACACAGCCCACCATGCGGCCTGCCACTTCTTTCAGCAGTTCGTCGCCGGCATTGTGGCCCAGCGTGTCGTTCACCAGCTTGAAGCTATCGAGGTCGATGAAGGCCACCAGCACCGATTCGTTGTTGCGCTCCGCGTGCGCGATCGACTGCTCCAGGCGATCGCAAATCAGGCTGCGGTTCGGCAGGCCGGTCAGGGTGTCGTGATGCGCCATGTGGTAGATGCGCTCTTCGGCGCGCTTGCGCTCCGTGATATCGCGGGCGATCGCCACCACCCCGCCCTCGACGCCGACAACCTGCCAGTGCAACCATTCCGCATGCAACTGCGGAACCATGTTCGGCCCCTCTTCCTGGTAAACGCCGCCATTCCGGGTCACCTGCGCCAGGCGCTCGAACATGCCGTTCTGGCGCGCCGACGGCATCCAGCCGCACAGCGTTTGGGCGCGCAGCTCATTGCGCGTGCGGCCAGTCAGCTGTTCTGCGCGTGAATTGACGGCGGCGAACTTGAAGTCCTCGACGGCGCCATCCTTGCCACGGATAGCGCGCAGCACGAAGAAGGCATCCATATTCGATTCGGATGCGGCGGCATAGGTTTCCTGCGCGCGGCGGATGCGGCGGCGCGCCTTGGCGCCTTGCCAGACGCAGGCCCAGACCAGGGCGGCCAGCAGGATCAGCACGGCGCTGGCGACGCCGGCTTCCCACAGCAACTGGCGGCGCTGGGCCATAAATCCTGCCATCTGCTCCTGCTCGGCCAGGCCCACCACGGCGCTCAGGCGCAGGCCAGCCAGCTGGCGCACCGCCATATAGCGCTTGATGCCATCGATCTTGCTGGCGACAGGCACGCCTCGCCGTGCTTGCAGCGTCGCCAGGTCGAGCTGCTGGCCAAAGGACTGCTTGTCGCCGATGCGCAAGGCGCGCACGACGCCATCGTCGCCGACCAGGCCAAGCATGCCATGTTCGCCCAGGCGGCTGCGTTCATAGCCGCTGGTGAAGTACGCCGGATCGACTTCCACGATCACTACGCCGGCAAACTCGCCCCGCTTGTCGTCCAGCCGGCGCGTGAAGTGCAGGTGGAAATCCTGATTCGCTTCGTCGCGCATCGCCTGGGCGATGAAGGTATAACTGCTGCGGTGCTGCTGGTGGAAGCGGAAGTACTCCTGCTGCGCGACATTGATTGGACGCGCCGCCGGATTGCTGGCCACCGTATCGCCCTCGGCGTCGACAATGCTGACGATGAACACCAGGCCCGATGGCAGCAGGCCGTGCGCCTGCAACTCCGGCAAGGCGCCGAGCGCACCATGGCTCTCGGCGCTGTATTTCAGCACCTGCAAGGTTTGTTCGATGCCGTTGATACTGCGCGCGACCTGCGCTTCGTAGGTGGCAATCAATTCACTGGCCGATTCGGCAGACAGTTCGCGCGAGGCCGCGGCCTCGCTGTCGATGAAATGCAGCGTGGTGCCCCACACCACCGCCAGCAGGACGATCGTGAACAGGGGCAGCGAGACTTGCGTCTCAAGGCACATGCGTAACCAGCGTTTCATGATCAATGCACCACCAGGACTGGACGCACGCTGGCATCGATCGCACTGCGCTCGATATAGCCAATCAGGGTTGGGTTATCGGCCACCAGCTTGCGCACTGCCTGGCTGTTGGGCAGTTCACGCGGCGGCTGGCCGCGGCCGGTGAAGATTTTCTTGGTCCAGTAGGCCTTCATCAGGGCCGGGGTGCGATTGGCCACCTTCAGGTAAAAGTCGTCGCGCAGCGGAGAGCCGATCGGCAAATCGAGCGCTACCACTTCACCGCCATCGGGAAAGCGCGTCGCCTCGGACAGGAAAATATCGGCTACCTGCTCGGCGCGCAGGGTCGTGACGGGGCTGCGTGCGGACACCACCACGACCAGTTCGGCAGCGGCGCTGGCGCCGGCAAGCAGCACCAGCAGCAGGCTGCAAAGGAGTTTGCGGATCATCGCCGGCTCCCCCATCAGAACACGAAGTCCAGCGACGCGCTGAACACGTTGAAGCTGCGTCCATAGCGGTAGCCGGGCTGGAGGTTCGACAGCGTGCCGCTGGTGCCGCTGCGCGGGCGCACCTTGTCGAACTGCAGCTTGAGCGCGGCGTTGCCGCTTGCATCCCAGCGCAAGCCGAGGCTGGTAGTGTCCTGCTCGGCGATCATGCGAAGCAAGCCATTCAGTTCCATGTTCAGGCGCTGGGCGGCCGGAGCATACGGAGGCGGCAACATGGACAGGTCCAGGCCGGCAACCTGGTTCGGGGTATTGGCGACCACTTTGCTGAACGTGCCATAGGGCGTGAAGCTGCCCACGCGATAACCGCCGCTGACGTAGCCGGCGGTCTTGTCGCCCAACATGGAACGGGCGTTGACCCGCCCTATTTCGCCCATCACGAACCAGTTGCCGGGGTCATAGGACGCGCCGATGCTCAACACGGTAGCGCGCTTGCGGTCCGGTTCATAGCGCCGGGCCAGCACTTCGCCTTGCGGGCCAAACTGGCGGATGGCGGAGAACAGGTCCTGCAGCAGCGGGGTTTCCAGCTCGCCCTGGATAGCGGTGGCGCGCACCGTCAGCGCTCCCGCAGTGCTGGTGTTGGAAATGCCCGCCAGGTCGTGCGCCTTGACGCGGGTTACATCCGACAGCGGCACGCTGGTGCGTCCGTACAGTACTTGGGTGACGTTTTTCACGCTGCCGAAGTTCCAGCGGTAGCTGGCGTCAATGCCATCACTGTTGCTGATCGGGAGCGAGGAATACAGTTCGACCGGCGTGCGCACGGACGTCAGTGCATAGCTGGCCTTGCGGTAATCGCCGGACAGGAACAGCGGCAGCGCGATGCGCCCGACGCGCAGGCTCAATTCCGGCGACACCTGGTACTGCACATTGGCCCATTCGACCTTGGGCGTCCAGGAATGCGTGAGATCGCGCTCGGCAACCACCTGCAGCACGGCCGACCAGTGGCCGCCGTTATAGGTCAGCTGCGCGCCAAGGCGGCTGTCCACCGCATAGCTCCAGTCGCGCGTGGCGCCTGCCTCGCCGGGATTCAGCGGATTGGCGGCATAGTCGGCCTGCTTCTCGCTCGAGCGAACGGCACTCAGGGTGCCGAAGCCGCCGAGAGTCCAGCTACCGTCCTGCCCCGCCGTATGCCCGGCATGCGCGGCAGGGGGCAACAGCAGTGCTCCGGCAACGGCGAACAGGACAGGCGTCTGGTGCGGCTTTGGCATAATGGCACTCTTAGCAAGAAACGTCGGCAATAAAACAGCGCCGCTTGCCGTCATGGCATGCGTGCGCGATGGTTTTGGAGGTGGGTAAAAAGACTGGGCGTTGGGGGCACGCCTTCTGAATTCTCACACTTTATAACAGGGCCTTGTAACTGTCGAGAAATTTCCCTAGAGTACTTTCACTATCTGTTGGGAAATCATAAAATGTGACAAAAAGCAAAGGAATCAAGGACATGCAGCAAGTTTCATGTGGCACCCTGGTGCTGAATTCGTCCCGCCAGGTATTGCTGTGCCATGTCACCGGAACCGCAAGCTGGGATATCCCCAAAGGCCTGCAGGACGCCGGCGAAACGCCGCTGCAATCGGCCCGGCGCGAACTATTCGAAGAAGCCGGGCTTGATTTCGACGCCGGCCTGTTCGAAGACCTGGGCGAATTCACCTATCGCCCGGACAAGCGCCTGCACCTGTTCAAGGTCGAAGTCGGCGACGAATTATGCAGCCTGGATCACCTGCGCTGCACCAGCTTTTTCCCGCACCAGCGCACCGGCGAGCCGACGCCCGAAGCCGACGGCTTCCGCTGGGCTTCGCGCGATGAACTGAGTTCCTTGTGCTGGCCGCGCATGGCGTCGCGGCTGCTCTCGATCGAGTGGTGATCAGGCGCCGCCGGATACGCGGATCGTGGTGCCGGTGATGTAGCGCGCGGCCGGCGACAACAGCCAGACCGCCGCTTCCGCGATTTCTTCCGGTTCGCCCACGCGCAGCATGGGGATGCGGGCCGCTACGCGCGCCGGCCGCCCTGCATCGCCGGAAGTCGCATGGATATCGGTCTGCGTGGTTCCCGGAGCCACTCCGCAGACGCGGATGCCTTCGGGCGCCACTTCTTTGCCGAGTCCCATGGTGAAGGTATCGACCGCAGCCTTGCTGGCCGCGTAAGTCACATATTCATTCGGACTGCCCGCCGTCGCCGCAGTGGAGCTGATATTGACGATCACCCCGCCCTGGCCGTGCGCGCGGAAGGCGGATATTGCACGGCGGCTGGCCTGCATCAGGCCCAGCACATTGATGCGGAACACCTGCTCCACAGTCGCCGGCTCGGTATTCGCAAACGAGCCCAGGCCGCCGGTAATGCCGGCGTTGTTCACCAGCCCCGACACCGGCCCCAGTTCACGTTCGACGGTAGCGAACAGGCGCTCGATATCCTCATCGCGCGCCATGTCGGCCTGCACCGCCAAGGCGCGGCCGCCGGCCGCTTCAATGTCCGCCACCACCCGCGCGGCCGCTTCCGCATCGCGCTGGTAATTCACGGCCACCACCCAGCCATCCGTCGCAGCCCGGCGCGCAATGGCGGCGCCGATGCCTCGGCTGGCGCCTGTCACAATCACTATTTTTTCCATAGCCATATTCTATTTGATTTGGGTCATGGATTTCGCACGCCCGCCCAGCCAGACTTGAGGGATAGACAAGGAGACCGCCATGCAACGCCTCGAATGGAGCCCGCTGCTGGAAACCGGCGTGGCCGAAATGGATGCTTCCCACCGCACCCTGTTGCAAGCCATTCACGCAACCATCGACGCCGACGATAGCTCGCTGCCCAGCCGCATCGCCGAACTGCTGAGCGCCCTGACCCTCGATTTCGCCGAGGAAGAAGCCTTGATGGACCAGCTTTACTACCCCACCGAGCATGAACATCGGGCCGCCCACCGCCGGGCGCTGGCCGCGCTGCAGCATGCCCTGCCCGTTGCGCAGGCCGATCCCGCCGGCGCCCGTTCACTGCTCGAACGCCTGCCACGCTGGTTCCTCGGCCACCTGAGCGCAATGGACCTGCCGCTGGCGGTCGCCGTGGAGAACGCCGGCCATCCGCATACCCAGCCGCCCAATGCCCGGCTACGGCAGCAACTGGCGCTATTGCTGCAAGAGCAATCCATCTGATTTACCGATACATTGCATCTAAATATATTGGCTTCCGGAATATATCTGCGCGGCATAAGATGACTCCATCAACAACACATTCCCTGAAGGAGTCACACCATGAATAACCAGACCACCAGCGCTTTCCTGCCACTTGCCGGCCGCATCCTGATGGCTGCCATCTTCGTCATGAGCGGCATCGGCAAGATCGCGAATCCATCCGGCACCCTCGGCTACATCAACGCCATGGGCCTGCCATTCCCTGAACTGGCCCTGGCCGGCGCGATCGGCATCGAAGTGGTCGGCGGCCTGCTGCTGATCGCCGGCCTGTACACCCGCCCTGTGGCATTGGCGCTGGCCGCCTTCTCGATCGTGACGGGGCTGGTCTTCCACAGCGCGATCGCGGACCAGAACCAGATGATCCACCTCATGAAGAACCTGGCGATGGCTGGCGGCCTGCTGCAGATTGCTGCTTTCGGCGCCGGTAGCCTGAGCCTCGATGCCCGCCGCAGCCCGAGCGCGCTGCGCACCGCCTGAGTGCTTGCAGGCTTGTGGCGGAACACTTTAGACTGCGGCACCTGAAGGAGATTTCAAAAGATGTTTCGCCACATACTGATTCCAAGCGACGGCTCCGCCGCTTCGCAACTGGCAGTGAACGCCGCCCTGCGCATGGCCCGCGAAAGCGGCGCACGCGTCACGGCGGTTCACGTGCTTCCGGAAGAACCGGCACTGGCCAGCATGGCTGCCGCGCAAGCAGAGAACACGATCCTGCTCGACATCGCGCGCCAGGCCAGCACCCTGCACGTCGATTGCACCACGCTGGAATTGCATGCCGACCAGCCGCACGCAGCGATCATTGCCACCGCCTTGCAGCGCAACTGCGACCTGATCGCGATGGCCTCGCGCGGCCGCAGCGGCCTGGCCAGCCTGATGCTGGGCAGCCAGACGCAGAAAGTGCTCACGCACAGCAAGATCCCGGTGCTGGTGTTCCGCGAAGGCTAACGGCGGACAGCAACCAGGTCGTCGTAGATGGGCACCGCCGCCATGGCCAGCAGCACGCAGGCCAGCGGCAGCACGGCGCCAAACCCTACCGCCTTGAAGCCGAAAGCCCCGGCCATCGCGCCGATGAAGAACGAAGACACCAGGGAGGCCAGGATACGCACCCGTTTCCAGTCCGCCGCCACGCGCGGCACGGCCTGGCCGTCGCGGTTCCAGTAAAGCGCCTTGCCGGCCTCGATGCCAAGGTCGGTGACGATGCCCGTCATATGGGTGGTGCGGATCTCCGCATTCGACAGCTTGGTGATCACGGCATTCTGCAGCCCCATCATGAAGCACAGGAGCATCACCGTGGCCGGCAGCACGATCACGTCGATCGCCTGCAGGCGGGTTCCCATCACGCCGAATGCCAGCAGGAGGATAGCCTCCACCAGCAACGGCAAGGCAAATTCGCTGTGAAGCTGGCGGCGGCGGGCAAAATTGACCATGATGGCGCAACTGGCTGCGCCGGCCAGGAAAGCCAGCAAGGCGCCGGCGCAGTCGAGCGCTGCATCGAAGGCGCCCAGCGCCAGGTCGTCGGCAGCGGACGACAGGATGCCGGTCATATGGGAGGTGTACTGCTTGACGGCCAGGAAGCCGCCAGCGTTGGCCGCCCCGGCCACGAAGGCCAGAGCGATGCCGAGGTGGCGATTAGCAGCGGCGGCGCGCTGCCGTCCGGTCAGGCTTCTTACATAATTGATCGGCATTCGTCCTCGGCATAAGCTCTAACCTCTTACAGGTAAGCGCTGACGTCGGGACGGGTTGCCAGTGCCTGCTGCACCACCTGCACCACGAACTCGCGGTCAGCGCCGCGCAGTGGCTGGCGTGGACGGCGAACGTTTTCGTTGCCGACACCGACCAGTGCTTCCACCAGTTTCAGATTTTGCACCAGCTTGGTCGAAACGTCGAGGTGCAGCAGCGGCATGAACCACTGATACAGCTTCAGGGCTTCAGCCAGGCGGCCGGCCTTGACCAGCTTGTACAGGGCCACGGTCTCTTTCGGGAAGGCCACCACCAGGCCGGCCAGCAGGCCGTCGGCGCCAACAGCCAGGCCTTCGAAGGACAAGTCATCCACGCCCATGAAGATGGCGTAGCGGTCGCCGACGGCGTTGCGCAGGTCGGTCACGCGGCGGATATTGTCGGTCGATTCCTTGATCGCTTCCAGTTCTTCGCAGTCCGACAGTTCCTTGAAGTCGGCCGGGGTCAGGTCGACCTTGTAGGTCACCGGATTGTTGTAAACCATGATCGGCAGCTTGGCGGCCTTGGCGATGGTGCGCAGGTTGGCCTTGGCTTCAAAAGCGTCCGCTGAGTACAGCACGGAAGGCATCACCATGAAGCCGTCGACGCCCAGGTCGCGCGCTTCCTGCACATAACGTTCGGCGTTGGCGGTGCGGGTTTCGCTGACGTTGGCCAGCACCGGCACGCGGCCGTTGGCGACTTTGACAGCGGTCTTGGCGACAGCCAGCTTTTCTTCAAACGACAGGGTGCTGGCTTCGCCCAGGGAACCGCAGGTTACCAGGCCGTGGCAGCCGCTGTCGATCATGAAGGAGAAGTGCTTCTCCATTTCTGCGTGGTCCAGCTCCTCATTCGCGTGGAATTTGGTGGTTACTGCAGGGAATACGCCTTCCCATTTGATTGCTGCCATTTCAAGTCTCCTTGTGAGGTTCGAGGGTGATAATGCTGCCGGCACGTGCCGGCGAGATCGGTGTACGCACGGCGTCCGGACGCCATCCGTACAGGAAATCGGTTGCGTTGCCGCAGATGCGGCCCTGGCAAGGGCCCATGCCGCAGCGGGTTTGCAGCTTGGCGCTGCGCCAGGACGGTTGCTCGCGCAGTTCTTCGTGGCAGACGTCTTCGCAGCGGCAGACGATGGTGTCGGGCTGCGCCAGCGTGCGCAGTTCCTGGCGCGGAGCGAAGGTGCGGGCCAGCCGGGCGGCGAAGCCTTGCCATTGGGTGCGCTCGGCAAAGAGTTCCGGCGTCACGCCTTCGCCGCAGGCTGCCAGGCCGGCAATGCGGCCTTCAACCAGGGCCAGGTCAACACCACCCACGCCGGTGCCCTCGCCTGCGCACAGCACGTTCGGCACGGAGGTGCGCTGCCACGGGTCGGTCCTGACCGCGCCCTGCCCGATCTCGCAACCGAGGGCGCGCGCCAGTTCGGTGTTCGGCAACAGGCCGTAGCCGCAGGCGAGATAGTCGCAATCGATATCGACCTTCGCGCCCTTGCGCTGCACTTGCACCGACGTCAGCTGCACATCGCCCCGTGCGCTCGTCACGTAGCTGTTGGCGTAGTAAGGAATTCCCCGCAGGGCCATGCCAAGCCGGGCCGCCTGCAGCGCCTTCGAAGGCGTCAGGGCGAGGCTCGCGGCAAAACGTGCCAGGGCGGGCATGCCTGCCTGTTCGACGATGGCGGCAACAATCGCACCGCGTTCTTTCAGCGTCGCGGCGACGGCCAGCAGCAGCGGACCGGTGCCTGCAACGACCACGCGCTTGCCTTGCACAGGGTAGCCGCCTTTGGCCAGTGCCTGCAGGCCGCCTGCGCCGGTCACGCCGGGCAATGTCCAGCCGGGGAACGGCAGCAGCAATTCGCGCGCGCCGGTGGCAAGGATCAACTGGTTGTAGCGGATCGTGCCGGCCTGCTCTGGGTCCTGCACCAGCAGTTCACCGGGCTGTGTCTGCATCAGCACGCGGGTCCCGGCCAGGAAAGTCACATTGCTTGCCGCTTGCAGCGACTGCCAGAGACGGCGTGCGCGCTGGTCCGGCTGCTTTGCCGGGCCGCCGCGCCAGATCTGGCCGCCCGCCAGCGGATTGTCGTCGACGATGGCTATGCGGCGTGCGCTGCCGGCGCCCGTTGCCGCGTGTGCCGCAGCCAGGCCGGCCGGACCGGCGCCGACCACCAGGATGTCAAAGAACTGCGTCATGCTGCCGCTCCTGTCTGCACGTCCATGCCCGAGCGGCAGAGCGTCTGGCAGGACAGCACATGCGCCCGGCCGTTAATCGTCACGCGGCACTCCTGGCACACACCCATGCCGCACAAAGGCGCTCGCAGTTGCCCGCTGACCGAGCGCCGCGTCACGCCTGCAATGGCGGCAGCGACCGTGGTGCCCGCGGCAACGGTCGTGCCGTGGCCGTCAATTGTCAAAGTAATGGAATCAGCCATACGCCCTCCCCTGTGCGGTGAAGCGGCTCGGCAGGTAAGGCCGCAAGTCGATGCCCGCCTGTCCGCCAGCCATCTGTGCCGCCAGCAGTTCCGCAGTCGCGAGCGAGGTGGTAATCCCGAGCCCTTCATGGCCGGTGGCCAGCCACACATTGCGGCGCGACGGGTCCGGGCCGATCAGCGGCAAGCCATCCGGCGTCGCCGCGCGCAGGCCCGTCCAGCAGCGCAGGATGTTCAGGCCTGCCAGCGCCGGCGTGTATTCAACGGCCCGGGCCAGCATGCGCGCCATCATCGAAGGTTCCGCTGCCAGATCCACGGTATCGAACTGCCGCGAGGAACCGATCAACACCTGCCCCGTCGGCCGAGGCTGCAGGTTGAACGCCACCGATTCGCCTTCCGACGCGTGCGCGCTCTTGATGTAGCCAAGCTCCACCAGCTGGTGGCGCACAAAGCCCGGATAGCGGTCGGTAATCATCACGTGGCCCTTCTTGGGCCGCAAGGGCAGGTCCGGCGCCAGCGACAGGCAGCGCGTGCCCGCAGCCAGCACGACCTGTCCGGCCGACAGCCGGGTACCATCCGCCAGCACAACGCCGCCGTCTTCCAGCGCGACGACTTCGGCCACGGCCAGGGAGGCACCGCGCGCCACCGCACGCGCCAACAGGATGCGCGCGCTCTTCGGCGGATACACCAGGCCGTCGCCCCGCACCAGCAAGCCGCCGGCCAGGCGGGGCCGCAGGTTCGGCTCCAGGCGGTACAACTCCTGTGCGCCGATCACGGCACATTCCAGCCCGTGGGCCGACATCGTGACAGCCTTGGCGCGTGCCGCTTCGAGTTCCTCATCATCCGCAGCGACCCAGATCGTGCCGCAACGGCTGTATTCGTGGCGTTCCGGCTGGCCGTCCACCAGTTCCTTCCACAGTTCGAGCGAATGCGCGCTCAGCGCCAGTTCCGCTGCGTTGTCGTCCATGGCCACCAGGTGGCCCATGCCGGCTGCCGTGGCGCCGCTGCCGACCGCATCGCGCTCGACCACGGTCACGCGCAGGCCGCGCGCCGACAGGGCATCGGCGCAAGCGGCGCCGATAATCCCCGCGCCGACGATCAGGACGTCCGGATTCATGCTCAACGAATGCCCCAGACAAACGGGTCGCTTGGGTCCAGCACCAGGGTCGAAGTCGCATTCACCCAGGCCTTGCCGCGAATGCTTGGCAGCACACGCTCGCCATCGCGGCGATAAGAAGCTTCGAACACGCTGCCGACAATGCTCTCCTGGCGCCATACTTCGCCTTCGGCCAGTTTGCCGTCGGCCGCCAGGCAGGCCAGCTTGGCGCTGGTACCGGTGCCGCAAGGCGAGCGGTCATAGGCATTGCCCGGGCAGAGGACGAAGTTCTGGCTGTCGCCCAGCCCGCTGCCGGAATCGGCAAACAGCTCGATGTGGTCGATCAGCGCGCCGCCGTCGCCGGTGATACCCTGCGCTTCCAGGGCATCCTTGATCGCAGTGGTGTATGCCGACAACTCGCGCACATTGCCCAATTCCAGTTTCCGCCCGTGGCCGGACACCAGGAAGAACCAGTTGCCGCCCCAGGCGATATCGCCGCGCACCACGCCATATCCCGGCACGTCGACCGGCACGCCGCTCGCCTTGCGCCACGAAGGCACGTTGTTGACGGTCACGCTGCCGTCTTCATGCAGTTGAGCTTCCACCACGCCCACCGGCGTATCGATGCGATGCACGCCCGCGCTCAGGCGGCCCATGAAAGCCAGCGATGCCACCAGGCCGATCGTGCCATGGCCGCACATGCCCAGGTAGCCGACGTTGTTGAAAAAGATGACGCCTGCTGCACAATCCGCGGCATGCGGCTCGCACAGCAGCGCGCCTACCAGCACGTCCGAGCCGCGTGGCTCGCACACCACGCCGGAACGGAAGCCGTCATGCTCGTTGCGGAAGCGCGCCAGGCGCTCATTGAGGGGACCGGTGCCCAGGTCAGGGCCGCCGTCTATCACCAGGCGGGTCGGTTCGCCGCCGGTGTGGGAATCGATAATGGCTATGGTTTTCATGCTTGCCATCTTATGCCTTCCCAGCGCCGCCGTCTTGCATCGCCCGGCCGCCGAAGATGACGAAATCCGCACAATCGTGTAAAAATGAACAAATTCACCGGGAGAGCAGCATGTCAGTACATCTTCTTCATAGCACGGCGCGCAGCGACCTGGGCGCCAGGATCGGCGACGTGTTCTTCTCCGAGCCCCTGTTCGACGCCCTGCCGGACGTGGTGTTTTTCATCAAGGATCGCGCCGGGCGCTACGTCGTGGTGAACCAGACCCTGGCCCGTCGCTGCGGCATGAAGGACAAGGCCGGCCTGCTGGGCAAGACCGCCAACGAAGTGTTTGCCGCGCCCCTCGGCCAGCGCTTCCAGGCCCAGGACCAGTCGGTGCTGGACGAGGGCGTGCAGATCGAAGACCAGCTCGAACTGCACCTCTACCCCAACCGCGATCCGGGCTGGTGCCTGACGCAAAAGCGCCCCTTGCGCGATTCCCACGGCGCGATCGTCGGCCTGGCCGGCGTGTCGCGCGACCTGGCGATGGCCGACAACAAGAACCCGGCCTATCACAAGGTTGCCGATGCGGTCCGGCTCATCCACGACAAGTACGGCGAGCCCCTGACCTTGCCGCAACTGGCGCGCACCGCCCACATGTCGGTGGCGCAGATCGAGCGCTACTTCGAGCGCATCTTCCACCTGACGCCGCGCCAGATGATCATCAAGACCCGCCTGGAAGCCGCATCGCGCATGCTGGCCAGCGACTCCAGCGTGTCCGACATCGCCCAGGCCTGCGGCTACGCCGACCACAGCGCCTTCACCCGCCAGTTCCGCGCCACGGTGGGCGTGACACCCAGCGAATATCGCCTGCTGCTGCGCGAGGGCTAAAATGCGCTGGTCACCAGATTAACAAGGAACAGCAAATGGGATTATCGACTGCAGGACTAATTTTCAAGTCTACTTCTTCCATGCCGGACGAAGCGGAAATGATACGCCGTGCCTTCGGCGACAGCTTCCGGCCTGTCCCGGCCTCCGATGTCCAGCGTGGCCTTGACATTCGCCTGCCCGGTAATGTTGCCGTGGAATCAATGAATGGCGCAATCGGCATTTATAGCAGCGAGGCGGCAGGACAGGTAATTTTCGAAGGAAAAGTATTCGAGCCATCATTTTTATCGGCGCTCGGGAATCCGGACATCATCCTCGTCTTCTGCCATTACGATTCCAGCGGCACGTTCGCTTATGGCGTCTTCGAAAATGGTGTCCGGACTCGCTTCCGGCTTCACACGGACGAAACAACGAACGACCAGGGAGTCCCAATGGATATTGAGCTCCCATGGTTGCAAGCAGAGCCGTTCGTCGAGGAAGACGACGAAGATGGCGAACTCGTTTATCGCAATAAGGTGACCGGCGAAGTCAGCAACGAATACTACTTGACCGCGCGCTTGCTTAAGCTGGTGGTCACAGAACTGTTCGGGGTGTGCCCTTGGGACGAGTGGAATTACAAGACTAAGTTCAACTACTATCACAGCCCAATTGTCGGTTGACGCAGTATGTGAAAAGTCGGGTACTGATTGCTAAGGCTTTTTTCACTATGTCTGGCATACCGGTCAGCGTGAAGTGCCAGAGAAAGTGAAAAATCTCGGGGTATTTGCCCTAGATACTGAAAAATTCCGAGTCAGTAGGAGTCAATAGGTTTGCTTTTGTCAAACAAGCGATGGAAGTATGCTTGGTAGATGCAAAAGATTGACAGCAGTAGGCCCGCTCCAGCCTCGGGGACGGTAGGCAAAAAGGGACGAATGACGTCCATCGCGTGCCGTGGTCCAGACAAATGCCCTGCGTCGATCAGGAGATTGGTTTGAAGCAGAGATTGATC
Organism: uncultured Duganella sp.; assembly: GCA_946482635.1. The sequence continues at coordinate 38,198 of CAMLSG010000005.1, forward strand.
GTGGAGTTTGATGATCAGCGGCAATACAGACGGTGAATTGAAATCTGACCGAACCTCATGCGCAAATTTGTTACGAATGTTCTTGATGATCCTAAGTGTTGTGGCATCGTTCTCCGTGATGATGGAAGTCAGGAGTGCAAGTTGAATCCTTGCGCCGAATGATCCGCAGGGCGCTCTGCCGTCGCCGTTAATACCTAGGAATCCATGAATTTCCGGCTCAGGCCCCGACAGCCGTTTTGATAGAAGTTCAGCAAGCGCTGAGTCAAGAACTGCGGCGGCCACAACAGCGAGTTCTCGCCTTGGAAGACTGCGATACTCACTATAAATTTTATCCTGGCCAGGAAAAACGTCTTTCATCCACTGTTCTACTTTCCAGCCCATCGCATTCTCCGTTTTTTGCCCGCTTGTGGCCGAAGTCAGCCTTCAAGTTCGACCAGTGTAAGGCAACTATTACCCGTGAACAACAAGCGGTTTGCATCGCAGCAAGGCCAACGCCTCTACATGCTCCAGCGGGTGCTGAAGGACAGATCAGACTTTTTTGAACGAGCTTTCGTTCCTCGCCCGTTCTAAGCTACGCTCATCAATCACCAAGATGGAGTTAGCGATGAAAACAGTAGCAGAGGTAGTGTTCGCCAAATGGTTCGAGTCCCTGACGGATGAGGATCGTGCGCGTATGGAAGAGGTTGCGAGGCGCGCATGCGGCTTCATCATTAAAGTAAAAGAGGCCGTTGATGCGGCGGTGGATGCAGGTGTTCAGGCGACAACGCGGGCTATCAGGGACCACGAGCGGGCCGGTTTGCTTCGCTTGTACCGTCAACGGCATAGCTGGAAAACTGCGGATCTGCCGCGACTGAACACCTATCGTCTCAATAAGGCAGCGCACAGGCGTGTTGCCGCACTGAAGAAATCATCTCGTCTTGGACGTGGCTCCACTCTGGCGTATCAGTCGCTGTTCCAACAACTTGCGGAGGCGGGCCAGTATTTCGCTGCCTTGCACGATCCGAACACGCCAGGGCACCAACGCGTGAGGATGCTCAAATGCCACAAGAGTTGGTGGCCGCAGTTTATCGAAATGACCTATCGTGGCGAATATGAACGGCTCAAGAGGCTCGGCGGAACGGCGCCGCACGAAGAAGCCGAGCGGGCCGTGGCCAAAGCATTTTACATCTCGCCGTCGAGCGTTAGGAGGAACTGTGTCCTGGTCCGGAAAGATCATACTTCGGTCGATTTAGTATCCGACTCCATGACCGTTGCTGAGTTTGAAATGTGGAAGCAGTCCGGCCAGCTACCTGATGTACGGCGGGATTCATCTTCCGGCATCGAAGAGCCCCGGCATGCGCCGTGAATTGCATGACGCCTCCGAAGAAGTCCCCTGACTGTCGCTGCATCCCTCGGCTTTCTTCACTTTCTGCGTCAGCAGCTTTTCACTAACTTGGCAGGTTTTTCACCTTTTGTGTCACCCGACACCAATGCCAGATTGCGGAACCTGATTCGCCCTGCCACATCAATTTAATTTATGAATTGATGCATACACTCTTTGGTTTGATGCGGTATTGATCCCCACCTATGATCAACACCATAACGACATCAAAACCACGGAGACAGTAATGAAGAAAACCGCAGCCATTATCCTGGCGGTTAGCAGTACGGCAGCCTGCGCCCAGTCCTCGGTCAATATGTATGGCATCGTCGATGCCGCCATCGTTGGCGAAAACGGTGGCAGCAACGGCAGGCTGAATAAGATCACCAGCGGCGCGGCCTCAGCCTCGCGCATCGGATTCCGCGGCACGGAAGACCTGGGCAACGGCCTCTCGGCATTTTTCACGCTCGAAGCCGGCGCCAGGATCGATACCGGCGAAATCGACGCCAGCGGGACCATCTTCAACCGCCAGGCCTTGCTCGGGTTGAAGAGCAAGGACTTCGGCGCAGTCGCACTCGGGCGCCAGTACACGCCCTACCACACCACCCTGGTAAATATCATCGATCCGTTCAACACGGGCACTGCCGCCACATCGAAAAACCTCTTTCCCGACTTCGGCAGCAATATCCGAACCAGCAATACGATCACCTATGCCTCGCCGCGCGTGCATGGGGTGGATGCCGAACTGGCGTACAGCTTCGGCGAACAGTCGGTGTCCTCGGCGGGACGGCAGTTCGGCGGCGCCATCGGCTATAGCGACGGTCCGCTGGCCGTGCGCCTGGCGTACAACAGCAAGAACTCCGACGTCGCCGCCACCGGTACGACTGCAGGCGTCAGCCGCAGCCTGGGGCGCAATACCCTGCTGGGAGCAAACTACAACTTCGGCTGGATCAAACTCCATGCCGGCTACGGTGTCGACAAGGGCTACAACAGCGCACCACTGGGCAATTCCAACAATCCTTACGGCGGCGTAAAGCCTGTCGCTTCCACCGACGGCCGCGAACTGCTGCTCGGCTTCAGCGCGCCCGCCGGGCCGGGAACCATCCTTTTCTCGGCCATGCACAAGGACGACCGCACCGGCAACAACCAGGACGCCAACGCCTGGGGCATCGGCTACCTGTATGGCCTGTCGAAGCGCACCAACCTGTATGCCGCCTACGGCCATATCGATAACAAGAACGGGGCGGGCTACACAGTGGCCAACAATACCGAGGCCGGCACCGGCAACACCGGCTACAACCTCGGTATCCGCCACACGTTCTGAACCCTATGCGACTATATCAACGACACCAGGAGACACCCGTGGCACAAGTACAAACCGTCAAAGCGGCCAGCGCCGCCAACGTCCAGACGCGCACGCGCTGGATGATCCTCGCCATGCTGTTCGCGATCACGACCATCAACTACGCCGACCGCGCAACGATCTCGATTGCCGGGCCGGAAATCAAGAAGGAGCTCGGGCTGTCGGCAGTCCAGATGGGCTTTATCTTCTCGGCCTTCGCCTGGTCGTACGTGGTTGCGCAATTGCCCGGAGGCTGGCTGCTGGACCGCTTCGGGTCGAAAATCACCTATTTCTTCAGCATTTTCCTGTGGTCGACCTTCACGCTGTTCACCGGCGCTGCCGGCTTCTTTGCAGGCGGTGCAGCGGTCGCCGTCCTGTTCACGCTGCGCATGCTGGTCGGCGCTGCGGAAGCGCCCTCCTTCCCCGGCAACAGCCGCATCGCGTCCGCCTGGTTCCCGACGCATGAACGGGGCCTGGCGGCAGCCGTCTTCAACTCGGCGCAGTATTTCGCAACCGTGCTGTTCGCGCCGATCATGGGCTGGCTGGTGCACACCTACGGCTGGCACAGCGTGTTTTACGTGATGGGTGCACTGGGCATCGTGATGGCATTCGTCTGGCTGAAAGCCATCCACGGGCCGAAAGAACATCCCGGCATCAACGCCGAAGAACTGCACTATATCCAGGAAGGCGGCGCGCTGGTCGACCTGGAAAGCGGAAGCCGCATCAAGCAGGCGGCCCAGGTGAATACCCTGGCCTGCATCAAGGAACTGCTGTCGAACCGCATGCTGCTGGGCGTTTACATCGGCCAGTACTGCATCACCACCCTCACCTATTTCTTCCTCACCTGGTTCCCTGTCTACCTGGTGCAGGAGCGCCATATGACCATCCTGAAGGCCGGCTTTGTCGCGTCGCTGCCCGCCATCGCCGGTTTCCTGGGCGGGATCTTCGGCGGCTGGCTGTCGGACCGCCTGGCCAAAGCCGGCTATTCGCTGTCGGTGTCGCGCAAGGTGCCGATCGTGTTCGGCATGCTGATGTCGATGAGCATGATCGCCTGTAACTACATCGAGGCCGACACCCTGGTGGTCGCCGTGATGTCGCTGGCCTTCTTCGGCAAAGGCGTCGGCGCCTTGGGCTGGGCCGTCGTATCGGACACCTCGCCCAAGGAAGCCGGCGGCCTGAGCGGCGCACTGTTCAACACTTTCGGCAACACCGCCGGCATTACCACGCCCATCGTGATCGGCTACATCGTCGAAGCCACCGGTTCGTTTGCCGGCGCCCTGGTCTTCGTCGGCGCCAATGCGGCGCTGGCCATCGCCTGCTACCTGTTCGTTGTCGGCGATATCAAGCGCGTCAAGCTGGTGTCGTCGCTGAATCAATAAACCATCCGTTCCACCCAAACCGTTTCGAAAAAATCATGAACAATACCGTTACCAATGCTCCTACCGTCACCGGCCTGCGCGTCGTGCCCGTCGCCGGCCAGGACAGCATGCTGCTGAACCTTAGCGGCGCCCACGGCCCCTGGTTTACCCGCAACATCGTGATCCTGACCGACAGCGCCGGCAACACCGGCCTGGGCGAAGTGCCGGGCGGCGAAAAGATCCGGCAGACGATCGAGGATGCGCGCCCGCTCATCGTCGGCAAGACACTGGGCGAATACAACAACGTCCTCAACTCGATGCGCGTTGCCTTTGCCGACCGCGATAGCGGCGGCCGCGGCAACCAGACCTTCGACCTGCGCACCACCATCCATGCCGTGACCGCCGTCGAATCGGCCCTGCTCGACTTGCTCGGCCAGTTCCTCAACGTGCCGGTCGCGGCCCTGCTGGGCGAAGGCATCCAGCGCCAGGCGGTCGAGATGCTGGGCTACCTGTTCTACGTCGGCGACCGCAACAAGACAAACCTGCACTACCGCAGCGAACCGGATGCCGGCGACGCCTGGTTCCGCCTGCGTAATGAGGAAGCCCTGACGCCGCAAGCCGTGGTCCGCCTGTGCGAAGCCGCGCGCGAGCGTTACGGCTTCAACGACTTCAAGCTGAAAGGCGGCGTGCTGTCGGCCGACGAAGAGATGGAAGCCATTATCGCCATGCACGAACGCTTCCCCGACGCGCGCATCACGCTCGACCCGAACGGCGCCTGGTCGCTCAAGGAGGCGGTACGCGTTTGCCGCGACAAGCACGGCATCCTGGCTTACGCCGAAGATCCTTGCGGCGCCGAGAACGGCTTCTCGGGCCGTGAAGTGATGGCGGAATTCCGCCGCGCCACCGGCCTGCCGACGGCCACCAACATGATCGCCACCGACTTCCGCCAGATGGCCCATTCCCTGCAGCTGCAGTCGGTCGACATCCCGCTGGCCGACCCGCATTTCTGGACCATGCAGGGCTCGGTGCGCGTGGCCCAGTTGTGCCAGATGTTCGACCTGACCTGGGGTTCGCATTCGAACAACCATTTCGACATTTCGCTGGCGATGTTCACTCACGTCGGTGCTGCGGCGCCGGGCAAGGTGACCGCCATCGATACCCACTGGATCTGGCAGGACGGCCAGCGCATCACGAAAGAACCGCTGAAAATCCAGGGCGGCATGGTGCACCTGCCGTCGAAACCGGGCCTGGGCATCGAACTGGACGAAGTGGAACTGGAAAAGGCGCACCAGGCTTACAAGAACATGGGCCTTGGCGCGCGCGACGATGCAGCGGCCATGCAGTTCCTGGTGCCTGGCTGGAAGTTCGACAACAAGCGCCCCTGCCTGGTGCGCTAACCCCGCGGCACCTCAACGCGCGCCAGGGAAACCGGGCAGTATCTCGTTGATGAACAGCTGCAGGATCGGATTGTCGTTATCGCGCCGGTAGGTACAAACCGTACTTACCGGCTCGGTTGCCATCCTGCGCAACACCACGCCGTCGAACTGCAGGCGCGCGCAGGCTTCGGACACCAGGGCCGCGCCGATGCCGGCGCTGACCAGCGCCAGCATGGTGTGCACCTGGCCGATATGCTCAACCACGTCCGGCACTACGCCTTCCCGCTCGAAGCGGCTGGTCAGCATCTGGTAAAACGGACGCGCCTCATGCGGCGAGTACATGATGAAGGGGCGGCGATGCAGGCAAGCCAGGGTTGGCTGCTCCGGCCACATATCGGCTTCACTGGAGGGTATCGCCAGCAGCAGCGCTTCCGTCGCAATCGGCAGGCTGACCAGCTCCCCGTGCAAAGCCAAAGGCCGCATCAGGCCCAGGTCCAGCTGGCCGGCATCGAGGGCTTCGACCTGCGAGGTGCTCACCAGCTCTTTCAGTGTCAGCGCCAGCTCGGGCGTCCTTTCGCGCAAGCGGCGCACTACCTCCGGCAGCAGCGTGTAGCCGGATGCCGAAGTAAAGCCGATCGCAAGGCTGCCTTGCTCCCCCTTCGCCACGCGGCGCGCCATCAACCCGGCTTCATCCGCCAGGCGAATGATGCGCAGCGCCTCCGGCAGGAACGCTTTGCCTGCCGCCGTCAGCCGCACAACCCGGCTGCTGCGATCAAGCAGTTGCACGCCGACGTTATGCTCCAGGAGCTGGATCTGCCGGCTCAAAGGCGGCTGCGTCATGTTCAGCCGTTCCGCTGCACGGCTGAAATGCAGCTCTTCGGCGACGGCAATAAAGCAGCGCAGCTGGCTGATTTCAAACATGGCTCTTCGCTCAGGCGACGCCGTTGCAGCCAAACTCGCGGTACGCCGGGCGCTGGAGCAGGCGTTCAACGTAGGCATTGATTGCCTGGTAATCCGGGCGCTCGATGGGAGTCATCAGCCAGCGGTTCAACGACAGGCCGAGGACGATATCGGCCAGCGTGAACTGTTCGCCTGCCGCGAACGGACCGGCCGCCGCCAAATGGCTGTCCAGGATGCCGATGTTGCGGTTCCAGGCGGCAGCGCTGGCGGCAACCTGCGCCGGGTCGCCATAGGCCGGGCTCTGGCGCACCAGCGCCATGAAGGCGTAGCGCCAGGACGAATTCAGGTCGGTAGCCTGCCAGTCCATCCATTGCTCGACGCGGGCGCGGGCTTGCGGGTCGGCGGGCAGCAGGTCGTGGCGTCCAGCCTTGCCGCACAGGTAACGGCAAATGCTGTTCGATTCCCACAGCACGAAGTCGCCATCCACCAGGACCGGCACCAGGCCGTTCGGGTTCAGCGCCGCATGTTCCGGCTGCCAGTCGATCCGATCATATGCAAGGCCGGTTTCCGCCAGCGTCCACAGCACCTTGCGCACATTGATCGACGTCGGTTTTCCAATCAGTTTCAGCATTTCATAGTCCCAGTTGGGAAAGGATATCTTCCTTCAGTTGTTGCAGCTCCGGCGTCGACAGCTTGCGCGGGTGCGGCTGTTCGACCTTGAAACTGGCCTGGATCCGGGTCGGGCGCGGCGACAGGACGAGGATGCGGTCGGCGAGGTAGATCGCCTCTTCCACGTCGTGCGTAATCAGCAGCACGGTATGGCGCTCTTCGGACAGCACGCGCAGCAGCTCGTTGCGCATCTTGAGGTTCATCAGCGCGTCCAGTGCGGAGAACGGCTCGTCCATGTAGAGGATTTCCGGCTTGACCACCAGCGCGCGGGCGATCTCGGCGCGCTTCAGCATGCCGCCGGAGAGTTCATGCGGATAGGCGTTCTCGAAGCCCTTCAGGCCGACCATCTCGGCGTAATGGTCGGCCAGCGCGGCTTTTTCGCCGTGCTGCTGGTCGCCGTTCAGGCCGAACATCAGGTTTTGCTGCACCGTCAACCATGGGAACACGGAGCCGTGCTGCGAAATGACGATGCCTTTGGGACTCGGCCGCGTCATCGGCTTGCCATCGATGTTCACCGAGCCTTCGTCGGGATGCTCGAAGCCGGCGACGATCTTCATCAGCGTCGATTTGCCGCAACCGGAAGGCCCGACAATCGCCACGAACTCGCCGTCGGCAACGGAAAAATCGACGCCATCCACGACCGGCAGCGCGTTGAACTTCTTCTTGATCCGGTTGACGGAAATCTTAGCGTCCATAGCGCCACCTTACGACTTTGAGTTTCTCCAGCAGGCGCATGATGCCGTCCAGCGCCAGTCCAATCAGGCCGATGATGATCATGCCGGCGATAACGAGGTCATACCGGTTGCCCGCGTTGCGCGAATCGATGATCAGGTATCCGAGCCCGGAACGCAAGGCGATCATTTCCGCCGCCACCACCACCAGCCACGCCACGCCGAGCGAAATGCGCATGCCGACGATGATCTCCGGCAGCACCGCAGGCACGATTACCTGGCGGAACAGCCTGGCGCGCGATACGCCGAAGTTTTCCGCCGCACGCAGGTAGCGTTTCTCGATCGTGTGCACGCCCGCCGCCGTCTGCACGATCATCGGGAACACAGCCGCGATGAAGATCAGGAACACCGGCGACGCATTGCCAACCCCGAACCACAGGATCGCCACCGGTATCCAGGCAATCGGCGAGATCGGCCGCAGGATCTGGAGCACGGGGTTCAGCGTGCGGAAGGCGCCCTCGACGCGCCCCATCCACAAACCCATCGGTACCGCGACCAGGATCGCCAGCGAGAAGCCCACGCCTACCCGCATCAGCGAAGCGCCGATGTGCTCCCACAGGCTGCCGTCTTCCACCAGTTCCATCGTGCCCGTGACCACCTGCGCTGGCGTCGGGAAAATCAGGCTTTCGGTCGCTATGACCGCATACCACCAGATGGCGACAATCGCCAGCAACACCGCCAGCGGCGGCCAAATCTTGTTCAGTCTCTCCATGGGGCTCTGGATAACAGGGATTGAAGGCGCCATTGCAGCCGCTGCAAGCCGGCCAGCGGCGTGGGCTTGACCACGACCGTCATCTGGCCGCTGGCGTGCGCGGTGCAGGCGAAGGGATGCTCGCCCGCCTGCTCGAACGGCAGGCGGAAGTCCTGGCCCGGCATGATCAGCACGGGACCAAAAATCTGGGGCACGGTATCGCTGTTGCGCAGCAGGAGCACGTCGTTTACGCCGAGCACCAGGGTGATGGTATCGGGCAGGATCTCGGCCTTCTCTCCTGCCATGCGGCGCGCCCATGTGCCTTTGGGGATTTCGAACAGCGCATCGTGTGAAGCGCTGCGGATTGGGGCAAACGCGGCCCAGGCCAGCGCGCCGGCAACGACGGCCGCCAGCAGCAATGCAATGACAGCCGGCCGGCGCTTCATTGTCCCTTGGCCAGCAAGGTCACATCGTGCACGATGTCGTCGGCCGGGCGGCCGAAGGGCATCAGCGCGCGCAGCCTGCCTTGCGGGTCGATGAAATAGAGGTAGGACGAATGGCCCATCGTGTATTCGGTCTTGCTGCCGTCGACCATTTTCTTCGTGGCGGAGATGCCATATGCCTTGCGGATGGCGGCCATCTGCTCCTCGCTGCCGGTCAGGCCAACGAAGCTCTTGTCGAACTGCTCAAGATAAGCTTTCAGTTTTGGCGCCGTGTCGCGCTGCGGGTCGACGGTGACAAATACCACTTGCAGCTTGTCGCCCATGGCCCCCAGCTTTTCGCGCGCCTGCTTCAGCAGCGCCAGCGAAACGGGGCAGACGTCGGCGCAGCTGGTATAGCCGAATTCCAGCACCACCACTTTGCCGCGCAATTTATCGAGCGAGAAGTCCTTGCCGTCGGCCGCCTTCTGCGCGATCTGCGGCGCCATGCGCGGCGGGTCGAAAGTGCCTGATTTCAGCTTGTCAGCCGCATGCGCCAGGCTGGCGGCCGACAAAAGCAGCGCGAACAGGTACCGCCGGATCATAGGGCAATGCTCACCGGCTTGATGGACTTGACGAAGCTCTCGTCCACATAGGTTTCGAAGGCCACCGGACGCTTGAGGGTTCCCGCCTCGATGGAGAGCTTCATCAGCTCATCGAACTCGGCCCGGATCATGCGCAGGTCGCCGTACGTCACCCGGTCGGCCGGGTTGTCCATCACGAACTGGATCACCTTGGGGTCCTGGTTGAAGAATTTGCGGCTCGATGCGATCTTGGCGGCTTTGGCGCGATTGACGGGGGTGGCGTCGAGCCAGTTGCCTGCTGCCTGCACGTGGTTCACCAGGTCCTGCACCAGCGGCCGGTTGGACTTGATCAGTTCCTCGCGCACCGTGAGCACGCAGCAAATATAGTTGCGCCACTCATCGCGCGTCATCGACAGCGGACGGGCGTAGCCGGCCTTTTGCGCAGCCGCGCCAAAAGGCTCGCCGGTGCAGTAGGCATCCACCGCGTTGGCGTACAGCGCCGCCGGCATGTCGGGCGGCGCCATTTCGATAATCTGCACGTCCTTCGGCGTCATGTTCTCGCGCGCCAGCATCTTGCGCAGGAAAAGGTAGTCCACCGCGAAACGGCTCGGGATTGCAACCCGCTTACCGCGCAGGTCGGCAAAACGCTTGTGCGCCGAATCGGTGCGCACCATGATGACGGCGCCGGAACGATGGCCGAGCGAAACCACCTTGAGCGGAATCTTCTTGTCGGCCAGGTCCATCACCAGCGGCGCCAGCATGTAGGCCGCCTGGATCCGGCCTGTCATCAGCGATTCCTTGATCTCCGGCCAGCCGCTGTATTTGCTGAACTCGAACGCCCCGCCGCGCGCGCTGCAGGCGATCGGCAAAGTCAGGTTGCAGGTGACCGGCAGGCCGCCCACCACCAGCGGATCGGCCGCCCGCGCCAGCGAAGGCAGCAAAGCGCCGCCCAGCCCCACCGCAGGAAGCGCCAGCGCGCCACCCAGCAAGCGGCGCCGGCGTAGCAGGTGTTCATGTTCAATTAAGGTTGACATTCAAACATTCTAGCACTGGCTTGCCAACAAATATGTAGTAATCCTACAAAAATGAAACTTGACCCAGGTCATGGCCGCAAGGGGCGCCGATGCGCAGACTTGAACCAACAATCCATCCTGGAGCAAGCCATGTTCAAGCATATCCTCTTCCCGACCGACGGTTCGCCGGCGTCCAGCGCCGCCCTGCATTCGGCCATCAAGTTTGCGCAGGAAGCCGGCGCGCGCGTCACTGCCCTGCATGTGATCCCGGAATTCCACATCTTCACCTATCACCCGGACATGCTCGAGGACACGCGCGGGGTCTACCTGAAGGACAGCGAAGTCCATTCCGCTTCGGTGCTGGATGAAGTGGCCAAGGTCGCACGCGATTACAACGTGCCTTGCGACGTGGTGCAGCGCCGCGCCGACCAGCCCTACGAAACCATCGTCGCCACCGCCATCGATTACGGCTGCGACCTGATCGCCATGGCGACCCATGGCTACAAGGGAGTGAAAGGCATGCTGCTCGGAAGCGAAACGCACCGGGTGCTGCTTAACACACCGGTGCCGGTGCTGGTATTTCGGCCCCAGTAAACTGCGGCAAAAACGCCACAAGTTGCCAAGAGATTTATGACGCCCCCGTCACATAACTCTTTCAAATCTGGACAAATCGCCCGACCTGTTCAAAGTGGGACAATTCAAACCGGTATATAAAGCCTGCGTCTTAATCACCAAGCTTTTCCGTATTTGTCGCCGCTCCCGTGCTGCCGCATATTCTCGCGCATTATCACAGCACGGGGAAAACCATGACTTTCGCATTTCGCAAACTAGCGATGGCCGCCGCACTGGCAGCCATCGGCACCGCCCAGGCATCCACCGCCGACCATCACGAGTTCGAAGCCACGCTGCATGCGCCCTACCGCGCAGTTGCCGGCGCCAATGAAGCGCGCAGCTTCAAGCTCGAATTCAGCTATCCCTACGTCCAGAACGCCCAGTCCGTAAGCTGGGTGCTGGAAGTGGTCGCGCCGAACGGCAGCGTAGTGGAACGCTGGACCGGCGTCGAACGCCTGCAGGACAAGCCGGTGACCGTCAACGTCGAATGGGCCGGCCGCAACCGCCGCAACGCCCTGCCGAACGGCATCTACAAGGCCCGCCTGCGCGCCATCTCCGACGACATGCAGCGCGGCCTTGCCTCGGGCGCCGACGCGGTCATGCGCCGCATTGCCGCCCATGATGGCGAGATCCACGACCAGGAATGGGAGATCGCCATCGGCCAGCAGCCGCAGGCCAAGGCGTCGGCGACGCCAAGCCTGATGTCCATCGCGGCAGCGCCATCCTCGCTTCCTTACACGGTCTACTTCGGCAATATGCACAGCCAGACCAACCATAGCGACGGCGGCGGCGACCTGTCGGCATGTACCGGCGCACAGAATCCGCAATCGGCCGCCTACGGCCCGACCGACGCGTTCAACTACGCCAAGAACAAGGGCCTGGATTTCCTGATGGCGTCCGAGCATAACCACATGTACGACGGTTCGGATTCCACCAACACTTCCGCCGACCCGGCCACCGCCAAGGCCCTGTACCAGTCCGGCCTGTCGGAAGCGGCCAGCTTCAACAGCGCCAACCCGAACTTCCTGGCGATCTACGGCATGGAATGGGGCGTCATCAACAACGGCGGCCACATGAACATCCTGAACTCGAACGAGCTACTGGGCTGGGAGAGCAACAGCTCCGGCCAGCTGATTGCCGACACCTACACCGCAAAGAACGATTACGCCGGCCTCTACACCCTGATGCGCCAGCGTGGCTGGCTGGGACAGTTCAACCACCCGTCGAGCAGCGGCCAGTTCCTGGTCAACGGCGTAGCCCTGGGCTACACGGCCGATGGCGACGAAGCGATGGCGCTGTGCGAAGTGATGAACACCTCCGCCTTCTCCGTCAACACCACCGAAACCGAAACGGGCCGCAGCAATTACGAAGGCGCCTGCAAGAAGGCGCTGGAGGCCGGCTTCCACGTTGCCTTCACCACCGACCAGGACAACCACTGCGCCAACTGGGGTGCGTCCTATACCAACCGCACCGGCGTGCTGATCCCGAACGGTACTGCGCTGAGCACCGCCAGCTTCATGGACGCGATCCGCGCCCGCCGCGTCTTCGCGACCATGGACAAGACTTCGCAACTGGTGCTGACCGCCAATGGCCATATCATGGGCGAACGCTTCACCAACAGCGGCCCCCTGAACCTGGTGGCCAACTTCACCAGCAGTTCCGGCAAGACTGTGTCGACTTCGGAGTTCTATGAAGGCGTCCCTGGCCGCAACGGCACTGTCACCCTGCTCGCTTCCAGCGCCAACACCACTATCACCCCGACCGACGGCGCCCACTTCTACTACGCCAAGGTCACCCAGGACGACGGCAACATCCTGTGGTCGGCTCCAGTCTGGGTCACCCAGCAGGCCGGTACCGGCGGTGACACCGTGGCGCCGACCGTCAGCGCTTCGAGCAGCGGCAGCAGCGGCACCATTACCTTCAGCGCCAACGCCACCGACAACGTCGGCGTAACCAAGGTCGAGTTCTACGTGGACGGCGCGCTGAAAGGCACCGACACCGCCTCGCCATGGTCGTATGCCTTCAATTCCACCGGCGTGTCCAACGGCACCCACGTGCTGACCGCCAAGGCCTTCGACGCCGCCGGCAACAGCGCGCTGTCGTCCGGCGTCAACTTCAGCGTGAACAACACCACGACCACGCAACAGCTGATCCTGAACAGCGGCTTTGAATCGGGCAGCACGAACTGGAGCGCAAGCAGCGGCGTAATCACCAACGATGCTTCGGTATCGGCACACGCCGGCAGCTGGAAGGCCTGGATGAATGGCTACGGCAGCGCGCATACCGACACGCTGTACCAGCAAGTGAGCATTCCGTCGACCGCCACCAGCGCAACCCTGGGCTTCTGGCTGAAGATCACGTCCGACGAAACCACCACGACCCAGGCATACGACACGCTGAAGGTCCAGGTGCGCAACAGCAGCGGTACCGTACTGGCAACGCTGGCCACGTACTCGAACCTGAACAAGGGTTCCAGCTACGTGCAGCGCACCTTCGACCTGAGCGCGTACAAGGGCCAGACCGTGCGCGTCTACTTCGAAGGCATCGAGGGGTCCACCGTCGCCACCTCCTTCATCGTGGATGACGTTACGGTGAACGTGCAGTAATCCCGCTCAGTTGCGAATCTCGCGCAAGCCCTTGCCAAGCTTGCGCCGCAACAGCGTGCGCAAGGTCACGCCGTCGCGATAACCCACCTGCTCGGCGATGCGATCGACGTTCTGGTCGCTGGTCTTGAGCAGGTGGACTGCGCGTTCGATGCGCAGGTCCTGCACATAATTCACGGGCGTCTTGCCCAGCACCTCCTGCAGGCGCCGCGCCAGCGTGCGCTTGCTGGTGGCCAGTGCCATCGCCGCCGCCTCCAGGTTGAATCCCTCCGCCAGGTGCTGCCTGACCCAGCGGTCAAAGCCCGTCACCAGCGGATCGGCATGGGCCAGGTGGTCGGAAATCACATAAGCCGACTGCGCCGGCCGCGCGTCCACCACCAGGTAACGCGCCACCATTGCCGCCAGTTCCGGGCTCGCCTGCCGGACCAGGGCCAGCGACATGTCCAGGTGGCTGAGCGCCGCTCCCGCCGTAATGAACTGGCCCGAAGCCACCACCATGCGCTGCGCATCCAGCCGCACTGACGGGTAGCGCTGGCGGAACATGGGCGTCAGCCACCAGGTCGTCGTCGCCTCCTCGCCATCCAGCAGGCCGCTTTCCGCCAGTACGAAGGTCCCGATGCAGGCGGCGGCAATGCGCACGCCCTGCCCGGCCAGCTCGCGCAACGCATCCCCGGCATCCGCCACTTCAGGGGACGACAGCGCCGCCTCCAGCGGTTCCGGCATCTTGTGGCCGATGGCGGGCAGGATCAGCAAGTCCGGTACAGGCGCCGATGCCAAAGGCACGACCGGCAATTGCATGCCCTGCGCACTGCGCACCGCGGGACGCAGGCCGGCCAGCGTCACATTGAATGCCGGCTGCGGCGCTTCCAGCATGGGCGCCAGTTCATTGGCCGTTGTGAAGGCGTCCAGTACTGCGGCAAGCCCGGTGTCGAACACGCTGTCCAGCGCGAGCACGGTGATATTCATGGCGCGATTGATACCAAAGATGTCAATCTCGCCAATTTAACCCGCGGCGAGGCGCCGGTAAAGTACCTCCATCGCAGTTTCGCGATGATTCCAACAAGGAGATAGCCATGATCAAATACGCACTGTTCGCCCGTTTCGAAGCCAAGCCTGGCAAGGAAACCGCCGTTGCCGACTTCCTGCACACCGGCCTGGCGCTGGCCAAACAGGAACCGGGCACCAAATACTGGTTCGCCCTGCGCCTGTCGGAACGTGTGTTCGGCGTGTTCGACGCCTTCGAAACGGAGGATGCACGCCAGGGCCACCTGAACGGTCCGATCGCACAAGCCCTGATGGCACAAGCGCCGGAACTGTTCGCAACACCGCCAAGCATCGAGCCTATCGAGGTGCTCGGCCTGAAAGCGGCGTAATCACTGGTCGTCGGAGGAGACGAAGTTGTACTTCTTCTTCAACTCCTCCACTTCCGCCTTGTTGGACTGCATGAAGCGGCGGAATTCCTCGACCACTTTCGGGTATTTGTGCGAGGACAGGTACCACTGGCCGGAAGCGTGCGGCAAGTCCGGGTCGTACAACACCGGAACCTGCGGCAGTTTGCGGATCTTGGTCCAGTAATGGCGGGCGATGCGCGTGTTCATGTAAGCGCCATCAACGCGCCGCATGATCAGCTTTTCGTACAGGGCATCGTAATCGGCAGTCTCCTCGATGCGCAGCGAGCCTGCCGACATCAGTTGCTGGTAAGGATATGGAGTGAAGCCAAGCGGGATGCCGAGGGTTTTCAGGCGGCCAACACCCTTGCCGATATTTTCGGGACGAACCAGCACGCCATCGGTAAATTCCAGTACCGCGGCATAACTGATCTTCAGTTCCTTTTTCATCTCCACCACCCAGTTCGGATTGTCCGGAAATGAAAGATCGACCTGGCCGTCGACGAACAGCCGGTCGCGCCGTTTCAGTGGATAGGGCTCGTAAGTAAATGTGTAGCCCATCTGCCTTGCGAAGGCATCCAGGATGTCCTTGCCCAAGCCACCATACACCCCATTCTTCATTTCGGAGTACGGTAGCCAGTTCTTGTAATCTTCAACGCCTACGGAGAAAGTCTTCTTGTCGGCCGCCTGCACGGCGCCCATGACCAGCAACCCGGCCAACAAAGCTCTCCACATGACGTACCCCCGTCATTCAGGCTGGTAAGCGTAGATGTTGACGACGTTAAAAGTGGTGTCGGGCACGTACACGCGCCGGTCGCGCGCGTAAATGAAGAACGGCATCCAGACGCCGCCTACTTCAGGATACTTCTTGAATACTAGCTCTCCTGTTACGTATTCTAGCGTGTCCTCGCCGATGCGGAAGATCTTCAATGCACGGTTTACCAAATCGTTGACAATCAGGTGTCCCTCCTGGTCCACGCACAGGCTGGCCGGCAGGTAGAACTTGTCGGCATCCTTTTCCAGGTCATCGCAATAGCCCGCGCGGCCGTAACTCCACAGGCTGTTGCCCTGCCGGTCGAAGACGCGAATGCAGTTGTTGAACTGGTCGCAGACAAAGACGCGGTCCTGGGCATCGATCGCCACGTCGCACGGGGCAAAGCTGGCCAGCGGCTTGCCGTCTTCCTCCCACTGGAAGTTCTTCACGAAGGACACAAGTCCGGAAGGCTGCAGCTGCCACATCGAAATGCGATTGTTCAGCGAGTCGGCGATGTAGATCTCGCCGTGGCTGTTCACTTCCAGGCCCTGCGGCGCCTTCAGCGTACCGTCGCCGCCCAGGCCTTCGCGCGCAAACGGCAGGCCGTAATTCAGCAAATGCCCGCTGGGACCGAACTGGAACATCGACACCGTGCAGGCATTGAAATTCGTGACGAATACCAGGGGCGTGCCCGGACAGATCTGCCCGAGCAGCGGCTGCGAGGGGTAATACACCGCCATCGCCAGCCCGCCCGGCATGAAGAAGCCGCGCATCATGTCCTGCAACTGGGCGATCGGGTCGGCAGCCGTGTCAAAGGTCTTCATGCACCAGTTGCCGGAATCGATGTTGTAGGACGACGTGGCCGCTCCCGCCAGCGGATCGAGGCGCGCGTGGTGCTTCAACTGGTCGTACCAGTATTTGTAGATATTGGCCGTGGCACTGGCCCAGCTGTCGATCCAGTTCGACTGCGGCAAGGTACCGCTGCCTTCGCGCTTGGGGTCGACGCCGATCACCGCCGTCATGCAATTGAATTGCGAGGTAACGGCTTTCGCTGCCTGGTTGTCGCGCCGGTGGCCGACGGCATCGAGCAGGATCGCATCCTGGTCGCCGCCGTCGCGGTCGGGCGCAATGCGCATCTTCAGCACCGTGGAGGCGAACGGCTCGGTGACGTAATAGACGTTGGCATCGGCCGCCGCGCAGATCTGGTATGGACCGACGAAAACGGCGTCTTCCAGCGAGCCGTACACCAGGTCGGAAATCGAGTGCATGGCCTGCGGCTTGTGGTTCCACAGCGGCAGCATGCCCTCCACGACCGTCAGCAGCTTGCCGTCGGTATCGTAGACCGTAATCGAGTCCTCCACCTGGCCCGGCACGAAGATGCGGTCATTGATCACGCACACCGAGCGCATGACGTTGAACTTGCCGATGCCTGCGGGATTGCCGAAGCTGTGCAACAGCGATGTCTCGCCGGGGCATTGCACGCGTTCGTCCTTGATCGGCCAGGCCGTATCGATCTTCAACACCTCGTAGTGGCCGGTATTGGCCAGGTACAGGTTGCCGCGCGAGTCGGAAGCCAGGCCCTGTGGCCAGAGCAGGTCATGCACGCTGTTGGCGTCGTCAATGGTGCGGAACTGCAGCACGAATTTTCCTTCGGGCGTGAACTTGACGCAGCGGCTGCGGTCATCGCCCTTGGTATGGAAAAACTCATCGCATACGTAGACAAAATGCTCGCCGCTGGCTTCCTTCACGATGGTGATGCCGTTCGGGTCGCTCAGGGGCGCGAAACCCTTGCCGTTGATGCCGTCCGCCGCATCGCCAAAGGCAAACTGGAAATCGATTGAATGCTCGTCGTATTCAAACACCACGACGCGACCGTTGCCCATGTCGGTGCAATACATCAGGTCCTGCTCGGGGTGCGGGCACAAATGGAAAGGCATCAGCAAGCGGCGCGCCTGCTCGCTGCCCTCGCCCGGCGTATCGATCACGTGCAGCAGCGTGTTCAGGTCGGCGGTGAACACCAGCAGGCGGCTGTTGCCGGTATCGCACACCCAGACATGGTCGTAATGGTCGCGCGCAATGCCGACCGGGGAATTCATCGTGAAGTCGTCCGGCAGCTCGCCGCTGGCCGTGGTGCCCGGCATGACGAGCTCGCCGTAGTGCGTAATATGTTGAAATTTGCTCATGGCCATCCCTGCCTGTTGGTGGAGCATTCCAGTATCCCGGCTCCTGCGGGAATCGGCAACATTGGCAGAAAACCCCACATTCGCTGGCGCGGCGGGCTATCAAATGGCTAGGTGTTGGCAGGATTATTCGATTTCAGGACCGGCAGAGCATATACTTTCAAAGCGGCACCCGGCCGCCAGGGTTGCGTAAACCATCACTTGGCACACATGAACCAGTCGATCGCCGCGCGCCTGCTGCGCATTATTTTCGGCTGCTATTTCCTGGTGACGCTGGTTGTCACCATCGTCCAGCTATCGGCCGAGTACAGGCACACCCGTACCCGGGTCGAGAGCGAGATCGAGGCCATGCAGCAGACTTTCGGCCCCGGCATCGCCGACGCCATGTGGCGCTTCAACGACGACATCATGCGCGGCATCCTGGCCGGCATGAAAGAACTGCCCATCGTGGTCGGCATCAAGGTGGTCGACGACCAGGGCAAGCTGGTGCGCGCAGTGGGCACCGTGCTCGACGAACAAGGCCGCCATATGCAAGCGCAACCCGACGGCCGACTGGCCCCGCCCATGCGCGACGACGGCCTGTTCGGCCAAGTCTTCAGCCGCGAATTCCCGATCTCGTACAAGCTTGAAAACGGCACGCCGCAAGACATCGGCAAATGGACGGTCTACTCCAACCGGCGCATCATCCTCAGCCAGGTCGAATACGGCTTCATCCTGATCCTGGTGAACTCGGTGATCAAGACGCTGGCGCTGTGGTTCATTTTCGTGCTGGTCGTGCGGCACTGGCTGGGCAAGCCGCTGCAGCAATTGAGCGACTATGTCGGGCATCTCAATATCGACAACCTGGGCAGCAAGCCGCTGACACTGGAACACGGCGGCAATACGGAACTGGACCTGCTGGCCAACAAGATCAACGAAATGCGCGAGAACATCCTGACCGGCCTGTCGGAGAGGGCCGTGCTGTACGAAGAACTGGCGGTACTCAATGAGTCACTCGAACGGCGCGTGGCCGAACGCACCGAAGCCGTGCGCCATGCACAGGACGAACTGGCGCGCAGCGAACGGCTGGCAGCACTCGGTTCAATGGTGGCGGGCATTGCGCATGAACTCAACACGCCGATCGGCAACAGCCTGGTGGCCGCCAGTACCCTGAACGACAAGATCCACGCCCTTGGCCAGCGCTTCGAAGAAGGCCTGCGGCGCTCGGACATGCAGCAATTCCTCGACGAAGCCGACAGCATCGGCATGCTCCTGACGCGCAATATCGAACGCTCGGCGAGCCTGGTCTCCAGTTTCAAACAGGTGGCGGTGGACCGCGCCAGTTCGCAGCGCCGCCGCTTCGACCTGGGCGCAGTCATCCAGGAAAACATGAACACCCTGTCGCCCGTGCTGCGCAAGACGCCATATGAGGTGACGGTGGAGGTGGCGACGCTGGTGGCAATGGACAGCTACCCCGGCCCCCTGGGCCAGGTAGTGGCGGCGCTGGTGAACAACGCCATCATGCACGGCTTCCACAACCGCGACCATGGCCGGCTGTCGATCACGGTGCCCGTTCCTGCCGGCGACCACGCCGAGATCGTCATCAGCGACGATGGCGCCGGCATCGCGTCCGGCCACCTCAACCGCATCTTCGATCCCTTCTTCACCACCCGCATGAGCGAAGGCAGCTCAGGCCTTGGCCTGAACATCGTGCACAACATCGTCACCACCATCCTGGGCGGCAAGATCCACGTCGACAGCATGCCCGGCGTCGGTACCACCTTCCGCATCGCCATCCCGCTGGATGCGCCGATGCACCACGAAGAGCCGATTATTCCGCGGGCTTGAGCAGCACCGGCACTTCCTTGAAGGCCGGCGTGGCCGAGCCGCGCGCCACCAGCGCGGGGGAAATCAGCGGCGTCAGTTCGGGGAAATAGCCGAATACGTCGCCATCCGGCACGTCGTATTTCACCAGCTGGTAGCCGCTGCACTTGCGCGCGATGCCGTCCGGCGCGGCGGCATGCACGTCGACCAGTTGGCCGTCACGCAAGCCAAGTCGCGCCATGGTCCCGGCGGAGATGAACAGCACCTTGCGCGTGTGGTGCACGCCGCGGTAGCGGTCAACTTCGCCCGTCGTGTCGCGGTAGACGGTGGTGTTGTACTGGCGGTGCGCGCGCACGGTGGCCAGGCACAGCACATCGTCGCCGAAAGCAGCACGGGCGCGGCCCATGATGCTGTCCTGCGGCAGCGCGATGGCGGTGAATTGCGCCTTGCCGCTGGCCGTCTTCCAGTCGCGGTTGCGCGCGCTGTTCGGCAAGTGGAAGCCGCGCGGCTGCGCGATGCGGTCATTGTATTTTTCAAAGCCCGCCACGGCAGTGCTGGCAACCTGCTCGATCAGCGAGCGCGTGACGCTGTAGTCGCTGCCCATCGCTTGCCAGTCAATGCCGGGAACGGCGGCGCCTGCCGACAGCGTATGCCGCGCCAGTTCTGTCACGATATGCGGCTCCGAGCGCAGCCCGGCGCTGGCCGGGTCGCTGCGCCCTGCCGACGCATGCACCATGCTGGCCGTGTCTTCCACACTGACGAACTGGCGGCCGCCTTGCTGCTCATCGCGCTCGGTGCGGCTCAGGCACGGCAGCAGCAAGCCGACCTGGCCCGGGTGCAGGTGGGTGCGATTCAGCTTGGTGGCGATATGCACCGTCAGCTGCAGCCTTTCCATCGCCTGCAGCACGCGCGGCGAATCCGGACCGGCCACGGCGAAGTTGCCGCCCAGGCCGAGGAAGGCATGCACCGAGCCATCCATGATGCCCTTGATCGCCGCAACTGCATCAAGCCCATGCTCCGCTGGCGGCGTAAAGCCGAACACGCGCTGCAGGCCCTCCAGCCACTCTTTTTTGGGGCGATTGGTCACGCCCACGGTACGGTCGCCCTGCACGTTCGAATGGCCGCGCACCGGCATCAGGCCGGCACCCGGCTTGCCCACATTACCGCGCAAGAGCATCAGGTTGACCAGCATCTGGATCGTCTCGATCGCATATTCGTGCTGGGTCAGGCCCATGCACCAGGTAGCGATGGTCGCCTTGGAAGCGATATAGATCGCCGCCGCCTGTTCGATCCGCTCGCGCGACAGGCCGCTATCACGCTCGATCTGTTGCCAGGACTGCGCACGCACGATGACGGCGAATTCCTCGAAGCCGCCGGTATGGCGCGCGATGAAGTCGCGGTCCAGCACCTTGCCGCCGGCTTCCTCCGCTTCCAGCACGGCCTTGCACATGCCGGTAATGGCCGCCAGGTCGCCGCCGACGCGTACCTGGAAATACTCGCTGGCGATGCGCGTGCCGCGGCCGGTCAGGGTTTCGACCGGCGATTGCGGATCGGCGAAACCGCGCAGGCCCGGCTCCAGCATTGGATTGAAGGCCGCGATGCGGCAGCCGCGCAGGGAAGCCTCGCGCAGATCGCCCAGCATGCGCGGATGGTTGGTCGCAGGATTCTGGCCGAAAACGAAGATCGCCTCCGCGTGTTCGAAGTCCTCGCGTGTAACGGTCGACTTGCCCACGCCCAGCGTCGTGCCGAGCGCCATGCCGGACGACTCGTGGCAATAGTTCGACGAATCCGGCATATTGTTGGTGCCGAAGGCGCGCGCAAACAACTGGTAAGGGAAAGCCGCCTCGTTGCTGCTACGGCCAGACGCGTAGAACACGGCCCGGCCTGGGGCATCGAGCGCCTGCAGCGCGCCGGCAGCCAGCTTGAACGCCTGGTCCCACTCGATCTCACGGTAGGTATCGCTGGCGCGGTCGTACAGCATGGGAGCGGTCAGGCGGCCGAAGCCCTCCAGTTCCCATTCCGCACGGGTACGCAGTACAGCCAGCGGATTCGCGGCAAAGAATTCCGGCGTAGCGCGGCGCGCCGTCGATTCATGCGCAATGGCCCATGCACCCTGCTCGCAGAAATCGACCGCTTTATCCTTGGGCGAGTCCGGATAGGCGCAGCCCGGGCAATCCACCCCGCCCGGCTGGTTCAACTGCGGCAGGACTTTCAAGGCCGGCAACGGGCTATTGCTGCGCAGGGCTTTGGCCGTGCCATGCAGCGAACCCAGGCCGCCAGCGGGTTTGTCATAGAAGCGAATCGGGTGCTGCACAGGAATCTCCGGCCATTCTGTCAAGGCCGCGATGTTAACATATGCGAGGTGACAAGTCGGTGCCAGACCTGGCACCGACTTTCAACTGTTACTGATGAGT